>JACQZT010000445.1 GCA_016213755.1 Acidobacteriota bacterium | reverse complement strand
GCGTCGTTGAAGAACAGCATCAGGGCTGTGCTAGGGCCGGCGGTGCGCTCCAGTTCCTCGCGCGTTTCGACCTCGACGAAGCGGACGCCGCAGGCGCGGACGGCGTGGTCGTAGCCGTAGCGGTGCGACTTCTGGATAATCGCTTCGCTCTTCATGCCGGTAGTGTCGGGCAGACGGCGGATGAACTCCTGGTTCTTGCCGGTCATGCAGACGGCCGTGCCGACCGTGAGCGCGCTGGCGGCGCCGGCGGTGACCATGGCGGCCTCGCAGCCGATCAACTCGGCGATGCGCCGGCCCACCGCTTCGTGCAGTTCATTCAGACGAACGTAATGCTTCGAACAATACTCGATGGCGCCCACCACTTCGGGCGGCATCAGGGAAGCCGTAAGCATGGTGTAGGTGCCGGCCGCGTTCAAAAACGGGCGCACGCCGAGTTCCTTGAGGTAGTCGCGCCGGGCCGGCGCCAGCCCGCTCACGACGGGCAACCCGGCCAAAGTCTGGAGAAAAGATCTGCGATCAGACACGCCCAACACCTCCCCCAGCCCGAGCATACCAAATTCGGTGACAGGCTACTCTTTCCCCAATTCTGGCTCGGAGATTTGTTGATAGCGTTGAACTTATCGAAGAAAGAATTGGGGAAAGAGTAGCCTGTCACCGAATTAGGGTTTCGAGGACGCCGCGCCATTTGCGGAGGATTAGCTCGGCCAGGTTGAGCAGGATGGCCAGCCCCAGCAGGAGCGGCCAGAGGCGCAGGGTGGCCGGGATGGCGCGCCCGCCGGAGTCGAACACGTCGGCCGGCCGGGGGTTGAAACCGCCGCCGGTGAACTCGGCCACGCGGCGCAGCAGCGGTTCGTCGTTGCCGTACTCTCGCAGTTCGTCCACCGCGCGATAGAGCCCGACCTCGGGGAAGGCCCGCGAATCGGCCAGCGGGCGAATGCGGAACAGGCCCTGGCGGTCGCCCACCGCGACGCGGCCGCGCCAGGCGCCTTCGGCCACCTTGCGGACCTCCACCGGCCGCTGGAACCCGTCGGGGCCGAAGACGAAGATGTCCGGCGCCGCGGCGGGCGCTTCGATGTGCCGGCCCAGCAGGTAGTCCACCACCAACTCGCCGCTGGCGCTGTCGTACTCGACTCGCGCCTCGCCGGCCTGCGAGTGCGGCAGCAAGTCGCGGGCGACGTTGGCCCAGAACCGGTCATACCCCTTCCAACTCACCCAACCCTGGGCCCAGCGGCTCTTGGCATCGGACGCGAAGACGATGGAGCGGCCCAATCCGTACTGCCAGCGCGCCAGCAGCGGGTCCTTGTCGTCCACCCGCAGAATGGTCTCCGCGGTCGGCTTGGCGATGAATCGCACATAGCCTTTCAGCGCCGGCGCGCTTTCCATGGCCACGCCTTCCAGCAACTCGACCTTCCGCAGCACGGCCGGAGTCACGGTCTTTTCCACCGCCGTGGACCCGGTATGCTCCAGCACGTCGCGCAGCAGAATCTGTTCCAGCCCCGAGGGATCGGTCAGGAAGTAAGCCTTGCCCTTGGAGAAGGTCGCGACCTTCTCCAGGTACGCGCGGTTCACATCCTGCCCCAGGCCCACCGTCGAGATGGTGACGCGCTGCAAGCCGGCTTCTTTGGACACGCTGATGGAATCGCCTTCCTCGGAGATGCCGTCGGTCAGCAGAACGATGTGCTTGAACGTCGCCTTGACGGGCAGCACCCGGCGATACGCCTCGGCCAGCGCGGGCGCGATCTGCGTCCCGCCGTCGGGCATGATGCCGGCCACCAGGCGCTTCAGCAGGGCGCGGTCCTCGGCCCGCCGGATGGGCACCGACCACTGGAACGAGTTGTCGAAGATCAGCACGCCGAGCATATCCACCGCGCGCAGGTTCTCCACCACGCCGATGGCCGCCAGCCGCGCCAGCTCCATCTTGCGGCCCTCCATGGAGGAGGACTTGTCCATGATGAGCACCACGCAGGTGCCCTCGGGCGAGCGCGGGGGCGCCAGCTTGGCCGGCATGGCGCGCTCCAGCGGGTCCTCTTCGGTGCGCTTGCGTTCCAGGTAAATGTTGCGGTCGCCGCCGATCACCAGCAGGCCGCCGCCCTGTTTAACATACTCCTCGATGCCGGTCTTGCGCGAGGCGGGCAGCGATTCCAGGTCCCAGTTGTTGAACACCGCGAGCTGATAGTCGTCCAGCTTCGGCGTGAGGGCATCCCGGCCGGCGTCGATGTCGAATTGGGCCGCGCGCAAGGTGCCCAGCAGGTGCCTGCCGGCGTCCGCCGGATCGTCGGAGACGTACAGGAGCTTGGGACGCCGCAGCGCCAGCGCCTGGCTGAAGCGTGTGTCGCCCAGCCCGGGGACGCGAATCGTGCCCGCCACGTCGATGGCGCCGGGCTCGCTGATGCTGGCGTGCACGCGCAAGTGGTTCGCGCCGGCTTCGATCGCCACCGGGCTGGCTCCGAGGGTCTTACCCTGGGCTGTAATCTCGACCACGCCGGCCGAGCGGCGCGGAGAAATCACCGCCAGGTCGATGGCGAACTTCTCGCCGGTGAAAGCCACCGCGGGCATGGTCACGGTCTCGATGGTCAGGCCCGGCTTGGGGCGGCCGGCCAGCGCGAAAGTGTCCACCGGCACACCCAATTGCTGCGCCAGCGCGGCGCCGCGCGCGACACTGCCCCGGTTCTCCTTGCCGTCGGAAATCAGCACCACCCGCGGCGCCAGCCCCGCCGGCAGCGTGGCGATGCCTTCCCGCAGCGCGGATTCCAGATCCGTGGCCTGGCCCGGCTCTCCCGCCGTATGGCGCAGTTTCCAGACGCTGGCCCGCTCGCCGGCCTCGGCCGGCCGCCAGGAGCGGGCGAAGGGAACCACCCGGGTGAAGTGCCGTCCGCGGGCGCTCTCGATGGAAGACGCCAGTTGCGACGCGCGCGCCAGGTCTTCGTCGGAAACACTGGCCGAGGTGTCCACCAGGACCGCCACCGCCACTTTGGTTTCGACAACGCGCAGGCGCGGCTCGGCTAGGGCCAGCATCACGCACAGGAAGGCCCCGGCCTTCAGCAGCAGGGAACTTTTGCGGACCGGGCGGCGCCATTCCCACACCACCCAAGCCGCCGGCAGCAGCGCGAACAGCAGCACCCAGGCGCGGTCGAAACTCATGCCGTCTTCCTCCGCGGCACAGCCGCGCGGCCGAACAGCATCCACTCGGCAAACAGGCCCAGCGCGCCGGCCATGGCCAGCACCTGCCAGATATCGCGCGAAGACGGCCCCCGGCCGCCCGCGGGCGGAACGCCGCGCGGCGTTTCCCGCGGCGTTTCCCAGCGGGCGTCGGCGACATCCGGTAGCGTCAGCGAGAAAACGGTTTCACGCGCCCCGGCGACGACCCGCACGGAGCCTGGCGTGGCAGTGAAGAAGCGCAGCGTGTCGCTTTGTATGGTTAAGGGCAGCGCACGTTCCCCTTCGGCCAGCACCCGCACGGTCGCCGGGTCGGTTCCGGGCTCGAGCGCCGCCGTGACCGTGCCGACGCTGCCGCCGTTGAGCTCCCAGCGGCGAATAACCTCGGGTGTCATCCAGCGCAAGATGTTGGCGAACACCAAGGGCGTAGCCAGTTCGAAGCGCATAGCCGTGCGGCCGGGATGGAAACCGATCGCCACAGTCTTGTACTTACCCGGGCGGGCCAGGATCACGGGCCCGGCGGCGCAGTCGGCGACGGGCAAATCTCCGGGAGCGGCGAAGAAGACCTGTGCGCCGGCCAGCGGCAGGTCTCGCGTGCGCAGCCCCGCGCCGAGCACGTTCTCGCCGTGCCAGCGCTCCAGTTGGGCGTTCTTGACGCTGGCGCGAACGCCAAACGGGGACGCGCCTGCCAGAGGTTCGATCCAGATCGCATCCGCCTCGGGGGGCGCCGGCGGGCGAAAGCGGTCCAGAATCACGATGCGCGCACCGGCCTTCGCACGGTAGGCCTGGGGCCGCGCGAAAACCGCATCCACATTCGGATTGGCGCCCAGGACGGGCCGCAGCAGGTCCGGCTCTTCCGAGTACACCAGCACCCGGACGGGCGGCTGCGCGGGGACCTCCAGCAGCGCCCGGTTGTCGCCCGCCAGAGCGTCCTGAATCGGCAGGCGCGCCTCCAGCCAGCCTCCGGCGCGGGTGCGGTATTGGAACGTGACGCTTTGCTCTTCCCCGGGCGCGAGACGGAAGCGATGGGAGCCGATGGGAGCGTGGCCGAAGTCCAGGGTCAGCGGGACATCGTGCCGGACCAGCCCGTAGTTGCGCACCGCGACGAAGATCTCCCACACCGCCGGGTCGGTGTGCGAGCGGCGCAGGCTGAGCTTGCGCAGGCCGCAGTTTTCCGCCGGTTCGCTGACCGGAAGCACGCGCAGGCGGGGGACCGCGGCCCAGGCCAGGGTGTCCTGTTTGGGAACCCGGCCCGCGCCGGCGTAGACAATCTCGCCCGCGGTGCGGCCTTCCAGGCGCTGCGCCTGGCGGGCGAATTGCAGTGCGCCTTCCAGGTTCAGGCCGGCCGCACTCGCGCCGGTCTGGCGGATGGCCGCCTCCAACTCGGCCCGGCTGGATTCGAAGCGCGTGGCGGGCACGGCGATGGCGTCGGCGCGGACGATCATGGCCCGGTCGGAGGCGGGCAGCGCGCGCACGTAGGCCAGGGCCGCGCTCTTGGCTTCGTCGAGCAGCGTCCCCGTGCGGCCGCGCGCGGTCATCCAGGCCGAAGTATCCAGCACGATCACGTGGTCGCGCAGCGCGCGCTCGGGCGAGCCCCAGCGCAACTGCGCCAGGGCTGCCAGCAGCAGCAGAATGCTCAGCAACTGCAAGATCAGGGACCAGGGCTGCTGGATCCGGCGCCGGTGCTTGAGCTGCGAGATCTTTTCGGCGACGGTCCAGAAGCGCAGCGTAGCCACCGTCTGCCGCCGCCGCGAGCGGTCGAGCAGGTACAGCGCCACCACCACCGCCGAAGCCGCCGAAGCAAGCGCCAGAAATTCGACGAGGGACAGGTTCAGGAAGAACATTACTCGATCCCTCGCGAGCGCACCAGCGGACCGAAGACCGCGTCTTCGATCGAGGTCGACGTCGGCAGGCCGGCATAGCGGCCGCCCCCGCGCACCACGGCTTCCTGCAACGAGCGTGCCCACTCGTCGAAAGTCGCGGTAAAAGCCTGGCGCGCGTCCGGCCCGAAGGCAATTTCCATCCGCTCGCCGCTTTCCGCGTCCGTCAGCTCCAGATCGCCGTCCCAGGGCGGCGTGCGGTCCTCATCGGCCCACAGGTGGACCAGCATCAGCTCGTGGCCGAAGTCGGCCAGAAACTGAAGCGGCCGCGTGCAATCCCGCTCGTCCAGGAAATCGGAGAGGACAATGAGCAGGCCGCGCTGCGGGCTGGCGGAGACGAACTGGCGCACCACTTCAAAATATCCGGTCCGGCCGCCGGTCGAGAGCCCGCCCAGGTAATCCACGGTGGGGGCCAGGCGGTGCCGTCCGCCGCAGCACAGGAAAGGGTCGCCCAGGCGGTCCGAGAAAGGGTAGATGGTGATCGCGTCCAGCCGCACCAGCCCGATGTAGCACAGCGCGGCGGCCAGCCGGCGGGCGTAGTCGAATTTGGAAATGGCGCCGGTGGACATCGACTGGCTGACATCGATCAGCAGGCGCACCGGCACGCGCGGTTCCACCTGGAACATTTTCAGGAACAGTTTTTCCAGGCGCAGGTAGGCGCGCCAGTTCACCGCCCGCAGGTCGTCGCCGTGGTGGAAATGCCGGTGGTCGAGGAACTCCTGGCCGGGCCCCGGAAAGTGGGAGCGGTTGTGACCGCCCACCAGGCCGGCGAAGGACCTCTGCCAGTGCAGCGCCAGCCGTTCGAGCTTCTCCAGAAAGCTCTTGTCGATGAGGGACTGGGTGGCCATGGAGTCTGTCCAACACCTCGCGCAGCGGCGGCTCAGGCGACCGGCGTTCTTACCGTCTGGACGATCTCCTTGAGCAGCGAATCGGGAGTTTGCCCGTCGGCGTGGGCGTCGAAATTGAGAATGATGCGATGGCGCAGAACGGAAAGGGCGATGGCCTGAATGTCGTCCGCGCTCAGGTGCGGGCGCGAGCGCAGCAGCGCGTAGACCCGGCCGCATTCCACCAGCGCCTGCGCGCCGCGCGGCGAGCTGCCGTAGCGGATGTACTTGTTTGCCAGCGGGTGTGCGTACTGCGTGCCGGGCTGGGTCGCCATCACCAGATCGATGGCGAAGTCCTGCACATGGGGCGCAACCAGGATCTCGTGGCACACCGCCCGCAAATCGAGGATCTCCGCCTGGCCCATGATCCGGTCCAGGGGGATCTCTTCCCGCTGAATGGTGCGCTCGACGATCCGGTTCAATTCCTCCCGGGACGGGTACTCCACCAGGATTTTCATGAGAAACCGGTCGAGTTGCGCTTCCGGAAGGGGATAAGTGCCTTCCATCTCGATGGGGTTCTGGGTGGCCATCACCAGGAACGGCCGTTCCAGCTCGTGGGTGGTGGTCCCCGAGGTGACGGTGCGCTCCTGCATGGCTTCGAGCAGCGCCGACTGGGTCTTCGGCGTGGCGCGGTTGATTTCGTCGGCCAGCACCAGGTTCGAGAAAATCGGGCCGGGCTGAAAGCGCAGCGACTTCGCCCCGCGCTCGTCGGCCTCGATCATCATGCTGCCGACAATGTCGGCCGGCATCAGGTCGGGAGTGAACTGAATGCGGGAGTACTTCAGGTGCAGGACGCGCGAAAGCGTCCGCAGCAGCGTCGTCTTGCCCAGACCCGGAACGCCTTCCAGCAGCACGTGCCCGCCCGCCAGCAGCGAGATGAGCAAGCCATCCACGACATCCTGCTGGCCGACAATGATCTTGGAGATTTCCTGCCGGACCCGATCGAGTCTGGTGACGGATAATTGGAGCGCTTCGCCGGGTCTCACTCTTCTATTCTAGGACAAAAAGGAAAAGGGCCTGTGCGCCGCGGCGGCGACAGGCCCAGGATTGCGGAATGGTCTTCTCTATCGCACTGCGACAGCAAGCGCCTGACGCTCGCCCATCACATTTGCGAAATGGGCCACGATGTCGGACATCTCCTCCACCGCCCCCCGCGCTTGCGATGCGGCGATGGGCCGCGCTAGAGCGGACCAAAGTTTCATGACCTTGTAGTCCAGCAGCAGGATCCGGTCTTCCAGGTCGAGGCCCCCTCCTTCGGAGGACTCCGCGCCCTGGCGCAGCAGACAGCTCAGCAGCCGGTAGTCGCGATCCAGCGAAGCCTCGAGCCTCGCCAGGTTCACCGTCGCGGTCGCACCGCGCAGTTGATCGCGCACTCCCGGAAACCCGAGCTGATTGATCTGCGCCACCTGGCCGGCGTAATCCCTGGCCGGTTTGGCGCTCAGGATCAGCAGGCAGGTGTAGCGGAACCAGTACAGAAACAAGATCAGCGAGACAATGAGAACGATGAAACTGCCAATCATCAAACGTTCCTCTTTCCACAGGCGAGAGAGCATGGTACTGTTACTCCCATACTCTCCAGGACTCTGATTGCTCAAGCCGAGAATAACATTCTTGCAGGGAAGGAACAAGAGAGAATTGGGGTACTAGGGTGATTTTCAGGGCGGAATACTGGGATTCGCAGTACCAAAAGTCATGTCCGTGGGCTGGATGCCACGCTCCTGGCAATACGCCACGTAGAGGGTGGCATAGCTGGCCAGAATGTAGTCCGGTTCGGCAAACCCGAGTTCGGCGGCCGTCCGGTCGATCCAGCCGGAGGGGCCCTCCAATTCGAAGAAGAAACCGATCGGAGTTTCGTCCAGGGTGGCCACGCCCGGTTCTCCGCTTCGGCCGTACTCGGTGCGAAACTTTTCGTAGCGGAAAACCGGCTGGTACCCCAGGCGCTCCAGAATCGCCTCGAATTGCTCCGGTTCGTCGAGACCGAGCTCGATTTCTTCGCGCGACTTGTGACGCCCGGCCTCCGGCGCCCCCTTGAATGTCAGGATGGCGCGCCTCCCGGCCCGGCGCACGCGCAGCAGACACCGCCGCGAGCGAAGGTCCCCGGCCGGGGTGTCGAACAGGACGTTGCGCTCGAACAAGCGCCGGCGCAGCACGCCAAACCCCGCCGACTTGAGGAGGCGGCGGCCGGTCCCGGCGTCCCGGACGCGGAGCTTGATCTCGGTTTCGTGATTGGAATCGGAAGCCGCCATGGCGCTTTCCTCAATGTAGCAGGAGGGGCGGCGCTTGACGCGGCGGCCCCGGGCGTGAAAAGCTCTTGAGCGATGCAACGCCGCGACTTTTTGGAACATGCCGCCGCCGGCGCGCTGGCTGTGGCCACGCCCGCCGCCTCGTCTTCCGCCGCGCCGAAACGCAAGGCGAACCTGAAACTGGGCACCCAGCATTCCACCGCCGACGCCGTGCTAAAGACCATGGCCGCGCTGGGGGTCAACAACATCTGCTCCAATCTCCCGTCGGCAAAGATGGACGCCGCCTGGTCGGTGGAAGCCCTGACCAAGCTGCGCGAGCGGGTCGAATCGTTCGGGCTGCACCTGGACATGGTCCCGCTGCCGCTCAGCTCGGCCTACATCACGCGGAACGAAAACCCGAACATCCTGCTGGGCAAGAGCCCGGAGCGCGACCGCGAGATCGACAACATCTGCCAGATGCTGCGCAACGTTTCCCGCGCCGGCATCCCGGCCGTGAAGTACAACATGAGCATCCTGGGCGTGGTGCGCACCGAATCGACGTCCGGCCGGGGCGGCTCACGCTACTCGACCTTCGTGTACAGCAAGGCCAAGCAGGATCCGCCGCTGACCGAGGCCGGCCCGGTTCCGGCAGACGCGTTCTGGGAGCGCATCACGTACTTCCTGGAGCGCGTCGTCCCGGTGGCGGCCGAGACCAAGGTGAAAATCGCCTGCCATCCGCACGATCCCGGCATGCCGCCCGGGAAGGGCTTTCGCGGCGTCGACCGCGTGCTGGGCAGCGTGGCCGGGCTGAAACGCTTCGTCCAGATCAAGGAGAACCCTTACCACGGCCTCAACTTCTGCCAGGGCACGGTTACCGAGATGCTTCAGAACCCCGCCCAGGAAATCGGGGACGTGATTCGCTATTTCGGCTCGCGCGGCAAACTCTTCAACGTGCACTTCCGCAACATCCGCGGGCGTTTTTTGGACTTCCAGGAAACCTTTCCCGACGACGGCGACGTCAACATGATTCAGTGCCTGCGCGCGTATAAGGAAATCGGCTACGACGGAATGCTGATGCCCGACCACGTGCCGCGCATCGAGGGCGACGAAGGCGGCCGGCAGGCCTTTGCCTTCTGCTTCGGCTACATTCGGGCGCTGATTCAACTGGTGAACCAGGAGGGTTAGAGTGCCATCCTCGGAATGGATCCCCATGCGCTGGCCTGCGGGCTGGGCCGGCGCGGGGTTGCTGGACCTGCTGAAGGGCACGCCGGTGAACTGCCTGGTGGCGGGCCAGCACGCCGCGCGGCTGCGCGAGGCCGCGAACCGGCTCGGCATCGCGGTGTTCGAGGCGCCGCCGCCGGAGATCACGGTCCTGGACGGCGTCTGGCCGGGCATGCGCATCAGCCAGGAGAGGCGCCGGCGGGACGAAGCTGAGAGCGGACCCACCGGTGCGCCGTGGATCGATTCCAACTGCTCGTCTCTGCGGCTGGCGCGCGCACGGAGCCCGAAACCGGTGTGGGTGGCTTTCGACCCGGCCAAGGATGCCGGGTAGGCGACGCTGGCGCGCTATCAACTGGCCATCGCCGACGTGGCGACCGGGGGCGGGGACTGGATCGTCTCACTGGACGGCGATTTCAGCGCGGCGCTGGGCAAGGGAGACAGCACGGCCCTCGGCGACTGGCGCAAGATGGGCGCTACCATGGCCTTCTTCCGGAAGCGACGCGCGTGGCGGGAATGGACGCTCATCGGGCCGCTGGCCGTGATCTCGGACTTCGCGGGAGACAACGAATTTCTGGCCGGCGAAGTCCTGAACCTCGCTTCGCGGCGCAATCTGCTGTACCGCGTGGTGGACAAGGCGAGGGTATCTCCGTCCGACCTGGCCGGAGCCCGCGCGGTCCTGTACGTGGACAAGGAACTCCCGCCGGCGGCGTTGCTGGACCGGCTGGCTGGATTCGACAAGACCGGCGGCCTGCTCATCGCCCCCGCGCCGGTGGCCGCGAAATTCGCGGGACCGGCCGTGACCGGCCCGGTCGAGGGCTACGACGTGCGCGCCTTCGGCAAGGGGCGCGTGGCCGCGCCGAAGAAGGAATGGGACGACCCGTTCCTGCTGGCCGCCGACGCGCATATCCTCATGAGCCGCCGCTACGACCCGGTGCGCGTGTTCAATGCGGCTTCGCTCTACGTGAGCTGCCGTGATCGGGGACCGAACGCGGTGGTGCAGATAGTGAACTTCGCACGGCGCGAATCCGCGCAGCCGGTCTCGGTCGCCCTGGCCCGATCCTATGCTCAGGCCCGCTTCCACACGCTGGAGGCGGATCCGGCGCCGCTCAAGCCCGTGCCGGCCGGACAGGGCGTCGAGTTCCACTTGCCGCCGTTCTCTCTGTATGCCGCGATTGAATTGGGAGGCGCGAAGTGATCCGGCGCGAGTTTTTGAGCGCGGTGGCGGCCTCGGCCGCGCCGGCCCGCGCCGCTGGCGCCAAGGTCGCGGCGGCCCGCTGCCGCTCCTATGGCGCGGAGTTGCTGCCCGCGCTGGAAAAGATGTTCGACCAGTTGGGCGGCCTGGGGCGGCTGGTCAAAGGCAAGACTGTGGCCATGAAGGTGAACCTTACGGGCCAGTCGACCGTTCGGCTGGGCTACGTCCCGGCGGAGCTGGCGCACTGGACCCACCCGGCCGTGATCGGCGCGACGGCGCACCTGATGGCCCGGGCGGGAGCGCATCGCATCCGGATCCTGGAGTGCGGCTGGTCCACGGCCGACCCGCTCGAAGAGGTCGTGCTGGAAGCCGGATGGGACCCCCAGGTTCTCTTAAGCGCCGCCCCGCGCGTGGAGTTCGAGAACACCAACTGGCTGGGGAATGCGAAAGAATACTCTCGTTTCCAGGTTCCCCACGGCGGCCACATCTTCCCGGGCTTCGAACTCAATCACTCCTACGAAGATTGCGACGTGTTCGTGTCCATCGCCAAAATGAAGGAGCACGCCACCGCGGGCGTCACGCTGGCGATGAAGAACCTGTTCGGCATCGCGCCGGCCACCATTTATGGCGAAGGCGCGGGCAAGGACGATCCCAGCGTGCTTCCGCGCGGCGGGCGTGGCATGTTCCACTACGGACACCGGCAGCCTTCGCGCAGCGCACCCTCGGAGAAGGATCCCAAGACGCCGCGCGAGGGAGGCTACCGGGTACCGCGCATCGTGGCCGACTTGGTGGCCGCGCGGCCCATTCATCTCTCGATCATCGAGGGGATTGACAGCATGGCCCAAGGCGAGGGTCCGTGGATCCCCGGCGGGCGCTTCATCCGTCCGGGGGTGCTGGTGGCGGGCCTGAATCCGGTTTCGACCGACGCCGTGTGCATGCTCCTGATGGGCTTCGATCCCCTGGCCGACCGCGGCACGGCACCCTTCGAGCGCTGCGACAGCACCCTTCGCCTGGGCGAAGAACTGGGCGTTGGCACGCGGGACTTGAAGCGGATCGAGGTCCTGGGGACCCCGATCCGCGAGCTGCGCTTCGACATCCGGCGCTTGCCTACGGCTTCGTTTCCCGGATGATCTTGACGTCGCCTTTCATCTCTTTCACCTGGTAGTCGGGCGGAACTTCGAACAGCATGCGGGGCGGCTCCGCGCGCTGGATGTTGAGCAGCTTGTAGGTGGTCTCGCCGAAGCGGGGGTCGTTGCGCCGGGTCAGGACCACGGTCTGCAATTCGGGCGAATACCAGCGCTCGGAGACGATCTCGATGGGCCGTTCGTTGCCCATCTCGCCGGCGGGGATGGTAATCGCCGTGCGCGTGCCATCGGCCACCACGCCTTCGATACCTCGCTTGCCGAGCGACTCGGTTTTCTCGGGTCCGCTGGCGTGGCGCACCTTGATGGCAATCCGCTGTTCCTCCTGCTTGCCGCCGGACTCGTCGCGATGGCGCATGGTCCATTGCATCCCTTCGCCCGGCTTCAGGTCGCCCGGCGGCAGGGGCATTTTGCGCGCCGTCTTAGCGCCGGCTTCCAGCACCCATTGCACCTTGGCCACCGGGTCGCTTATGAAAATCACCTCGTGCGTGCCCTCTGCCGGCCAGGGGCCGATGCCGCCCAGCTTGTCGTGCCGCCGAGTGCGCCCTTCACTGTCGCGCGCCAACTGCGACGAGGTCTTGCGCGTGATCCGGTTGCCGTCGCCCAGCACTTGCACGGTTTCGGTAACCGCTTCGGCGGTATACGGAGCGCCCTTGACCAGTTTGCCTGGCATCCCGAGTTCCGCCGACACGAACTGAATGACGTTTCCGCCCGCCGGGCCGCCTTCCTGGTGGACGATCATGTCCCCCGGCACTCCCTCGCCGTGTTTGATCACCTCCACGCGGCGTTCAAAGGTCTTCTGTTGCGACAGGGCGGCCGGCGCCGCGGCGAGACACACGATCAGCATTGTCTTGTTCATACGTTCTCCCATACGCCTTATTGTTCAAATCGCACCGCGCGCACCAGGTTGTCCTCGCCCAACAGGACGTCGGCCTGGATGCGCTCGTCCAGCCGGTCCTGGTTGACCGGCAGGCCGAAAGTAGTCAGGGCCGCCCGCGGCATGCGCACCCGCACAATGCGCACGCCCTCTTCCGGACGGAAGGGTTCGCCGTAGGCCACCGGAATGAAGTCCGTATAGACCCGCTGCCGGGCGGCCACGGGCGGGCGCGCCGGCCGCGGAACGGTGAGCGCCACCGCCAGCAGCACCATTGCCGCCACCGCCGCCGTCGCCGTCCAGCGCCACCGGCGCAGCACCCTGCCACGGCGGAACTTCTCCAGCACGGCCGCCTCCACCCGCGCCGGGGCTTGCCGGCTTGCGCTCTCGGCCGCCAGCGCGCGGAGGGCGCCGTTCAGAACACGATCCGTCTCCGGACTCATGCCAGACACCTCGCTCGTTCCCGCGCGCGCGCCAGGCGGGCGCGCAGCAGAGCCCGCGCCCGGTTCAGCCGGGAACGCACCGTCCCGATCGGACAGCCAACCCAACTTCCGCGCTTTTCGGATCGGACCACTGAAGAATAAGGACTTGTGTATTTTTCAGTCACTATCCGCCGCCTGTCTCAGCCGAAACCCAGCGCTTGCGCGGCCGAATGATTTCCTCCGGCACACCCAGCTTCTCG
>JACQZT010000444.1 GCA_016213755.1 Acidobacteriota bacterium | reverse complement strand
CGAGCTTCGTCCGCTACCAGGCGCGCATGATCCGCGCCCTGGACCGCATGGCCAAGAAGTACGGCTTCGAGGTCCTGGACGCCAACCGTTCGCCCGACGAGATTTTCGAGGACCTCCAGCGCCGCATCGAGACGCTGTTTCACCCGCGCCGCACGCGCGCCCGCCGCAAGGCGGAGGAAACCGTTTAGAGTTACTGCACCCGGAACAGGATGCCGGCGCCCGGCGCCAGCCAGTCCATCTCGCGCCCGAACTCCTCTTCCTGTCCCGAGTAGTTGCAGATGCGCAGCAGTTTGCGCCCGCTTTCTCTCAGCTCGACGGCGAACTGGAAGCTGTTGTTCAGGTCTTTGTTGACGATCATGAAATAGGGCCGGCCCTGCCCGTCCTCGAATTCGCCGATGAGAAAGCGGCCCTGCACCGGCGGGCGCACGTAGCGCTGGAGCATCGAAACACTTCGCACCAGCTTGCTCTGCGCCAGCGGCTTACCGTACTCGGGCACGTCGGGATAGTGGTACACCCCGGTGCTGCGCAGCTTCGTCACCGTCGGCGCCAGCGCGTGGATCTGGAGGTTGATGCGCCGCAGCGCGTCCCAGGTGGCGGTCCGGTTGCCGAACTGGTCCACCGCGCCCAGACGGTAATTGCCGTTGTGCGGCGTGTAGTAGGTGAAATACTGGATGCCCCGGCCGCCGTAAGCCAGCGTGGCGTAGACCTGAAGGTGAAAGGTCGCGTCCGAAGGCTCCATGTAGTTAAAGTGGGCGTTGGCCAGAATGCAGTTCCAGAACGGCGTTCCGGTTTCCTGCGAAATCCGCCGGACGATTTCCAGGTTGTTGTAGAAGTATTCCAGCATCTCACCGCCCACCAGCGAGTAGTTGTCGTAGCTCAGGAAGGGCTGGCCGATGGTATTCACCAGCAGCTTGGCGTAGGTGTCGTAGTCCGGCGTGCCCATGCGCTCCTTGCTCACGCGGTAGGGGAACAGGTTCACGTACGGCCACTTGCCGGGCGCCAGTTCCTTCAGCATCTTCGCCACGCGGCCCATGGCCGGCATGAGCGAGGCGTGCGGCTCGTCGCGCAGGTAGAAGCCCAGCACGGCCGGGTTGTCGCCCACCTGCTTCACAACCTCCTCCAGGTTCTTGCGAATTTCGGCGTCCGGCGGCAGTTTGCTCCAGTCGTAGCCGTTCACCCGCCGGTCCGAGACGAAGCAGGCCAGGCCCGCGTCGCGCACCTTGCCGGCGTCATCGGGGCGGCAGAAGCCGGCGGCGTTCAACCCGGCTTCATACATCAGCTTCAGTTGTTCGGGCTGCGACGGCGCGCCGCCCCAGGCCATGATCGGGAACGTGCGCGCCGGCGCCCGGTCCGGGTTGTGGAACATCTGGGCCTGGGCTGCCAGGCCCCAGACCAGTATCCCTGCCACTCGACGAGTCATCATGGTTTCTCCTTGCCGGCGTCCAGTATACTCCGGCCGCACACTATAATCGGAGATTGCCTATGATCTTCGGCCGTAGCTACAAGTGGTGGGTGGTTGGAATGCTGTGGTTCGTGTGCTTCTTCAACTACGCGGACCGGCAGGCGATTTTCTCCGTCTTTCCTCTGTTGAAGGCCGAAATGGGCCTCAGCGACGTGCAGTTGGGCATCGTCGGGGCCTCGTTCATGTGGGTCTACGCGCTGGGCGCGCCGCTGGCCGGCCTGGTGGGCGACCGCGTCAACCGCAAGGCCCTCATCCTGGGCGGCATGATCTTCTGGTCGCTGATCACCATCGCGACGGCGCTCTCCACCCGCTACTGGCACCTGGTTCTGTTCCGCGCCCTCGAGGGACTCGGCGAGACCTTCTACTACCCGGCCTCGATGTCGCTGCTTTCCGACTATCACGGCCGCGACACGCGCTCGCGCGCCATGGGCCTTCACCAGTCCAGCGTCTACGCAGGCCCCATCGCCGGAGGCGCGCTGGCCGGGCTTCTAGCGCAACATTACGGCTGGCGCTCCGGCTTCTTCGTTTTCGGATCGCTGGGCACGGTTCTCGGCTTCGTGCTGCTTCTGCTGCTGCGCGAGCCCCGGCGCGGCGCAGCCGATCCGGACCTGGTGGAGGCCGCCCCCGCCTCGCACGCCTCGCTGCTCGCGGGCGTGGGCGGCATCTTCCGCAGCCCCATGGTCCCGGTGCTGATGGCGGTCTTCATCGGCGCCAACTTCGTGGCCATGATCTTTCTGACCTGGATGCCCTCGTTCCTGTTCCGCAAGTTCGGCATGAGCCTGGCCATGGCCGGTTTGAGCGCCACCGTCTACCTGCAAATCGCTTCTGTCGTTGGCGTCGTCTGCGGCGGCATTCTGGCCGACCGCCTGGCGCGGCAGTACCTCGGCGGCCGCATGATGGCCCAGTCGGTCGGTCTGTTTCTGGGCTTCCCCTTCATCGTCCTGGCCGGCTGGACGCTGTCGGTTCCCGTGCTGGTCGTGGCGCTCGCCTGCTTCGGATTCTTCAAGGGGCTGTACGACGCCAACATCTGGGCCTCGCTCTACGACGTGGTTCCCGTGGAGCGGCGCGCCACCGCGCAGGGTCTCATGAACTGCCTGGCCTGGCTGGGCGGCAGCGCGGCTCCCATCGCCGTGGCGGCGGCCTCTCAGCGTTACGGCATGAGCGCTTCCATCAGCGCCAGTTCCATCTGCTACCTGCTGACCGGGGTGCTGCTGGTGTGGGGCATCGCGCGCTTCATGCGCGGCCGCGTGCCGGCTACCAGCGCAGCTTGAGCTCGATTTGCAGACGTTCGTTCGACTGCATCATCTCGTCCCAGGTCACCTCGCGCTGGCGGTAAGCGCTCATGCGTCCCAAGATCGCCGTCAGGTTGCTTTCGGTCGAGACTTCCGCGTTGTTGACCGGCTTGCCCGCCTTGATGCTGTCAATGAAGGTCTTGACGTTGTTGATGGCGCCCTGGCGGAAGGTATCGTCCTTGTCGGCGCCGTGCCAGGCGTTCTCGCCGGTGATGCGCACCAATCCGCCGTAGTGCGAGTCCACCGCGCCCTTGATGCCGAAGGCGCGCACACACAGGTCGGAGAAGTGCCGCGTCAACTGGTGCGAGCTGAAGCTGACCTGGACGTCGTTGGGATACCAGAAGGTGAGCGCGAAATGGTCGAAGGCGTTGCCGGCGTTGTAGGGCGTGCCGGTCCAGTCGGTGCGCCCGCCCGTGCCGGAGGCCTTGCTGGGGTGGCCCTGGAAATACCAGTTGGCGATGTCGATGACGTGGATGTTCTGCTCGACGATGATGTCGCCGCCCAGCACGCGGTCCATGTAGAAGTTCAGCACGCGTTGCTGGCCCGGGTCCATGCCCGGCTTGCCGCGGTCCGGCGCTGGACGCCCGGCGTAGTAGTACACCTGGCCCAGCACCGGCTTGCCGATGTCGCCGCGATGCACGCGCGCGGCGCATTCCTGGAACACCGGCATGGCGCGGCTCTGGAAGTCCACCCAGAAGCTCCGCTTGTTCGCCGCGGCCCGCTTGCCCGTCTCCAGGAAATGCTTGCAGCCGGGCACGTCCACCGCGATCGGCTTGGCCACGTAGACGTGCTTGCCGGCCTCCACCGCCGCGCGCGCGTGCTCGGGGTGGAAGTACGGCGGCGTCTCGATGGCCACCGCGTCCAGTTTGGAGTTGGCCAGTTCCTGGAATGCGTCCGGACCGTAATAGGCGCGGCCGTCCGCGACTTTGAACTTCTCCCGCGTCGTGTCCAGGTGCGTCCGCACCACGTCGGCCAGCGCCACGATGCGCGCGCCGGTGAACTCGGGGAAGAACGGCGCGATCCAATTGCCGCGCCCGCCGCATCCGACCAGGCCCACCTCGACCGCCGAGTTGGCTTGCGTGCCGAACACCGTTTCGGGTTTCAGCACCAGCACTCCGCCGGCCGCCGTCTTCAGGAAGTTGCGCCGCTCGGCGCCTTGGTTCGGATCGTTTTGCATTTGGGCCTCCCCGACAAGTATACTTTTCTTCCAGGGAGTAACTAAAGATGTCGCATTCTGTCACGTCGTCCCGCCGCGGATTTGTCGCGTCCGCTGTCGGAATGGGGATTTCGGCCGCCGCTTCCGCTGCATCGGAAGCGGCGCTGCCGAAGGTCAAGTTCGGCAAGGCCGAGGTGACGCGCCTGATCATCGGCTCCAACCCACTGTACGGCTATGCGCATTTCAACTCCATATACGGCCGCGCCATGCGCGAGTGGATGACCCAGGACCAGCGCCTGAAGGTCCTCAAGCGCTGCGAAGAGGTGGGCATCAACACTTGGCAGGTGCATTTCGACCAGGAGAGCGTGGCGGATCTCAAGCGCTACCGCGACGAGGGCGGCAAGATGAACTGGCTGCTGCTGGGCCACGGCGAGATGATGAAGAATCCGGGCCTGATCAAGGATGCCGCCAAGCTCGACCCCATCGGCATCGCCCATCACGGCAACCTAACCGACGACCGGTTCCGCGCCGGCGAGATGGACAAGGTGCGCGATTTCTACCGTATGGTGCAGGACGCCGGCATCCCGGGCGGCATTTCCACGCACAACCCGGCGGTGGTCGATCACGTCGAAGGCCGCGGCTGGGACAACGACTACTTCATGACTTGCATGTACCGCGTCAGCCGCACCCCCGAGGAGAGCCGGCGGGAGTTCGGCGAGGCTCCGCTCGGCGAGACCTATTTCGAGAAGGACCCCGAGCGCATGTGCAAGATGGTGCGGCAGACCAAGAAGACCTGCTTCGCGTTCAAACTGTTCGCCGCCGGCCGCGGCATCGACCCCGCGCCCAGAATCGAGCAGACCTTCCGCAAGATTTTCGCCGGCATCAAACCCGGAGACGCCGTCATCGTCGGCATGTGGCCGCGGTTCAAGGACGAACCCAAGGAGAACGCCGACACGGTGCGACGCGTGCTGGCATGAAGCGGCGCGAGTTCCTCGGACTGCTGTCCGCGCAGCAGGTGATCCCGGACGGCACCCCCATGACCGCCCGGATCGTGGTGGAGCGCGCGCTGCCGGGCCGTCCCCATGCGGGCAAGGTGCTGGCCGCCATCCAGCCCCACTCGGACGACATCCCGCTGTTTGCCGCCGGCACGGTCGCCAAGCTCATCGGCGAAGGCTACACCGGCTGCCTGATTCGCACCACCAACGACGACATGGCCGGCCCCGGCACGGTGGGCGAAACGGTGCTGGCCAACGAGCGCGACAACCGGGCGGTGGCCAAAGTGCTGGGCCTCGAAAAGGTTTTCGACCTGAACTACAGCAACCACCAGATGGACCAGGAGTCGCCCCTGGAGATCCGCGCCCGCCTGATCTTCCTCTTCCGCCTGCTGAAGGTGGATACCGTGATCAGCTTCGACCCCGCGAGCCATTACGAGGAGAACCCCGATCACTACGTCACCGCCCGCGCGGTGGAAGCGGCCTGCTGGATGGCCGGCGGAAGCAAGGACTACCCGGAACATTTCGCCGCCGGCCTGAAGCCCCACGCGGTGAAGGAGAGATACTACTTTTCGCGCGGCCCGCAACTGGTCAACCGCGTGGTGGACATCTCCGCGGTCATCGACAAGAAGGTGGCCGCCAACCGGGCCAACCTGGCGCAGGGGCCGGCCGGCAACGCGGGCGCGCGCCTGCGCCGCCAACTGCCCAACCTTGGCAGCGACGACGAAACCGCCAGCAACAACTACATCCAGCACATCCTGCTCGAGCGCGACCTCGAAACCGGCCGCCGCCACGGCCTGGCCTGGGCCGAACCCTTCCACTACATCGGCCCCGAAAAATAGGGCCGGCAACAATCCTTACCGCAGGCGCAGAACTACTGCGTTGCTGGGAGCCTCGTCCGGCGCCGCGGGATCCACTACAACCAGTTGTCGTTCGCTGCCGGATTCGAGCAACCGCGCCGCAATCGTCACCTTCAAGCTTTGCAGCGGACCATCTGTCAACTCTCCTGAGAGGACCTCGCCGCCAATCTTCAGCACCGCTCCCTCCGGCAGGTTGATGCCCCGCACCGTCACGCTCATATCGCCACCGCGCGGCACGACGTTGGGCGTCACATCCAGCAGACTCGGCCCGCCGGCCGAGGTTTCGTTGGAAACCGAGACAGCGCCTTGGAGGACCAGCGCCGGAAACTTCCGCGAGAGCCCGGCCGGCGCGACCACCTGGATCCGGTAGTACCCGGCCAGGCCGGGCTCCAGGTAGGCGGCGAGCGGAGTGCACTCCTGTCCGTCGAAGAAGACTTTGACCGGATGGACCGCCTCGGCAAGCGGGGAAGCGGGCGCCGCGGTTCCCGAGATCACCGCGGGCGAGACCGCGCCCAGTCCGCCGGCCAGCAGGCTCACCGTTTCCTGGGCTTGGAGCGGCGACGACCGGCTCACCGGCGCGCCATCGCCGTGATAGAGCCGGGCCGCCCCGGCGCCATTCTCCAGCAGGGTAAAGACGCCGAGCGACTGTGCCGCCACCCCTCGGATCGCCGGCGCCGAAGCCACTCCCTGGCGCACCGCCACGATCTTCGCTTCGGCGCCCTCCACTTCGAACGGCACGATGAACTGGATCTCTCCGGGCGTCACCGCCAGCAGCGGCGCCGCCACTCCGTTGACAGTCACGCGCGTCCCTCCGAGTTCCACGGGCAGGGGATAGCCCTCCGCTCGGGGACACGGGTTCGGCGCGCCAGTCTCGGGGGAACACTCCGCGGTCAGGTTGTTGCCCTGAATCGCCAGCATTTCGCCGGGGCTCACCGGTGGCCCGTCCCCGGCAATTTGGAAGAGGATGACCACCGTGTACCGCACCCGCACGACCACAGTGGCGGCTCCGGCGGCGCTGATGGTGAGAGTTCCCTCGTAGACCCCCGGCGACAGGCCGCCGGCCTGTACAATCACCTGGAGGTTCGCGTTCCCGATGCCGCGCGGTTGATCGACCGCCAGCCAGGCGCCGCCGGTCATCGTCGCTGCCGCCAGGCTCCATTCGAGCGAACCTCCGCCCGAATTGGAAATCTGAAGTCTCTGGACCGGCGGGCTCACGCCGGGTGCGCTGGTGAAGTTCAACTCGGTGGCGCCGAGCGCCAGCACCGGCCGCTTCTCCACGGTGAGCGAAACCTTGATGGTGTGCGGCGATCCGCTCAGGGCAGGCGTGCTGCTGACAATGATGCTGCTGGTGTAGGTCCCCGGCACCAGTCCCTGCGGGTTGACCGAAACGGCAACAGTCGAGTCGCCCGAGCCCGTGGACTTGTCCAGGCGCAGCCAACTGGCCGCCGGGCTGACAGCGCCGCTCCAGGTGAAGCTGCCGCCGCTCGGATCCGATATCCGAAGGCTCTGCGCCGGCGGGGCCGCGGCGCCCTCCATGACGTTGAAGGTGAGCGTGGACGCGCTGGCGGCCAGCGAAGGCCGCACGTCCAGCTTGGTCGTCATCATGACGGCGGTATACCCGGTCGCCGAGGTCAGATTGATGTACCAGTCGCCGGCTTGCGGACCTACAACGCCGACCCCTTCCTTGTTGCCGTAGCGAAAACTCGCGTACGGAGCGTCGTAGAAGCAACGGTAGGAAATGTAGTCGTCGAAAACCTGGCAGACCGGGACGCGCCCGCGCCGCACAACCACGTCCACGTCCCCCGTGCCTCCCTCGGTCAGGATCAACAGTTCGTTGCTGCCAGGCGGAACGGCCACCCGGTAGAAGGTCTCACTGCTCTTGTCCCCGCTCAGCCGGTCGTACCTGCCGTTGCCGGAAATCAGCGTGGGCGCCGGCATCCGGGCGGTCAGTTGAATGTCATCCAGCGCGGTGAAAGCGGAAATCCCCACCAGCCAGCGCCCAGGTGCGGGTGTGGCGACCGAGATGGTTTCGAAGCTGCCCGAGCGGGGCGTGTCCGCGTCCGGGAACCCGTCCGGGTCGAGCAACACCAGATCACCGTCGCCATTCTCTCCGCGCAGCAGGACTTGCAGGACCGGCGTTCCTCCCGGAACGAGGATGCTGGCAGTCCCGGCCCGCCCGCGTGGCATCGAGAGAGTGATGGGCCGGTCCGCCGTCAGCGGTGTCACCACCCGGATGTAGAAACCGTGGATCACTCTCCCGCCCAGACCGTCCGTAACGACGATCTTCGCCCGTTCGGAGATGAACCCGGCCACCCATTTCACCAGCCCCGTGCGGGCGTCCACGGTCATGCCCCGCGGCCCTCGCGAGAGTTCGAAACTGAGCGTTCCTCCCGCCGCGGCCGAGGCCTGGATCTGGTAGACGAAGGCTTCGCCGGAGACGGCATAGCCGCCGGGCCGGCTGGCGATAGAAGGCCCGCGGATCGCGCTCCCGGTTTGCAGATCGGCGGGCAGATCGAAGGCGGCGTTGAACACGGTCATCGCTTCCGGGCTGTCCTCGGCGCCACTGGCCGAGCCGCCCATGCCATGCCGTGCAAAGACCTGGAAGATCCGGGCTTGGTTCGAGCCTCCGTTGAGCGCCTGGTCGGCGGCCACAATCGCGTCTCGGGCGTCGATGAAGCTGGGCCGGCAGGGCGTCAGCAGGAGCGCGCGGAGAACCAGCTTGTCGGCCGCCTGCTGGCCCAGAGCTTTGCGCAGGTCCCACAAGGCAGCGGCCCACAACTCGCCGTCGCGATGCGGCTCGGCCCCTTCGTTGGCGAAATCCTCGTAGGTCAGCGTGTAGTTCTCGTAGCTCTGTCGCCGGATGCCGCGGCGTTCGTTGGGAGACACCCAGGCGGATTGAAGCGGGTCGTTGAAGAAGCTTGAAGCAAAGTAGTCTCCCCAGCCTTCGTCCAGAGCCGAAGACTGGGTCCCCGCCAGGCAGCTCAGCGAACTGCCTCCGCCCACCAGGCGGTTCGTCACGCCGTGTGCGTACTCGTGCAGGATGGTCTGACCGTCGTAGGCGAGGTCGCGATCGTCCAGGCGGGTCGCCGTTCCGCGCGTGAAGATGCCCAGTTGCATGCGCGGCGAGATGCCGTCCAAAGTCAGCGACATGGAGGCGTTGTTGTTGTAGTAGGGGTCCTGGACCTCCACCAGAACGGGATCTCCGCCTTTGCCGCCCCGGCCGCCGTTGTCGCGCTGGAAATTCCCGGCCTGTTCGTTGAAACCGAGGCCGTAAAAGTAATCGTGCGCCAAATTGGCGAAGTAAAACGCATTGGTGACCGCGGCCGCCCGATACGTGCGGGGGTCCTGCTGGAGCGTGATGGATGGCGCCGGAAAGTCGAAAATCAGCGTCTCGCTGTAGGCGCGACCGTTCCGAATGCCGGCATCCGGCAGGCTGTCGGGCCGGTCGTCCCCATCCGTATCCAGATAGGCATCGGCATGGTTCCCGGTCGTGGTCGTGGAGCCCGCGGCCAGCCAGCTTTCGGGAAAAGGAACCGCCTCGCGTTCTCCCTTGTCCGGCGCGGACTTCCAGATCCGCCCCGTTCCAGCCTGGCGATGCAGGTTGTGCCGCAACAGCAGGCTGCCGTCGCCGGCGTCAATGAGCAGCTCGTAGCTGTTTCGGCCGTCCAGTTCGAGCAGAATACGCCATGCCAACCGGGCCGTCTCGCGGGAAAGCGGGAAGGCGATCGCGTCCGCCAGGATGCGGCTCTTTCCCTCGTCCGGTTGGAACTCGGTCGGCGCCGTTGCACCGGCAGCCCGGAAGGCCACTCGCACCGCGTCCTCGGCCGAAAGGCGCGCGGCGAGCGGCTCAAGGCTCCGCGGCAGCGGCGCGGGCAGGGTTGCCACACTGACGTGTCCGTCCGGCGCCACGGCCACTTTCACAATTGCCTCGAACACCGGTGTGCCGTGGAGTTGTTGCTGGAAATCGAGCCAGGTCGTGCCGTCCAGGTCGACCCGCCGCAGCAGCCGCGACTCCCCATACGAGGACAGAAACCGGCGCGCCTCCTCCACCGGGTCGGGCGCCGCGGCTGCGCGCGCCCTGTCCTTAGACCGGACCGGCAGCAGAAATCGTGTGCCGGGGGCGCGCTCAAAGGAGAGCGAATCGGATGTGGCGCCGGCCGCTCGAACGTCGTAGCCGGGGAGCGAAGCGCGGGCGGCCTCGCGCGGACTCTGAGCGGCTGAAATCCAGGGAAACAGCGCAGACAACGCGGCAGAGAGGAGCAACTTGTGGGAGATGGTTGGCGTTTGCATGCAATTGTTCCAAAACGCCAAGACTTTATCACAAAAATGGGACAGCAACAAGTCACGCGTTTTTCCTTGTCGCCGCAAAATGATAATGTCCTATTTGAGCAAAGTAGAAATGTCCTATTGACACCCCCCAGGCTGGAGAGGTGCAAGAGGGACGACTACTTATGATGGCTCAGGCCGGGCTCCGGAGGTGGTGCGGAGTCAAAGGCTGCCCTGTACAGGGAAACTCTCCAAACGACCGGATTCTACGTGAGCCGGATTGTAATCGTCCCAAGAGAGCTTGCGCCCATTCCTTCCCCGCCCCTCCGTCACCGCGGCTTCCCGGAACCCAGCAGGTCCCCGGAATGCGTTTCTTGAGGCATGGCGGCGGCGCGCTTGAGGACCTTTTCGAATGGGTTCGTTTTGCAATCGCTATAATTGACGGCCTGCTGGGCCAGGCGGGCGGCCTCGGCTTCGCGAAGGTGGGCGCGCTGCTGGGCGAGGACCATGTTGGATTGGATGGTGGTGGCGTCGAGCAGGGCGCGCACGGCTTCGGCTTCCGAAGCCGTGCGGGCGTGGCGGCAGAGATCGGCCAGGCGGGGCGCCGCGGCGGCCTGTTCGGGCCGGAGCGACTCGCGCTCCATGCGGGCGGTCTGAAGCTCGCGAAGCTGGCGGATGGCGCGGTGGAGGGAGCGTTCGGCGCGGGCGGCATAGCGTGCCCAGCGGTCGAGGGTTTCGTCGTGTGGGGGATTGGCGAGGGGGTCGGCGCCGGCGGCGGCGGCGAAGCCGGTCTCCAGACGGCGGATGCGGCGCAGGTTCCAGGAGGCGGTGACGAGCTGGGAGAAGAGGGTCTCCTCGAGCACGCCCTCGGGCTGGAGATCAGCGCGGTAATCGGCCAGGAATTCGTCGAATTCGGCCTTGTCTTCGGGAGCCACGACGGCCTCCCGGGCGGTGAGCCCGTGTTTGCAGGCGTTTTGGGACGACCGGGCTTTGCCCTCGGGCGTGCGCGGCCCGGTGGAACGCTGGGCATTGGCGGCGGCTTGGGCGGGACTGGCCATGTTCATTACCTCCGGATGGGATAGGGAGCTCAGATGCGGCTCCGGCCCAAGGGTAACAGGCGGGGGCGGGGGTGTTTGGAGTGGAAGGCGGGAAGTTTTTGAAATTATGGGGGATATTTTGGCGGAAGGGGAGGGACTGGCCTACTCTGCCGCCAGAAGGTGGCGGACTTTCACCAGCAAGTTCCTATGGTCCGTGTGCGGAATCTCTCCACGCTTTTGTAGCTGGCCCACGATGATCGCCGGATGAACGCCAAGGGTTGCCGCGAACTGGAGGATGGCGCCACGACTATAGTAAGGTTTCGTGCGGCGGATAAAGAGTCTCATCTCGTCGCCGGGAATCAGCCAGACCGAGGCGGCTTTATCCGCTTTGGATTCGGCCGCCGTCAGATGTGTGGCATCGGCGTCTTTCCCGACCAGAGACTGGTCGATCATCGCCTTGTGCAGACCGTCGCCAGCCAGCACGTGGGCGAGTTCATGCAACAGCGTGAACCAAAACCAATCCATGCGGTCGTAGCGGAACGACACGGCGACAATTGGAGACCCCTCGTCAAGCCAGGCCGTCGCGCCATCGGTCCTGGTCCCCTTGAGGTGTGGCACGACGACGAAGCGAACGCCCAGGCCGGCGAGGACGGCAGGCACGCTGCGAGTGTCCATTTCCGAGGCAGAGAACTTCACCAGGCTTGTCACTGCCGCGGTAAGCCCGTTCCGCGCGTACTTGCCGGCTTTCGCCTTCCTGGCAAGGTGGCGGACCTGGCAGACCCACGCAGTCTGCGCCTGTGAATGCGGCGCGCAGGCAGCGGCTTTGCGCGCCGCGAACGGCAGTTTTGGCTCGTCTTCTATCGCGTCGATTTCCAGAAACCGGCAGACTGCCTCCTCCGCCTTGTCCAGGTCGTCCAGGCCGGCTTTGATCCAGCCCAAACGCATCAGTTCCTTCAGTGGAACCTTGGAGAACAGCCGCGACCGCCGTTCGACCTCGGCTGTTTTCTTCCCGCTGCGTTGGTACAGAAGATCCAACCGGTAGCTGGATTCGAGATTCAGCCAGTACTCGGCGCTGGTCCCCAGGGCTTGGGAGAGTGCAATGGCGGTCTCCGGGGTGATTGCTTTCTTGCCGGTGACGATTTCGTTGACGGCCTGAACGGGACGCCCGAGAACCACCGCCAGATCGCTCTGCGACCAGCCGCGGGCTTTCAGTTCTTCCGCGAGGATTTCACCGGGTGTGACTGGCGTGAAGGGTCGCAATGGGGTGCTCATCTCAGTCTCCGTAGTGCTTCGAGATCTCTCGGATCACGATTCGTTTACCCGACTTGGTCTCCTGTTCGGAGAGGATCAGGCGCCATCTGTCATTGAGTCGCAAGGAACTCAGTCCGGCCAGGTTGCCACCGAGCTTTTCGTAATGAACGCTGGGCGGCGTGCGCAGGTCCCGCGCGTCCCTGGCCGCCTCAATGTGGCGGACACGCCGGCGAAACAGCTTCACAGTCTCGGCCGGATATCTCGAGGCGCCCTCGTCGTGCGTGTACGGCCGCTCCAGTTCTCGAGTCGCGAAGATGAAGTCCAGGGGAACGCCTCGCCGGAATTGACTGTGTCATGAAGGCTGCACTCCTGCAATCGCCCTAGGGGTGAATAACACAGTGCGTATATATCAGGCACAAAGCGTGCGACTGCTTCGGGAACGAGGTGACGAGCATGGCCACTAACCTGCCAAGGGGCTACGGACACATCGGAACGGCGCTGACCGCGACCGCTCCCAGGTCCACAATCCTCAAAACGATTGCGAGTTGGAAGATTTGCTGAATTGTTGGCAGGTTAAAGCCGCGCTGACAACTTCCTCGGAAATGTGATAAGACGTTGTGACATAGGAGTTTTTACTAAACATGCAGACTTTTGTGCACTGTTTCCGCACTGCTACCAACAATTATCCGTATCCGTTTCAGGAAAGGCTCGCCGCCGAGCCAATTATCAGTCGCGCGATGCGAATTCCGACCGGCGCCGGCAAGACCGCGGCCGTTGTTCTGTCGTGGCTTTATCGTCTCGACCAGGGGAATTCCGACGCACCCCGGCGCATGGTGTACTGCCTGCCGATGCGCGTTCTCGTGGAGCAAACCGTCGAGCGGGCGCGCCAGTGGATCTCCGAGCTGAAGCTACCCGTCGACGTAGCGACATTGATGGGCGGCGAGGTCGAGGAGGAGTGGGAAATCTACCCGGAGCGTCCTTTCATTCTTGTCGGAACCCAAGACATGCTGTTCAGCCGCGCGTTGAACCGGGGCTATGCGATGAGCCGGTACCGATGGCCTGTGCACTTTGGCCTGCTCAACAACGACTGTCTGTGGGTCTGCGACGAAGTGCAACTGATGGGCGCAGCATCGATGCTGCGGCCCCATTGAAGGTTTTGCCGGTGTAACGGATCACGATCTCCCCCCGCTACGCAGGCAAAGACTGCGCCCCGTTGCAGCAGGAACACCAGCGGCGCGCGTCGTAAACGCTCGGGCATGCACCGGACCGTCAAGGGGGCCGACGCCATCCTCAGCGGACGCGTCCAGGATGTCTGGGAGCGGACAGGGAGAACATTTTTGTGACGGACACCAGCGATTTCGCATCCAGGGTGGCGGGCGGACCGAGCTGGAACCTGGGTCGTCCGAAAAGTGGGAAAGTGCTGCCTGTCCCGGTTTTCCGGTATATAATTCAGGGGAGTTCGGGTGCGTTCCGCGCGCAGCCAAGAGGAGGTTGGAATGACGGCACACAGGATCGGGTTTTCGCTCGCTTTTCTGGCGCTGGCCGCGGCCGGCGCGGCGAGCCTGTTCGGACAAGGCTTGACGGGACAGATTTCGGGGAGCGTTCGGGACCCGTCGGGCAGCGCCGTTCCCGGCGCGGAATTGACGCTGACCAACGCCGGCACGGCGCAGGTGCGCCAGGGCAAGACGGACGGCACGGGCGCGTTCGTCTTCACCCAAATTCTGCCTGGAACCTTCCGGCTCAGCGTGACGTCGGCCGGCTTCCAGAAATACGAGCAGACGGACATCGTACTGAGCGCCACCGAGCGCGTGGTGATTCCGCCCATCGCGCTGGTTCTGGGCGAGGTGACGCAGACCATCTCGGTGGAGGCCGAGGCGGCCCGCCTGCAAACGCAGTCCGCCGAGCGCAGCGGGCTCATCTCGATGGCTCAGACGCAGAACATACCGCTCAAAGGCCGCGACTATATCGGCCTGCTGAAGCTGCTGCCGGGCGTGGTCGATAATCAGAACCGGAACGCTCCCGGCTGGAACAACCTCAGCAACATCAGCATCAACGGCAACCGCACGGGCACCGTGAACCTGACGCTGGACGGCGTCTCGTCGCTGGACACCGGGTCGATGACCGGGCCGTACCTGGCACCCTCCATCGACGCCATTGCCGAGATCAAGGTCCTGCTGACCAACTACCAGGCCGAGTACGGACGCTCGTCGGGCGGCACCATCAACACCATCATCAAGGGCGGCAGCCGGGACCTGCACGGCGGCGCCTACTACTTCGTGCGCAACGAGGCGCTCAACGCCAACGAGTTCTTCCGCAACCTGGGCCGGCTTCCGCGCCCGCAGTACCGCTTCAACTACCCCGGCTACTTCGCCGGCGGGCCGGTCACCATCGGCCAATTCAACAAGAACCGCGACAAGCTGTTCTTCTTCTGGTCGCAGGAGTTCCTGCCGCGCAAGTATCCGACAAACCTGGTCCGCCGCACCTTCCCGACCGCGGCCGAGCGCCAGGGCGATTTCTCGGACTCACGGGACCAGGGCGGCTCCCTGACCCCCATCTGGGATCCGCTGAACAATCGCACCCCCTTCCCCGGAAACCGCGTCCCGTCCAACCGCATCGACAAGAACGGCCAGGCGCTCATGAACATCCTGCCGCTGCCCAACACGGCGGATCCGTCGCGCTCCTACAACGCGCTTATCCAATCCACGGTGGATCAGCCGCGCCGCGACTCGATCCTGCGCATCGACTGGAACATCGGCCCCAGAACGCAGTTCTACTGGCGCGGCATCAACGACTACGAGGCGTTCAAGGGCGAGTTCGACTTCGTCCTGGCCAGCTCCAGTTGGCCCCAGTTGCCCATCAAGTACCAGATCCGCTCGGCCGGCTCGGTGGCCACCCTGATCCACACCTTCAGTCCCACGGTGGTCAACGAGTTCACTTTTGGCATCAATCGCGCCAAGCAGACCGTGGACCCGCTCGAGCAGGCCGGTTTCGATCGCAACGTGCGCTCCAAGATCGGACTGAATCTGCCCCAGTTCTTCCCGGTCGCCAACCCGGACAACCTGATTCCAAACGCCAACTTCGGGGGCGTTCCGAACGCCGGGGTGCTGAACATCGAAAGCCGCTACCCCTTCTTCGGCACCAACAACATCTGGAACTGGTCCGACAACCTCTCGTTCGTCCGCGGTCCGCACAACATGAAGTTCGGTATTTACCTGGAGCGCACCACCCGCAACGCGCAGCGCGGCTCGTCGTTCAACGGCACGTTCAACTTCAACCGCGACGTCAACAATCCGCTGGAGACCAACTACGCCTATTCCAACGCCATCCTGGGCAGCGTGCAGAGCTACACCGAATCCACCAACCACCCGCACGGCCACTCCCGCTACATCAACGCCGAGTGGTTCGCGCAGGACGCCTGGAAGGCGACCAAGCGGCTGACGATAGACGCCGGCCTCCGTTTCTATTACATCCAGCCGAGCTGGAGCGCGGGCGACCAACTGGCGTCGTGGGACTCGACGCTGTACGACCGGACCAAGCAGCCGCCGCTCATCCAGCCTTTCCGCAACGCGGCGAACGCGCGCGTGGCGCGGGACCCGGTGACCGGCCAGGAGCTTCCGGCCGCCGTTATCGGCCAGTTCGCCTCCAGCCCGCTGGCGCCGTTCCAGGGGATGCGAATCGTGAACGAGCGCCTCATGGAGACGCCGCCGGTCCAGGTCGCGCCCCGGCTGGGCTTCGCCATCGATGTATTCGGCAACGGCAAGACCGCCATCCGCGGCGGCGCCGGATTCTTCTACGACCGTTTCAACGACGACCAGATCATTCAGCACCGCGAACAGGCGCCGCTCACGGTAACCAACACGGCGACTTACGTCACCATTGCCGACCTGCTGCGCAGTCCTCTGCGCACCAGCCCTCCGGGCGCCTTCGCCATCGAGAAGTCGTACCGGCCGCCCACGGTTTACAACTGGAGCTTTGGCGTTCAGCAGAACCTCGGCTGGGGGACGGTGCTGGATGCCGCGTATGTGGGCAGCGTCGGCCGCCGCCTGCTTCAGCGGCGCAGCCTGAATGCGGTGCCCTACGGAACGCGTTTCCTGCCTTCCAGCATCGATCCGACCACCGGCAACACGGCGCTGCCGGACAACTTCTTGCGGCCGCTGCCCGGGTACGCGGACATTCAGTACATCGAGATGTCCTCCTCGTCGAACTACCACTCGCTCCAGACGCAGGTGAATAAACGCCTCACGCAGGGCTTGCAGTTCGGAGTTTCCTGGACCTGGTCCAAGGCCATGAACCTGGTGAACGGCAATAACGACGCGGTCAACCCCTTCTTGAACTTCCGGGTCCGCAACTACGGCAAGGGCAACTTCGATCGCACCCACAATTTCGCGCTGAACTACACCTACAATCTCCCGAAGCTGAGCCGGATGTGGAAGAACCCGGTGTCGAAGTGGGTCTTCGACAACTGGGACGTGGCCGGCGTGACCAGTTTCATCAGCGGCCAGCCGCTCGGCCTCGGCTACTCCCTGGTGGCCGCCACCGACCTGGTGGGCGGCGGGGGCGCCGGCGTGGACAGTCGCGTGAACCTGACCGGGAACCCGGTCCTGCCGAAGGGCGAGCGGACCATCTACCGCCACTTCAACACCGGCGTGGTTCAGCCTCCGACGCGGGCCGAGTTCGGCATTGGCACGGCGGCGAAGGACCTCATCCGCGGGCCGGGAACCAACGTGTGGGATGTTTCGGTCTACAAGAACATCCCCTTCTCGTCCAACGAAGCGCGGCGGCTGCAACTCCGCTTCGAGTTCTACAACTTCTTCAACCACGCCAGCTTCCAGGGCGTGGACACGGGCGGGCGCTTCGACGCGGCAGGGCGGCAAGTCAGCGGCACCTTCGGCAACTACACCTCGACCCTCGACGCAAGGCGAATCGTCCTGGGCGCCAAACTCTACTTCTAAAATGGGAACAGCCTGACCTGCCCGGGTTTTCAAAAACCCGGGCAGGTCAGGCTGT
>JACQZT010000424.1 GCA_016213755.1 Acidobacteriota bacterium | reverse complement strand
GCGACAGTCCCGCCGAGAGCAGTGCAGTTCCTCACGGCTTGAATGGTGTAGCTGTCCAGCGGAACATGGAGATACCAAATCAGCCGGTTGGACTTGGATTTCGGGACCTCGTGCCACAGGCAAGCGCACTTCATCAGCAAGTTCGGCAGCTTCAGTGATGGGCCGAAAGGAATATCCGATCCCATCTCGCGCTTCCAGCGCCTGCGAAAACTTCCGGCGAGCTCTTTCAGCCACTTGTCGTACTCCGCTTGGGAGTTGACGGCCATGAGGCCGGAGTAGCGGGAAGATCCGCCGGCCAAGGACTTGTACGCCCACTCGCGGAAGACGACTGAAGGTCGGCTGGGCAGTTTGGTGAAGGCTCGGAATGTATTAGCGCCTACCGCTCCGTTGGCTATCGACTGCCAATCACTATTGACGTGCTTGATGCGTCCCTCCGAGAACCATCCTTGCCAATCGCAGCTACGCATGTCTGCGATGAGTTCTGCGGCACTGCTCCATTGCTTGGGGGTAGGCATGATCCTCATTGAAGCACAACTGTTTTCTGCCTGTGGCGCAACACTCCGAGTGATCGTCAGTTCACCCTCAAGCGGCAGAACGCCTTAGAACGGCGCGGCCCGCCGCCCGGCCTCGGGGGGCGCCCCGGCCCCGCTCGTCGAGGACAACGCGTCTGAGGGCCTTCTGGGCGGCGTAGAGCGGGTGCTGTCGTGCGGGCGGGGCGCGGGAGAGGGCCAGAGCCGCGCGGAAGGCATCCTAACTGATGGACAATGGACACGATGCCTCCCAAGCAGTCGAAGGCCGCGTCCATTTAGCAACTGAAGATCACCCCGAGGGAACAAGGCCGTGGACCGCATCGTCACGGGTGACACGGATTGCATACCCGCCACCAAGCACGGCCGCAAGTCTGGCATTCAAATCGTTCTCGTGGAACTTCCTGGCCTGCGACTTGCCCCAGAACTGCTGGCCCACGTTGATTTCAAACGCGTCATCGTCTGGCCCTAGCCCACGGGTCACGCGATCTCGGTGCCAACGCACCTTTCGGGCACCACCGGCCGGCCCGCGGCCGGTTCTTCCGGCGCGATAATATACTCAACGGCGCCCCTCCGTCTTTTTTCACCCCGCGGGCGTCTTTAGATTGGAGCCGAAAAGTTGATCTTCCGGGAGGTGGAGGACAGCGACTTGATCGCGCGGGCGCGCCGCGGCAGCGTGGACGCCTATAACCTCCTGGTGTCTCGATGGGAAAAGCGGATCTACAATTACCTGCTCAAGCTGGTCGCCAACCGGGAGGACGCGCTGGATGTGTGCCAGGAGACCTTCCTCAAGGCGTACCAGAACCTGGGCAAACTGGACGATCCGGGGCGCTTTGCGCCGTGGCTGTTCCGGATTGCGCACAACCAGGCTTTCTCGCTGCTGCGCAAGCCCAAGACGGATGCGGGCGAGCCGCCCGCGTTCGAACCGGCGGCGCAGGGCGGCCGGCCTTTCCCCATGGAGCTGACTTTGGCGGTGACGGCGGCGCTCGACCGTCTGACGCCGGATCAGCGCGAGGCGGTGGTGCTGAAGATCTACCAGGGATTCAAGTTCGAGGAGCTGGCCGAGGTGCTGGGTTGTCCGGTGTCGACCGTGAAGTCCCGGCTGTACACGGCGCTCGACCTGCTCAAGGACATCCTGGCTCCAGTCAAAGACACGGGGTGAATCGTGAAATGTCCGGAAATTGACCTCAAGGGTTACATTCTGAAAGAGCTGCCGCGGGAGGAAGCGCGCGCCGCGGAGCTTCACACCAGCCGCTGTGCGGCCTGCCGTGAGGAACTGGAGCGCCTTTCGCTGGCCCTCACCACGCTGCGCGCCGTCCCCGAGGAGGAGATGCCCCGGCGCATCGCCTTCGTGTCGGACAAGGTCTTCGAGCCGCGCTGGTGGCAGGCGTGGCTCAATTCGGGGCCGCGCATGGCGTTCGTCTCCTCGATCCTGCTGGCCGTGGCCATCCTGGCGCACGGCCTGGAGCGGTGGGTCACGGTCGCCGGTCCCCCGGCGAAGGCGGACACGGCGGCCATCGAGATGCGCGTGAGCCGGGAAGTGGCCCAGGCGGTGCGCGAAAGCGAAGCACGCCAGGCGGAGAAGATGAAGACCGAACTGGCCGCCGCCGAAAAGCGCTACGAGTTCGATCGCCAGGCCGACCGCGTGCAGGTGGAAGAGACCTTCAACGTCGTGCGCAAGCAGATGAACCGCTGGTATCTGGCCAGCGCCGAACTGGGAGGCGCGCGATGAAACCGCTGCTCGCCCTTTGCGCCCTGCTGACCGCGGGCCTCTTGTTGACCGGAGCCGACCGGCCGCACGTCAACCGCGCCGCGCTGACCGCGGTGGAGAAGAACCTCGACCGGCGCCTGGAAACCGAAGTCGTGGAAAGCTCGCTGCTGCTGGGGATGACCCGCGGGGTGTACCTGGAAGGCTACGGAGCGGTCTTCACCGCCGAAGTGAACCTGGCCAGCGGCCCGGGTATCAGCGCCTTCCGCCCCAAGCTCACCAAGGACGACATCGACCGCGTGCGGCAGAAGAAACTGGATCGTATGGCGGTGCTGAAGAAGGCCATGCGCGAGACGCTGGTTTCGGCCGCCGCATCGCTGGACACGGTGCCCGCCGAGGAACGGATCGTGGTCGGCGTCTCGCTGTTCCACTTCTCCTGGGAAGACACCGCGGGCCTGCCGGGGCAGATCGTCATGCTGGCTCAACGCCGCACGCTGCTCGATTTCCAGACCGGGCGGCGCGACCGCTCGACGCTCGAATCCGCCGTCGAGGTACGGGAATTCTGACCATGCGCCTGGGCGAAATGCTCATCGAACGCCGGCTGATCACGGCCGAGGATCTCGACCGGGCGCTCGAGCTTCAGAGCGAGCGCGGCGAGAAGATCGGCAAGATTCTGGCCGACATGGGCTTTCTCGCCATGCGCGACGTGCTGGCCGCGCTTTCGGATCAACTCTCCATCCCGCTGGCGGCCATTGAAGGGCCTCCGCCGGCGGCGCCGGAACTGGAGGGCCTCTCTGCCCGTTTTCTGCGCCAGTCCCGCGCCGTGCCGCTGGGAATGCGCGACTCCACCCTCGAGTTGGCCATGGCCGACCCGCTGGATTTCGAGACCCTGCAAGCGGTGCGCGGCTTCACCGGCCTGAAGGTGACGCCGGTGCTGGCCGCCGAGCAGGAGATCCTGGACGCCATCGACAAGTACTACGGCCAGGCGGCGCCGGGCGAAGGAGATGGCGAAGGCGCGGAGGCCCAGGCCGCCGAGGACCTCGAGCACCTGCGCGACATGGCCAGCGAGGCCCCGGTCATCCGGCTGGTCAACGCCATGATCGCCTCGGCCGTCGAGCAGCGCGCCAGCGACATTCACATCGAGCCGTTCGAGAAGGAATTCCGCGTGCGCTACCGCGTCGACGGCGTGCTCTACAACCAGGAGCCGCCGCCCCGCGAGTTGAAGGCCGCCATCATCTCCCGTGTCAAGCTGATGGCCAAGCTCAACATCGCCGAGCGCCGCCTGCCGCAGGACGGCCGCATCAAGATCAAGACCCTGGGGCGCGAGGTCGATCTGCGCGTCTCCACCCTGCCCACGCTCTACGGCGCGAGCGTGGTGATGCGTCGTCTCGACCGTTCGGCGGGCGATTTCTACGACCTGGGCCGGCTGGGGTTCGACGGGCACATGCTGTCGCGCATGGAGTTGTACACCTCGCTGCCGCACGGCATCTTCCTGGTGACCGGTCCCACCGGCAGCGGCAAGTCCACCACCCTGTATTCGGCGCTCAAGCGCATCAACACGGCCGAGCGCAAGATCATCACCATCGAGGACCCGGTGGAATACCAGATGGACGGGATCAACCAGATCCACGTCAATCCGCAGATCGGGCTGACCTTCGCCAGCGGGCTGCGGCACATCGTGCGCCAGGACCCGGACGTCATCATGGTGGGCGAGATCCGCGACCGCGAAACCGCCGACGTGGCCATCCGCTCGGCGCTCACCGGCCACGTGGTGTACTCGACGCTGCACACCAACGACGCGCCCAGCGCCATCACGCGCCTGACCGACATGGGGGTGGAGAACTACCTGATCACCTCCTCGCTGCTGTCCGTGCTGGCGCAACGCCTGGTGCGCGTCATCTGCCCGCACTGCCGGGTTTCGGCCGGCGCGAGTTTGACACCCGACGGCGGGACGGTGGAATGCTGGCGCGGCGCGGGCTGCCCGGCCTGCTTCGGCAGCGGCTACTCGGGCCGCGTGGGCATCTTCGAGCTGATGGAAATGAACGACGAGATCCGCCGCCTGATCATGCAGAACGCCGACGCGGTGGCCATCACCCAGGCCGCCCGGCGCAACGGCATGCGCAACCTGCGCGAGGACGGGTGGATGAAAGTGCGCGCCGGAACCACTACCGTGGACGAAGTCATGCGCGTGACGCAGGACTTCTGATGGCGGCGGCCTTCCATTTCCGAGCGGTGGCCGGCGACGGCAAGGTGCGCACCGGCGTCCTGCACGGCGAAAGCGACAAGAGCGTGGCGCGCGAATTGCGCGCGCAGGGGCTGACGCCCGTTTATGTGGGCCTCCAGCGGCAGAAGAAGGGCTTCGATCTGAAACTGCCGGCCTTCGGCGGCGGGCGGCGGAGCGACGTGCTATTCTTCACCCAGGAGCTTTCCACGCTGCTCGTCTCCGGCGTCCCGCTGGACCGCGCCCTGACCATCTCGAGCGAGCTCACCGAGCGCGGCGAATTCCGGGCCGTGGTCCTCGACGTGCTGCGCCTGCTCAAAGGCGGCAAGTCGCTGGCCGATTCGCTCGCGGCCCACCCCGGCTGCTTTTCGAACCTCTACGTCAACATGGTGCGCGCGGGCGAAGCCAGCGGCTCTCTGGCGGCCATCTTCGAGCGCCTCTCCGAGTTCGAGCGCACGCGCGACGACCTGCGCAGCTACATTATCTCGTCCATGATTTACCCCGCCCTGCTGGCCCTGGTGGGGCTGGCCTCCATCGGCGTGCTGATGTACTTCGTGGTGCCGCGCTTCGCCAGCGTGTTCGAGGAATCGCGCATGGCCATGCCGCTGCCCACCCGCCTCATGCTGGGCGCCAGCCGCTGGCTGCAAACCTACGGCTGGATGGTGATGGCGGCCGCGGCGGGCGGCTTCACGGCGCTGCGGCTCTACATTCGCACCGTGCCCGGCCGGCTGTGGTGGGATACGGCGCGGCTGCGGGTTCCGCTGCTGGGCGACGCGCTGCGCAAGGCCGAGACGGCGCGCTTCGCCCGCGCCATGGCCACGCTGGTGGCGCACAGCGTGCCGCTGGTGCAGTCGCTGGGCATCGCCGCCGCGATTCTCGGCAACCGGCGCATCGCCGGCTCGCTGGACGCGGTGGCGCAGGGGGTCAAACGCGGCGAAGGGATCGCCGCGCCGCTCAAGCGCACCCGGCAGTTTCCGCCGCTGGCGGCGCACCTGTTGAGCGTGGGCGAAGAGACCGGTAAGCTGGACCAGATGTTCGCCCGCATGGCGGACATTTACGAGAGCGATACCCGCGCCGCGATTAAGCGCTTCACCAGCGTCTTCGAGCCGGTGATCATCCTGGTGATGGGCATCCTGGTGGGTATCCTGATATTGAGCATGCTGCTGGCAATCACCAGCATTAACGAGGTGGCGGTGTGAACAAGACAAGAATCGGAAGAAGACGCCGGGCGGGCGTGACGCTGATCGAAATGCTGGTGGTGGTGACCATCATCGCGCTGTTCGCCGCCCTGGTGGCGCCGCGCATGTTGAAGCGCAGCGACACGGCGCGCGTTACCGCGGCGCGGGCCCAGATCAACTCTTTCATGACCGCGCTGGGGGCCTACAAGCTCGACACCGGCCTGTTTCCCTCCACCGAGCAGGGCTTGCAGGCCTTGCGCGTGAAGCCGCAGGGACTCGATCAGTGGCAGGGGCCTTACCTGCCGCAGGAAATTCCGGTGGATCCCTGGGGCAGACCGTACACTTACAAGTTTCCCGGCGAGCACGGCGACGAGCCCGATATTATCTCCCTCGGCGCCGACGGGCAGCCCGGTGGCGAGAGCATCAACGCCGACGTCGTGAGCTGGAAGTCGCAGTAGCGGGATGGGAGCCGGGATGCCATCCGGGCGCCGCGGGGTGACGCTGATCGAGATGCTGATCGTGGTGGCGATCATCGGCCTGCTGGCCGGTATCACCTTCCCCTCGGTCGCTTCGGGCATCGATTCCATCCGGCTGGCCTCGGCTTCCGATTCCATCGCCGGCTTTCTCAACGCGGGCCTCAACCGCTCCGAACGGCGCCAGCAGGTGGTCGAGATCACTATCTCCAAAGCCGAGAACGCGCTCACCATGCGCTCCTCCGAGCCGGGCTTCTACCGCCGCATCGAGCTTCCGCAGGGCGTAATTGTGGTGGCGGTGCTGCCTGAAATCCAGCCCGAGAGCGAGGCCCCCCGCCGCGTGGTCCTGTATCCGGGCGGGGTGGCGCCGCGCATCGGCGTCGAAATCGCCAACCGCCGGGGCACGCGCCGAATCGTGCGCGTGGACCCGGTCACCGGCACGCCGCAAATCGAGCGGCCGGAGGCTCCATGAGACGGAAAGGCTTCACGCTGCTGGAGGTCCTGGTGGCCACTACCATCATGGGGATCGCCGTGGTGGGACTGCTGGCCAGCCTGTCCACCGCCCTGCGCAACGCCGCGCGGCTCACCGACTACGACCGTTCCGCCCTGCTCGCCCGGCGCAAGATGGACGAGCTTCTGATCGACCAGCGCCTGCCCCGCAACATCGTGCTGGAAGGCGCCTGGGACCGCGCGGCGGCGGGTGGCGTCGTGGGCGGCTGGCGGGCGCGCGTCACGCCCTTCGAAGCCTTGCCCGGCTCGGGCCCCGGAACGATGGCCCTGGATCGCATCGAGCTGGAGGTCTGGTGGAAGAGCGGCGAGCAGCGCCGCACCTTTAATATCGAGGGCTACCGTCGCGGGATGCTGCGCCCGGGCGAGGGGATGCCATGAAACGGACCCAGGGAGTCGCGGAACAGGGAGCGGTCATGCGTCCCCGTGCCGGCGTCACGCTCATGGAGATGCTCATCGCGGTTACCCTGTTGAGCCTGCTATCGGTGGGTATCCTGATGGCCATGCGGGTGGGATTCACCGCCATGGAGAAAACCAACTCGCGCCTGATGGCGAACCGCCGTTCGGTGGGCGCGCAAAGGGTGCTCGAACAGCAGATTGCCGGCTTCATGCCCGTGCAGGCGGACTGCCTGGCGGCGCCCGGCCAGCCGCCGGCGCGCATCCCCTTTTTCCAGGGAGAGCCCCAGTCGATGCGCTTCGTCTCCACTTACTCGCTGGAGGAAGCCGCCCGCGGCCTGCCCCGCATTCTGGAGTTTCAGGTCCTCCCGGGCGCCAACCGGGAGGGCGTGCGCCTGGTGGTAAACGAGCATCTTTACGCCGGTCCGCTGAGCACCGGCCAGTTCTGCCGGGGCGGTCCGCCGGTGTTTGCCCCGATCCAGGCCGGCCCGCGTTCGTTCGTTCTGGCCGACCGGCTGGCCGGCTGCCGCTTCCTGTTCCGCCGCTCCTTGCCGGCGCCGCTTTACGAGACCTGGGAACCGCGCTGGGTGCGGCCGGAGTGGCCCACGGCCATCCGTGTGGAGCTGATCCCGCTGGAGGCGGATGCCGCCAAGGTGCCCCTGCTCTCGATTACCGCGCCGCTGAAGGCGCAGAAGGATCCGGCGTTCCAGTATGTCAATTGAGGGCCGCTCCCTTACGGTCGCGGCTCGGAAACGCATTTCGGTGCGGGAACGGTATCAGTTACCGAGCCGCGACCGTCAGGGAGCGGTTGTTCGGAAGGGGAGCGCGCTGCTGGCCGTATTGTGGCTTTCGGCGGCGCTGGCGGCCATCGTGTTCTCGGTGGCCCACACCGTGCGCGGCGAAACCGAACGCACCGCCACGGCCGTGGAGGGCGCCCGCGCCTACTACCTGGCCGCGGGATCCATCGAGCGCGCCATCCTGCACGTGCAATGGGGCCCCGGCCTGCGCAACCCGGACGGCTCTCCGCGCTTTTACGAACCCGGCATGCCCTACCGGCGGTTCAGCTACCCGGGCGGCGAGGTGCTGGTCGAGTTCATTCCCGAGTCCTCGAAGCTCAACCTCAACCAGGCCAAACCCGAGGAACTGCACCGCCTGCTGATGGCCCTGGGAACCGAACCCGAGCGCGCCTACCAGCTCGTGCAGGCCATCCAGGATTGGCGCACGCCGGCGCCTCCGGGCGGCCTGGGTCCCTTGGATTCCTTTTATTTGTCCCGCACGCCGTCTTTTCCGGCGCGGCACGCGTCTTTTGAGGAGATAGAGGAAGTTCTGCTGGTCCAGGGCATGACACCCGAACTGTTCTACGTCGGCTACGATCGCGACGCGCAAGGGCGCCTGGCTCCCCGGCCGGGATTGCGCGACTGCATTTCGGTCTACGGTTCCACGGTTGGGTTCGACGTGAATACCGCCGAGCCGGCCGTGATGATGGCCGCCGGAGTCGCTCCCGATGTGGCGCGCACGATTGCCGAGGCCCGGCGCCGCACCCCGTTCCGCGGCATGGAGCAGGTGCAGGCACTCCTGGGCGGCGCCGCTCCCGGGTTGAACCGGCTGAACTTCGGCGCCAGCACCATTCTGACCCTGCGCGCCACGGCCCGCCCGCGGGTGGGCGGCGGGCAGCTCTCCGATCTCCGGCGGACGGTGGCGGCCCTGGTCAAGTTCCTGGGACCGGGCTGGGATCCTCCGGTGGTTGTGCTGCGCTGGTACGACAATGCTCCGGCGCTGGCGGGGAGTTTCTGATGCGGGGCCGGAACTGGCGCAAATGGCTGGCGATCGGCGCCGGAGTGGGCATCGAAATCCGTTCCCGCCAGTTGCGGGTGGTGGTGGTGCGCGTGCGGCCCTCGGGCGTCCGGGTGCTCGGCGCCACCGTCATCGAGGGTTTCGGCGAGCGGCCCGCCGCCGAGTGGGGCGCCGAGTACGCCGCGTTTCTCAAGAAACTGGGTCTTTCGCACCTGGCCGCGGCGGTGCTGCTGCCGCGTCCGGAAGCGATCGTCCGGCAGCTTCCCCTGCCCGCCGTGACCGACAACGACCTGGAGGCCGCGGTGGGCTACCAGCTCGAGTCCTTGCATCCCTACCCGGAGAACGAGGCGGCCGCGGCGTGGAAGCGCATCGGCCGCGGCGCATCGGTGCTGGTGGCCATCGCCCGGCGTGCCGTCATCGAACGCTATACCGGCCTGTTCACCGAAGCCGGCATCAAGATCGCCTCCTTCACCGTCTCGGCGGCCGCGCTGTACTCGGCGGTCCGGCTGCTCTCTGCTCCGCCGGCCGGCTTCGTAGCTTACGGCCGCTCGGAAGAGGGCCTGGAAGTGTACGGCGAAAGCGCCTCGCATCCGCTGTTTTCGGCTTTGTTCGATCTGCCGCCGGAGCGCGCCCTGCCGCTGGCGGCTTCCGAGCTGCGGCTCGATCCGGCGCAGGAGCCGCTGCCACTGGAGCAGTTGCTGCCCGCCCCCCGCGCCGTGCCTCGGGATTTCGATTTCCCCCCCGCAACGCTGGCCTACGCGACCGCGCTGGCCGGGGCTTGTCCCCGGCTGGCGCTCGCGGCCAACCTGTTGCCGGCGGAGATGCGCCAGACCAGTTCGCGGGCCATTTACGCGCCCACTCTGGCGCTGGCCTTCCTCCTGGCGGTCGTGACCGGCGCGCTGGGCCTGATCGGGGCCCTGGAGAACCGCCGTTACATGGAGCGGCTGGAGGCCGAAACCGCCCGTTTCGAACCCCAGGCCAAGCGCCTGGCGCGCATGGATACCGAGATCGCGGCGGCGCGCGCCCGCACACAGTTGATGGCGGACTTCCGAAAACGGACCCGGGACGACCTGGACGCGCTCAACGAACTGACCCGCCTGCTGCCCCCGCCCGCCTGGCTCAACAGCCTGGAGGTGACCCGCGGCGGCGTCACCCTGAGCGGCGAGACCGAGCAGGCAGCCGGCCTGCTGAAAACCCTGGACGCCTCGCCCCTGTTCCGGGACTCGGAGTTCACCATGGGCATTTCGCGCGTCGGCGCCGCGGAAGTGTTCCGCGTCCGCTCGCAGCGGGAGGGACCGGGCCGATGAACGTCTCGCCGCGCGACAAACGGGCGCTGGTCTGGCTGGGCCTGGCGTCGGTCTTCGCGCTGACGGTCTGGTTTTGGCCGGAAAGCACCGGCAGCGTGGAGCGCCCCGTAAATCCCGGCGACCTCCCTTTGGCCGAGCGGCGCCTGGCCCGTCTGCGTCAGACGGCAGCCGCGGGTCCCGGCCGGGAACAGGTTCTCAAAGAGACGCTGGCCGATCTCGGCCGGCGCGAAGCGGGCATCATTCAAGCCGACACCGCGGCGCAGGCGCAGGCGCAGGTTCTTCAGGTGGTTCGCCGCCTGACCCGGGCCCAGGCGCCGCCGCTGGAGCTGAGCGGCGTCGAGATCGGCCCGGCGCGGCCCTTCGGCAACGACTATGGCGAAGTGCTGGTGTCGGTTTCGTTTCAGGCGCGCATCGACCAGCTTCTCAACCTGCTGGCCGATCTGGCGTCGCAACCCGAGTTGCTGGCCACCGAGGAGTTGCGCATCGGCGGCGCCACCACGAAGCAGAAAGTGATGACCGTCCGGCTCACCGTGTCCGGCCTGGTCCCGCGGAAACTCATTCCCGTGAAAAAGGGGTTCGCGTTTTGAAAGGCAGGCTCGCACTGATCAACCTGGCGCTGGCCGCCCTGGTGGCGCTGGGGGGCTGGCAACTGCGGGAGAAATGGCGGCAGGCGCGCGCCCGCGAGATCGCGCTGTACCGCCAGCAGGTGAAACCCGCCGCCGCGCCGCTGCTGGCGCCGATTCCGGCCGCCGAACCGGTGGCGGCGATGACTTACGGCGACGTCGCGCAGAAGATGCTTTTCTCGAAAGACCGCAACCCAGCCGTGGAAATCGATGTGGCGCCGCCCAAGCCCATGCCGGCGCTGCCGGTGGTGTACGGCGTCATGGCTTTCGGTGACGTGCGCTCGGCCATCCTCGGCGCCCGGGCGGGCGCGGGGCATCGCGCCTTTGCTCCCGGCGAAATGGTGGGCGAGTTCAAGCTGGTTTCGGTGGATTCCGAGCAACTGGTCTTCGAGTGGGACGGACAAACCATTGTGAAACGGGTCGAGGAGCTGATGAGCAAGGACCGCGGGCAGCCGGCGCCCAGCGCCCCGGAAAGCGCCGCCGCCGCTCCTCCTCCGCCGCCCACGACCACCACGGTCATCGCCGAGGCCCCGG
>JACQZT010000423.1 GCA_016213755.1 Acidobacteriota bacterium | reverse complement strand
CTGAAGGGCGCCGCCGCCGGCGCGCCCGCCGTGCTCGCCCAGCCGAGCCCCAGCGACCGAATCAACCTGGCCGTGGTCGGATTCCACGGCCGCGGCAAAGCGCACATCAGCGCCTTCGCCAAAATGCCTGGCGTGCGCGTGGCGGCCCTGTGCGACGTGGACGAACGGCTGTTCCCCGAAGGCGTCGCCCTGGTCGAGAAACTGGGCGGCAACCGCCCCGCCACCGAAACCGACATCCGCCGTCTGCTGGAGCGCAAGGACATCGACGCGGTTTCCATCGCCACGCCCGATTACTGGCACGCGCTGATGACCATCTGGGCCTGCCAGGCGGGCAAGGACGTGTACGTCGAGAAGCCCGTCTCCTTCACCTTCCTCGAAGGACGCCGCTCGGTGGAGGCCGCGCGCAAGTACCAGCGCATCGTGCAGGCGGGCCTGAACATGCGCTGCGAAGCGGAGACGCGCGCCGGCGTGCGCCTGCTCCACGAGGGCCGCATGGGCAAGATCTACCGGGCCAAGATCGACATCACCAAGCCGCGCGCCAGCATCGGCCGGGTGCAGGAGTCGTCCATCCCGCAGGGCGTACACTGGGATCTCTACCTTGGCCCCAGCCCCTTCCGCCCCTTCAACGTCAACCGCTTCCACTACGGCTGGCACTTCTTCTGGGACACCTCGACGACCGATGTCGGCAACACCGGCGTGCATCACGTCGACCTGGCGCGCTGGGGAATGAACAAGAACGAGCACCCGGTGAAGATCCACTCCGCCGGCGGCTGCTATGTGTGGGATTCCGACCAGGAGACGCCCAACTTTCAGACCGGATCGTTCGAGTACCCCGACGGCACGATCCTGGACTTCGAGACCACCAACCTCTACGCGCCGCCGGCCGCAAGCTGGAATGTCTTCTACACCTCGGAGGGCTACGTCGAAGCCGGCGACAAGTGGAACGTCGTGCGGGGGGAGTTCAGCCCGCGCTCGCGCGGACCGGCCATGGCCCCCTCGGGCATCGACGAGCGGGTCACCAACGCCAGCTTCCCGCGCGCCGGCTACACGCCCGGCCCGGCGCCGGACGCCGGGCGCGAAAAGACGGTCAGCCATTTCGAGAACTTCATCCAGTGCGTGCGCTCGCGCAAGATGGAGGACCTCTATTGCGAGATCCTGCAGGGGCACATGTCGACTGCGCTGTGCCACCTGGCCAACATCTCCTACAAGCTCGGACGCAAGCTGGTTTTCGACCCGAAAACCGAAACCTTCCCGGGGGACGGCGAGGCCAGCCGTCTGCTGACCCGGGTCTATCGCCAGCCCTACACGCTGCCCGACAAGGTCTGACGGCAAGCGGCGCAGTACTGCGCCTGCTTCAGATCCAGCCGTTCCACGGTGTGCGAGGAAGCCATGGCGCACTCCCATTGAGGGCAGTGCCGCAAGCCGAAGGTGTGGCCGAGTTCGTGCAAGGCCTCCTTGGCCAGCCGTTCGGCGGTCAGCTCCGGATTCGGGGGCAGGCCATAGAACTCCTCGCGCAGGCGGTGCAGCGAGACCAGCCCGCGGTTGCCCCGCAATTGAGCCTCGCCGAAAACGAAGGTGAGCACGGGCACGAACAGATCGAACTCGGCGATGCCGAGCAGCCGCACCTCCGGGTCGGGCTCCAGAGCGATCATGGCGCGCAGGATGGCGGTGGCATGGAACTGGCGCCGGCCCGGCTCGTGCGTCGCCCCGGCGTCGAGGACGCCGGGGCGGACATGGCAGGAAACCTGAAACACGCGGGCCAGCGCCGCGGCCAGAGCATCCAGCAACTCCATTTCCGGGGCGGGTTCTCCCAGCCCGGGCGCCCCTACAGGCATCAAGTGGATGGCCCGCATCCCGAGTTCGCCTACCTCAGGCCGTAGCGCTTCAGCTTGTTGTAGAGGGTGGTCCGGTCGATGTCCAGCACCCGCGCGGCGCGGGAGAGGTTCCACCCCGTCTCCTCGAGAACCTTCTGAATGTGGCGCCGCTCGACGTCGTCCAGCGAGCGGCCCGCCTCGGTCTCGAGGGGGGCCGGGCTCATCTGGAATGGGAAAGCGGAGGGCTCCAGTTCCGGCTCGCGGCTGATGAGCAGGGCGCGCTCGACGGCGTTTTCCAGCTCGCGCACGTTTCCGGGCCAGGGGAAGTCTTGCAGCAGTTCCAGCGCCGGGGCCGACATGCGCGGGACGGGCCGGTTCATCGCGGCGGCGAACTTCTCCAGGAAGTGCGCCACCAGCAGCAGAATGTCCTCGCGGCGCTCGCGCAGAGGCGGCAGTTCGATGGCGAAGACGTGGAGCCGGTAGTAGAGATCGGGACGGAAGGTTCCCTGCTTGACCAGATCCTCCAGCCGCTTGTTGGTGGCCGCCACGCAGCGAAAATCGACCGGCACGGTCTGGGTGCCTCCCACGCGGGTGATCTCCTTTTCCTGCAACACGCGCAACAAGTCGGTCTGCACGCGCAGGCTGATATCGGCAATCTGGTCCAGAAAGACGGTCCCGCCGTCGGCCACTTCGAACTTGCCCTTTTTGCGGTACTGCGCGCCGGTAAAGGCGCCCAGGTCGTGTCCGATCAGCTCGCTTTACAGCAGGGTCTCGGTGTGCGCGCCGCAGTGGATCACCACCATGGGCATGTAGCGCCGCGGGCTCAGGGCGTGGATGGCGCGCGCGACGATCTCCTTGCCCGTGCCGCTCTCCCCCGTAATGAGCACTGTGGCGTCGGTCCCGGCGACGGTTTCAATCAGCTCCTTGACGCGCTTCATGGCCGGGCCCTGGCCGATGAGCTCGCACTTGGGGAAGATTTCCTGGAGGTTTTCGCGCAGGCGCACCACCTCGCGCTTGGTGGAGCGATGTTCCAGCGCCTTGCTGACCAGGTGCACCAGCTCGTCGGGGTCGAAGGGCTTAGTGATGTAATCGTAGGCGCCATTCTTCAGCGCGCGCACCGCGGTTTCCACCGAAGCGTAGCCGGTCATGATGATCAGCGGCATGTCGGGATCGATCTGGCGCAGCCGGTTCTGCAACTCCATGCCGTCCATGCCGGGCATGCGGATATCGAGCAGGGCCAGGTCCCAGGTGTCGTGCTCGATGCGCTCCAGCGCCTCGCGGCCGCTGGAGATGGTGTCGACCTAATAGCCTTCGCTGTCGAACCATTGGCCAAGGGAATCGCGCACGATCGGGTCGTCGTCCACGATGAGGATTCTCGCTTTGGGTCTCGCCGCCGAAGTCGCCAATGTGTGTTTATTTCCTTTCCACG
>JACQZT010000433.1 GCA_016213755.1 Acidobacteriota bacterium | reverse complement strand
GCTGGCTGGTAAAGGTGGTGGGCAAGGACGCCGAACGCCTGCGCGGGATACTGGCGCGCGGCTCGATGGTGGTGGGCGCATCGCGTTTCCGCTGGGCCGGCTTCGACGCGCCGGTCGGGGAGATCGAGGCCTTGCTCCGCAGTCTGGTATGATCTTGCTCGGAGGCTCACGACCATGTTGGAGGTCAAGGCAGTCCACCGGCTCGACGAGATTGAGTTCGTGCTGCGGCGGGTTCTCCAACGGCACGGCGCCGCGCTGCACGCTGTCGGCCACGTGGGACACGTTATTCCCGCCGATGAACTTCGGCAGGCAACCGACGCTTACGTCTACACCATCTGTCACGCCGACCTGTACGCCGCCCTGCTGATGGCCGACATCCGCTTCGCGGCCTACTTGCCCTGCCGCATCGCCGCCTATAGCCGGGGAGGGGCCGTCACGCTGGCGACGGCATCGCCCAAAGGAATGTGCCGCCTGTTGAACCGGCCGGATCTCGAACGGATGGCGGAACCGCTCGAGAAACTGCTGAGCAGCGTGCTCGAAGAAGCGGCGCGGCCGCTGGCGCACCCGACCGCGGCGGCGCACCCGGCCGGATCGAACATAGGCGCCACGGAAGGCCAGGTCAACGCGCGCGCCGCGCTGCCGCAGCGTGTCGACCGGTGCGGCACCAAGATCGAGGAACTGGCCGGCACCGGCGAGCACGATTCGGCGGGCGGCTGAGGCGGCGCGCGTAGTATACTGGTCCGCCATGCTACCCGACTATATCGCGAAAGCTGTGCCCAACCCGGCTTCGAACCGGGCGCCCTGGTTCGCCAACACCGCGCCGAGCTATGCCGGCGTCTTCCTGTGGGTGGTGTTCTACATGCAACTGGCCGTTGGCACGCTCGACCGCGCCCATCCGTGGCTGCTGGTGGGAGCGGTGGTGCTGGCCGGCGTGCTCAGCTACAATCTTTACTACTACGTGCCCGCCATGCTGGGCATGAAGACCGGATATCCGCTCTATGTGGTGGGCAGTTCCACCTTCGGCACGCTGGGCGGCTACGTGATGCCCGGCCTGCTGATGGGCCTGCTGCAAATCGGGTGGTTTTCCGTCGGCACGTTCGTCTCCACCAACTTCATTCTCACTGGCCTGGGGATGAAGGCCGAGCCCAAGACCGTGCCGTTCATCGTCGTGGCCGCGCTGTGGACCTACATAATGGCCTTCGTGGGCGTGAAGGGCATCCAGTACGTGGCCAAGGTTTCGCTGTACCTGAATGCGATTCCCCTGCTCATGGTGGCAATTGTATTCTTCCAAACCGCCGGCGGCGTGGCCAGCTACACGCCCAAGCAGTCGGATCCTTATGCCGGCTTCATGCTGGTGGTGGCGGCGGTGATCGGCTTCTTCGCCACCGCGGGCGCCGCGGGCGCCGACTTCGGCATGAGCAGCCGCAACCAGAGCGACGTGAGCAAGGGCGGCTGGGTGGGCATCGCGCTGGCGGTGGTGATCGCGGGCGGGCTGCCCATCTTGTCGGTGGCCGGCGCGCACGGTTTGAATCCGGGCATGACCAGCTTCAGCTATGATGCGGTGATCGCCAGCATGGGCGGCTTCCTGGCCCCGTCCATGCTGTTTCTGTTCGCCATCGCGTCCATTGTCCCGGCCTGCTTCTGCGCCTTCATCGCCGGCAACAGTTTCTCGACTATGCTGCCGGGCGTGCCGCGCATGGGCTCCACCATGGCGGGCGTGACCGTGGCGCTGGTTCTCGCCGTGACGGGAGCGGCGGCCGATCTGATCGGCTTCTTCTCCATCGTGGGCGCGTCGTTCGGCCCCATCTGCGGGGCCATGACGGCCGACTACCTGCTGGCCGGCCGCAAGTGGGCCGGGCCGCGGCAGGGCATCAACTGGGCCGGGTACATCGCCTGGGCGCTGGGCTTCGTGGTGGGTATTCTGCCTTTCCTGCCGCTGGCGCCGGAAACCAAGAGCCTGGTGCAGCCGGCGGTGGTCTACAGCTACCTCACCGGGTTCGCGGTCTACTGGCTGCTGGCCAAGCTGGGCCTGGAACCGAAAGCGGCCGCGTGATCACCGCTGTCCGCAAAAGATCCTGTAGGCGGCGTCCCAACCTTGGGTGGAGCGCGGCTCGAGGACGGTGACTTCGAAGCTGCGCCTCACCACTTCCCGCGCTTCTTTCAGTCCCGACAGCACGCCCGCGCCCATGGCCTGCACCAGCACGTTGCCGGCCGCGGTGGCTTCCGACGGGCCCGCCACGACGGTGCGGTTGGTGGCGTCGGCCACCAGTTGGTTGAGCAACTGGTTCTTCGAACCGCCGCCGACGATGTGAATGACCTTGATGCGGCGGCCGAGAAGCGCTTCCAGGCTCTCCAGCACCTGGCGATAACGCAGCGCGAGGCTTTCGAGGATCGCGCGGCTCATTTCGCCCGGCTGCGCCGGCGGCTTCTGGCCGGTGGAGGCGCAGAAGGCGTTGATGCGCTCGGGCAGGTTGCCCGGCTCAAGGAACGCATCCGGCTGAATGATGGCCGAGAACGGCCGGGCCTCGGCGGCCAGCGCGGCGAGTTCGGGGTAGCTGTACTCGCGCCCCTCCAGCGCCCAGGCGCGGCGGCATTCCTGCAACAGCCACAGGCCGGCGATGTTTTTGAGCAGCCGCACCTTGCCCTCGGCGCCGATCTCGTTGGTGAGCGTCAGATCGAGCACCTGGTCGTTGATCACCGGCTCGTCGAGTTCCAGCCCCATCAACGACCACGTGCCAGAGCTGATGTAACACCAGTCGCCGCCCTCGGCCGGCACCGCGGCCACCGCGGCCGCCGTGTCGTGGCAAGCGGTGGCGTACACCGGAACGTCGCCGATGCCGGCCGCCTCGGCCACTTCGGGCCGCACCGGTCCAAGCAGCGTTCCCGGCTGCACGATCTCGGCCAGAACCGACGTGGGCAGGCCGAACTTCTCCAGCAGTTCCGTGGCCCAGCGCTTTTTGGCCGGGTTGTAAAACTGCGACGTCGAGGCAATGGTCAGTTCGGAGCGAGCCACGCCCGTCAGCCAGTAGTTGAACAGATCTGGCATGAACAGCAACCGGTCGGCGACGCTCAGCACGTGCGGCGCGTTCAGCTTGGTGGCCAGCAGCGGATAGAGCGTGTTGAACTGCATGAACTGCAAGCCGGTGTGAGCGAAGATTTCGGGCTTGGGAACGATGGCGAAGGCGCGCTCCATCATGCGGTTGTTGCGCGCGTCGCGATAGTGGCGCGGGTTGTCCACCAGCGCGCCGTCGGCGCCCACGAGGCCAAAATCCACGCCCCAGGTGTCGATGCCGATGCCGTCGAGCTTCAGTTTGCGCTCGCGGCCCGCCACGCCCAGACCTTGCAGGATCTCGTGGAACAGCCGGAAGGTGTCCCAGTACAGGCCCGCCGGCACGCGCACCGGCGTGTTCGGAAAACGGTGCAGTTCTTCCAGGGCGAGCTTGCCGCCGGCCAGCGTGCCCAGCATGGCGCGACCGCTCTCCGCGCCCAGATCGATTGCCAGAAAGTGCTTCATGATGAGATCTCGATGATAATCTTTCCGACTCCGTCGGCGTATTCAACCAGAGTTTGGAAGGCTTCCGGCGTCCGCTCCAGCGGATACCGGTGGGTGATCATCGCGTCGGAGACGCGCCCGGCCGCGATCAGCGACAGGGCCGTGGGGCCGGTGTGCCGGGCGCGGCGAATGGTCTGGATGCGAACCTCCCGGTGCATGGCGACGTTCAGGTCGACGTTCAATTCCGGCTCCACCGGGATCCCGACCAGCACGAACTGCCCGCCGCGCCGGGTGCACCGCAAGCCCCAGTTGATGGTCTCGATCATGCCGGCCGCGTCCAGGACGACGTCCGAACCGCGCCCGCCGGTGGCATCCATGACGGTATCGACCACCGATTCCGCCGCGCTGTGAATCCCCACATCGGCGCCCATCGCCAGACCCAGCGCCACGCGGTGCGGCACCTTGTCGGCGACGAAGATCTTCGACGCGCCCGCCAGTTTGGCCACCGCCACGCACAACATCCCGATGGGCCCCGATCCGAGCACCGCCACCGTGTCGCCCACCCGCATCTCGATCAGTTCCAGGATGTGCAGAATGACGGCCAGCGGTTCGGCCACCGTCGCCCGGGCGTCGCTCACGCCCGCGGGCACGGGGATCAGGTTGTGCGCAGGCATCACGCCGTACTCGCGGAACAGGCCCTTGGTGGGCGACGACCCCAGGAAACGGCAGGTCGGACAAAGATTGTGGTTGCCCGTCAGGCAGTATTCGCAGCGGCCGCAGCCGATGGCCGGTTCGACGAACACCCGCTCTCCAATGCGCGATTCCGGAACGCCCGGGCCGACCGCGACCACCTCGGCCACCGGTTCGTGACCCAGGACCTGCGGCAGCACGCAGATGTTCGATCCGATACGGCCGTCCAGGTACCAGTGCAGATCGCTGCCGCAGATGCCCACCGAGCGGATCTTGAGCATGGCCTCGCCCGGCCCCGGATCCGGCGGCATGGGCACTTCGACAACTTCCAGTTTCTTGGGCTCTACCAGGTGAACGGCTTTCATGGGGTCGAACTGAGTAGTATATCGCTCGGCCGGGGTCGCTTGCCGCGCCCAGCTACAGAAAAATGAACGGATTCTGTGCTACACACAAAGTGTGACCAGGAAGTTGATCGTGACGCTGGACGACCGGCTCTTGCAGGAGGCTCGAAAGGCGGCGCTTGAGCGCAGTACTTCTTTGAGTCGGCTCGTGCGGGACTACCTCTCGCGCCTGATCCAGGAGGCGGACGGACAAAGAACTGCGCTGATGTGCCTGGAGGAAATGTTCCGGACGACGCGGGCGGAAACAGGCCCACGGACCTGGAAGCGCGCGGACCTGCATGAGCGCTGAGACTCCGTCACCCCGCCGCGGCGGCGGAACAAGCCGTCACGCCCCCGGCCGGTAGTCGTGCGGCGGCTCGGTCTGCCGGCGCGGTTCGACGCGCGCGGTCTTCAGGCATTCTTCGATGCGCGCCATCACTTTCGGGTTCTCAGCGGCGACGTTGCGCGATTCGCCGAGGTCGTCTTTCAGGTTATAGAGTTCGACGGGGGCGTTGGGTTTGGGCCGCACGGCCTTCCAATCCCCCAGCCGCAGCGCCTGCATGGGGGCCTCCTGGAAGAACGCGCCCTCTTTGGCGTTGTAGCGCGGCAGTTCCCAGTACAGGTATTCGTGCCGCTTCTGCCGGCGGTTGTCGCCGAACAGGGTGGGGAGAATGGAGAGGCTGTCGAGGTTCTTGGGCGGCGCGGCGCCGGCCAGTTCCGCGGCGGTGGCCATGAAGTCGGCGTGCATCCAGGGCTGGTGCGTCTCGGCGCCGGGTTTGATGCGGCCGGGCCAGCGCGCGAGGAAGGGCACGCGGATGCCGCCTTCGTACAGATTCTGCTTGAAGCCGCGGAACGGGCCGTAGCTGCGGAAGAAGTCGTCGTTGCGGATGCGGCTGGCGCCGCCGTTGTCGGAGGTGAACACGACCAGGGTGTCGCGCTCCAGGCCGAGTTCGTTGAGCAGCGAGGTGATGCGACCGACGTCCCGATCCATGCGCGTGATCATGGCCGCGTAGGCGGCGTGGGGATACTTCTGGAAGCCGTAGTGCCCGCGCGGGTCGTTCAGCTTGTCGTCCTCGGGGAACTTGCCCCGGTACTCGGCCAGCGAATCCTCGGGAACCAGCAGTTCCCAATGCGGGATGGTGAAGGGAACGTAGCAGAAGAACGGATTGCCCTTGTTGCGGCGGATGAAGTCCAGCGCCCGGCCGGCGATGACGTCGTGCGAGTAGGTCTTCTGCCCGCCGTCCTGGTTGCCGGGCAGCATGAACTTCCGTTCGTTGTCGAACAGGTAGCGCGGGTAATACCAGTGCGCGTGCACCTGGTGCAGGTAGCCGAAGAATTCGTCGAAGCCATGTTTCCAGGGCACACCTTCGGTCCCGATGTCGCCCAGGCCCCACTTGCCGAACATGCCCGTGGCGTAGCCGGCCCGCTTGAGCACATCGGCCACGGTGGTTTCGCCGGGAAAAATCGGCGTGCCGCCGCCGTTGGAGCGGATGGGAGTGTGGCCCATGTGCAACCCGGTCATGAGCACACTGCGGCAGGGAGCGCACACGGTGCAGCCGGAGTAGGCGTCGGTGAAGCGCAGGCCTTCGGCCGCCAGGCGGTCGATGTTCGGAGTACGGATCTTGTCCTGCCCGTAACAGCCGACGTCGCCGCGGCCGAGGTCGTCGGCCATGATGTAAACAATGTTCGGCTTGCGGGCCGGGGCGGCG
>JACQZT010000432.1 GCA_016213755.1 Acidobacteriota bacterium | reverse complement strand
GCCCGCTGGAAGCCCGCTCCTGTATGCGCCGGGCCCAGGAACTCGGTCCTCACATTCCCCAGGTTGGGATCCGGGCCGCCAATCTCTACTTCCGCCTGGCCGACGAGGCCGAGGCCCTGCGAGCCGGCGCGGCGGTCCTGGGCATCACCCCGGCCTATGACGGCATCCTGTTCCGCTACTACGGCCAGTTCGTCTCCGACCCCCGGCGGGTTCTGGCCAGCCTGGCCGGCAACTCCCGTGCCGGGGTGGCCTACTTCCGTTACGCGATGGCCACGGATTCGCTCGCGACGGCCGAAGCCGCCTGGGCCTGGCTGCGCCAGAGTTCCTTCGCCACCGACCCGCTGGCCGTCGAGTTCCTGGACTTCCTGGTCGCGCGGCAGCAACCGTACCGCGCCGCCGAAATGTGGACCGAGTACCTCGGCCGCCGCCGGGGCGACTTCCCCGTTCCCAACCGCCTGTTCAACGGCGGCTTCGAAACCGAACCCACGGGCGCCCTTCTGGACTGGCGCATCCAACCCGTGGGCCAAGTGGCGGCCACCCGCGATTCGACCGTCGCCTTCGAGGGGCGCTGGTCGCTGCGCGTCGAGTTTGCCGGCGACCAGAACGTGGCGTATGCCCACACCACCCAGACCGCCGTTCTCCCGCCCGGCACGTACCGGCTGCGCGCCATGGGGCGCTCGGAAGGTCTGACCACCGACCAGGGCCTGGTTCTCCGCGTGGCCGGCGACCGCCTGGACGCCCGCACCTCTCAACTGACCGGCTCCACCGATTGGACCCCGCTCGAAGCCTCCTTCGCCGTCTCCGCGGCCGCCAATCTGGTCGCCATTCAGGTTTTCCGCGAGCCATCGCTGAAGTTCGACAACAAGATCGCCGGCACAGCCTGGATCGATGCGGTGAGCCTTCAAGCCCGGCCGCATCGCCGGGAATAGCGGGAAGCGGTGAAAAAAACCGCGGCCGCCTCTTGTAATCCGCCCGATCTCATGTTACAAAGGATGATATCCGTCTGACGAATGTGATGCTTTCCGTCCTGGGACAGAAGGGGCCGAAGGCCGTCAAATCGGTTATTCCCCCTTCCCGGCCCTCCTGGTGAAGTTTCCCGCGATGACGTCACCTGTACCTGTATTACAAACCCGTAAAGTTTATCGTTAGAGAGGTTCCAATGCCAAGGGGGCGAACAGAGCGAAGTCAAAAGAGCCATGTGATCACAGTTCGTCTTTCGGAAGAGGAGTACGAACAGTTGCAGTCGTTGTGCACCAACGTCGGCGCTCGCAACACTTCCGACGCGACCCGCATGGCCCTGGAGAGCCTGGCGTATGAGCGCACGGGGGACCGCGACGAACTGGTGGATCAGAAGCTGCGGCAGTTGGAGCGAAGGATCATCGTTTTGACGGGTAAGGTCGAGGAGATCTGCCGCACCCTGCCCCCCCGCCCCAACGGCCCCCAGGAGCGCTCGTGCTCATAACCCTCTGCCTCCTGCTCCAGGCCGCCGCCGCGCCCGCCCCCTCCTACATCCTCGGCGCCGACGACGAACTCATTGTTCGCGCTTTGGACCTGGAAGACATCGACTCCAAGACTCCCTTCCGCATCGACATGCGCGGGAACATCAATCTGCCTTTGGCCGGACGCATGCGGGCCGCGGGTTTGACGGTCGAGCAGCTCGAAGCGCAAATCATCGAGCGGCTGAAAACATACGTCAACCAGCCCGTGGTGACGGTGACGGTGGCCAACTTCCGCAGCCAGCCCATCTCGATCCTGGGCGCGGTGACCCGGCCCGGCGTCCATCAATTGCAGGGCCGCAAGACCCTCTTCGAAGTCCTGTCCATGGCCGAAGGCCTCCGTCCGGACGCCGGCAACTCCATCAAAATCACCCGCCGCAAGGAGTGGGGACCCATCCCGCTGGCCGGAGCGCAGCCCGATACGACGGGCGAGTTCTACGTGGCCGAGGTGAGCATCAAGTCGATCATGGAGGCCAGGAACCCGCAGGAAAACATCTTCGTGCAGCCCCACGACGTAATCTCGGTGCCCAAGGGCGAGCTGATCTACGTCGTCGGCGCGGTCCGCAAATCCGGCGGCTTCATCCTGGGCGAGCGGGAAACGATTTCGGTATTGCAGGCGCTCTCGCTGGCCGAGGGCCTGGACCGCGGCAACTCGGCCAAGAAATCCAGGATCCTGCGCCCCCAGCCGGGCGGCGCCGCTCGCACCGAAATCCCGGTCGATCTGCCCAAGGTTCTCGCCGGCCAAACCCCGGACGTCCACCTGCAGGCCGACGACATCCTTTTTGTTCCGACCAGCGCCGTCAAGAGCGCCACTCTGCGCGCCGTCGAGGCCGCCATTCAGGTGGGCACGGGCGTCGCCATCTACCGCCGCTAACAACCGCCATGTCCGAGAACAACGCCCTCACGCCCCGCTCCCGCGAACCGCGGCTCCCCGCCCGCTCGGAACCCGTCTCGCAAGCCTACCGTCCAGCTTACGACTACACCGCCGATCAATTCGAAGACCAGGAGCAAGGCTCGCTCATCGAGTACTGGCGCATGCTCCAGCGGCGCAAAGGCACAGTCATCCTGATCGCCTTTGTGGGCGCCCTCGTCGGACTGCTGGTGACGCTGCCCCAGACGCCCGTCTACCAGGCGCGCTTGTCGCTCGAAGTGCAGGATCTGAACCAGAATTTCATGAACATGAAGGAGGTCTCGCCCGTCACCGAAGCCGGCGGCGGCAGCCTCAGCGCTCTCACCGACATCCAAACCCAAATCAAGATCCTGCAAAGCGAATCCCTGATCGAGGGCGCCATCGCCAAGCTCAAGACGGCGAACCAGCCCGAGAAACGCAACGACCCGAGCCGCATCTCGGCCTGGCGCGCGGCTCTGGACTTGCAGGAGTCCAAAGAGCCCGAAAACCCCGAAGACCGGGTGAAGCGGTTCGCCTCGAACTTGAAGGTGCGCACGGCGGGGCAGACACGCATCATCGAACTTCTGTTCGATTCCATCGACGCCCAATTGGCGGCGGAGTTCTCCAACGCGCTGGCCAACGAGTTCATCGACCAGAACATCGAAGCGCGCTGGAAGATGACCCAGCGGACCGGCGTGTGGCTCGAGCGGCAGCTCGAGGAGATGCGCATCAAACTCGAGCGCTCGGAAGACGCGCTGCAAGTCTATGCCCGCCGTTCCGGCTTGCTCTTCACCGGCGACACCAAGGGCGAG
>JACQZT010000430.1 GCA_016213755.1 Acidobacteriota bacterium | reverse complement strand
GAAGCTGGGTGTGCCGGAGGAAATCATTCGGCCGCGCAAGCGCTGGGTTTCGGCTGAGACAGGCGGCGGATAGTGACTGAAAAATACACAAGTCCTTATTCTTCAGTGGTCCGATCCGAAAAGCGCGGAAGTTGGGCTAACTCCCGAGACTCTTGCCCGCCGTGGCCAGGAGCGTCTCGAAGTGTGGCGTCTCAGGTTCGCGGTGCACCACCGAGGTCTCGATGTCGTCGAAGCCGGCGGCCTTCAGATAACGTTGCAGCTCCGCCGCGGTGAAGCCCAGCCACAGGTCGGCGTACAGATCGCGCGCCTCTTCGACGTGGTGCCGCACCAGGTCCAGCACCACTACCCGCCCGCCCGGCTTGAGAATGCGCCAGGCCTCGGCCATGGCTCGCTCCGGGTGCGGCGCGTGGTGCAGCGACTGGCTGAACAGCGCCACGTCCACCGCCGCGTCGGCGATGGGCAGCGCTTCCAGGTCGCCCTGGCGGTACTCCAGGTTCGCCACCCCGTGCTCGCGCGCCAGGTCCGATCCGTACTGCACCATCTTCTCCGAGTTGTCTACCGCGATCACCCGCTCGGCGCGCCGCGCCAGCAGTTGCGACAGCGTCCCCTCGCCCGCGCCCAGGTCGGCGATCACCAGCGGCGGCAGCAGCGATAACAGCATCTCCGCCAGCCCCTTCCACGAGCGCCCCGGCACGTACTGCCGGCCGAATTTGCCCGCCAGTTCGTCGAAGTAGGCCCGCACGCGGTCCTGCCGCCGGCGCAGCACGAGATCCAAGGCCTCGGCGTCCGGCCCGGCTTCCGGGACCTCGGCCACGCCCTCGCGCAGCAATTCGAGCAGTAGCCCCGAAGGCCGTCCGCTCAAACGGTACAGGATGTTCTTGCCCGAGCGGCGGTCCTCCACCAGCCCCGCCTGCTTGAGCTGCGAAAGGTGCGTCGAGATGGTGCTCTGCCCCAGCGACAGGATTTCCTGCAACTCGGCCACCGACAGCTCCTCGCGCTCCAGGAGCAACACCAGGCGGACGCGGGTCGCCTCCCCCAGCACCCGCAGCGATTTGAGGATTGACGCCATGAGTCTCCTGAAGTATTATATCAATGTATCTTGATTTGTCGATAGAAAAGGAGAAACGCAACCCATGGGCGCCCTGACCCTGAGCCAAACCGCCACCCTATACAAGGTAGCCGACCTGTCGCTGGCCGACTGGGGCCGCAAAGAGACCTCCGTCGCCGAGTTCGAAATGCCGGGCCTGATGTCGATCCGGAAGAAGTACGCCGCCGAAAAACCGCTGGCCGGCGTGCGCATTACCGGCTCGCTGCACATGACCATTCAGACCGCCGTGCTGATCGAGACGCTGACCGAATTGGGCGCCAGCGTGCGCTGGGCGAGCTGCAACATCTTTTCGACGCAGGACCACGCCGCGGCCGCCATCGCCGTCACCGGCGTGCCGGTGTTCGCCTGGAAGGGCGAGACGCTGGAAGAGTACTGGTGGTGCACCTACCAAGCCATCAGCCACCCCGGCGGCAAAGGCCCGCAGCTTGTCGTGGACGACGGCGGCGACGTGACGCTGCTGATCCACAAGGGCTACGAACTGGAAGAAGGCTCGGATTGGGTCCACACGCCCTCGGAAAGCCACGAAGAGAAGGTCATCAAAGACCTGCTCAAGGAGGTTTACGCCGAGAACCCCCGCCGCTGGCACGAGATCGCCGCGGAGTGGAAGGGCGTTTCCGAAGAAACCACCACCGGCGTGCACCGGCTCTACAAGATGCAACAGCAGGGGACGCTGCTGGTTCCCGCCATCAACGTGAACGACTCGGTGACCAAGTCGAAGTTCGACAATCTTTATGGCTGCCGCGAATCGCTGGCCGACGGCGTCAAGCGGGCCACCGACGTGATGATGGCCGGCAAGGTGGCGGTGATCTGCGGCTACGGGGACGTGGGCAAAGGCTCGGCGCAGTCGCTGGGCGGCTTCGGCGCGCGCATCGTGGTCACCGAGATCGACCCCATAAACGCCTTGCAGGCCTGCATGGCGGGCTATGAAGTGACCACCCTGGAAGACACGCTGGGCCGCGCCGATCTCTACGTCACCTGCACGGGCAACTGCGAAGTTATCACGATCGAGCACATGGAGAAGATGAAGGACCAGGCCATCGTGTGCAACATCGGCCACTTCGACAACGAGATCCAGGTGGACCGCCTGAACCGGGCGCCGGGCGTGAAGCGCACCAACATCAAGCCGCAGGTGGACATGTACACCTTCCCGGACGGCCACAGCATCTACCTGCTGGCCGAGGGGCGGCTGGTGAACCTGGGCTGCGCCACCGGCCACCCCAGCTTCGTCATGAGCAACAGCTTCTCCAACCAGACCCTGGCGCAGATCGACCTGTGGCGCAACCGCGACAGCTACAAGGTGGGCGTGTACACGCTGCCCAAGAAGCTGGACGAAGAAGTCGCCCGCCTGCACCTGGACAAGATCGGTGCCCGGCTCACGACGCTGACGCCCAAGCAGGCCGACTATCTCGGTGTTCCGGTCGAGGGTCCCTACAAGCCCGACCACTACCGCTACTGAAGAATGGGGACAGCCTGACCTACCCGGGTTTTCGAGGCAAATCTTGCCATCACATCCGCTCCCTGGGTTACCACGCCAATGCGTGCCGACTCGCCGTGGCGGCGGAGGGCGGCGCTCAGCGCGAGAGAGAAATCCGGCGTCGCGGCGATTCCGATCTTTGCCGCTTCGGAGCCGGAGACGCCATCCGACACCAGGCTCACGGTGATGCGGCGCCGCGTGCGGTCGAAAGCCATGTAGGTGGCGGCAGCCACTTCGTCCGCGACTTTTCCCTGCGCGACGAGCGCCTGCACTTCCGCGGTCGTGGACGTCCCGAAGTCCACCAACTGAGTGTGGTCGGGAGCGATCCCTTCGGGTGCGGGAATGAGCAGGATCAGCGTGCCGCCATCCTTCACCAGCATTCCGCAGTTGTTGACGGGTTTGAAGCCCTGCCACAAATCGCGATCCGCCGGGTGCGAACTGGCCACCACGATATCGGCCTGCTCCTCCAGCTCGAGCGTGTAGATCGGGCGCGCAATCTCAACGCCGGCACGATGCGCCTGAACGGCGTCGCCGGCCACAACCCCGGCCACCTGGCCCCCGGCGTCCAGCACCACGTTGAGAATGAACTTGAGGCCGGAACGGATCGCGATCTCTTCCATTTCCCGGCGGACCTCGTTGTCCACCTCGCCGAGGATTTCGTAAACCCGCGGCCCGGCGATCAGGTGGGTTCTGCCGGTGGTGAGCGCGCTGGTCACCCCCGGTT
>JACQZT010000434.1 GCA_016213755.1 Acidobacteriota bacterium | reverse complement strand
GCGAGGCCAACCGCTATCTGGCGCGCGAGTACCGGCGCGGTTGGGACCTGCGCGAGATCGCGGGCCGCGCGGCCTTCGAGGGCCTGACTCAATCTGGAGGCGATTCATGAACACGACACGCAGACAACTTCTTCACACGGCCGCGGCTTCCAGCCTGGCTGCTCTGGCCTCTGGCGCCGCACCTCGGAAGCGCGTCCTGGCCATTCTGGGAGACGCCTACCACTCCGTCGCTCCGCTGGACGCGGCCCTGGTGGGCAGGCTGCGCAAGGCCGGATGGGAAGCCGTCACCATCATGGACTACGCGGTTCCATGGGAGGACTTCGGCAAGTTCGACCTGATCGTCCTGAGCCGGGAGGGGCACGAGTATGTCACCTACTTCAAGGAGCGCGACTCGAACCCCGCCGTCAACAAACGGGATGCCCGCTGGCTGACTCCCGCCCAGGAGCGGAAGTTCGAGGATTACGTCCAGGCGGGCGGGCGGCTCTTCCTGTATCACGACGGCTTTGGCTACTACCCGAAAGACGGAGCCGTCTCCCGCGTGGCCAAAGCCTGCTTCCTCCGGCACCCCGCCATTGTGAACATCAACGTCACTCCCACGGGCAAGCTGCCGGAATTGACCGAAGGCGTGACGCCGTTCACCGTGGCCGACGAGGAGTACCAGGTCGAGATGGACGAGAGCCAAACTTCGGTGTTTATGGAAAGCCGCTCCCCCGAACACGGCCGGGCCGCGCAGGGCTGGGCGCATCCCTATGGCAAGGGCAAAGTGGCCGTCTTTATCCCGGGCCACAGCCCCGCGACCATCACGCACCCCATGGTGCAGCGTTGCGTACAGAACATAACCGTGTGGCTGACGAAGTAAGCGGGCGTCGGGAAGCCGGTCAGGGGATTTTGAGCCACCAGCGGGCGTGCTCGGCCACTTTTTGAAAACCCTCCGACTCGTAGAGCTGGTTGCCGGCCTGGTTGTTGAGCAGGCAGTCCAGGTGGGCGTGTTCGGCGCCCTGCTGCCGGAAGTGCTCGACGATGGCGCGCAGCATGTCGCGGCCGTAGCCCTTTCCCTGGCAGCGGGGGTCGACGGCCAGCAGATCGATGTAGGCGCTGCGGGTCGGGGGGTCGTAGGAACCGCTGGCGTAGGCGACAATCCCCGGTCCCTCTTCGCCAATCAGCACGGTCTGGCGCGTGAAGGCCGATTTCAGGCGCAGTTGCCAGCGCGAGCGCCAGTCGCGGCCGTTGAGCGGCCCGAACAGTTCGTCCACCTTGCGGAACCAGGTGATGGAGGCGAACGATTCGATGACCATTTCTTCCAGGCGCGGGTAGTCGGCGGGAACGGCCAGGCGAAAGCGCAGCGGCATGAGGTCGATCTTAGCAATTTCCGCCCGGCGGGAATAAGATGGGGATTGGCCATGCTGAAAACACTCTTCGTCCTTTTCGTCGCCGCCGCCGGAGTCGGTTGCGCCCAGCCCCTGAGCCGTGGCGAGCGCGACCGCGCCATGAGCGAACTGCACGCCACGCGCAAGCGCCTCCTGGACGCCATCGCCAGCCTGAGCGAGGCGCAGTGGAAGTTCAAGCCCGCCCCCGAAGTCTGGTCCATCGCCCAGATCGCCGACCACCTGGTGGTCAGCGAGGCGGAGTTGTTCGGCATGATTCAGAACAAGATTCTAACCTCGCCGGCCGATCCGGCCAAGGGCGGCGCCAAGCGGGTCAAGGACGACGAGGTGCTGAAGGTCATGCCCGATCGGTCGCAGAAGCGAACGGCGCCCGACTTCCTCGCGCCCGCCGGGAAATGGCCGGCGCAAAGCGCGGCGGTGAGCGAGTTCAAGAAGCGGCGGGATGCCAACATCGTCTACGTTGGCAATACCCAGGACGAACTGCGTTCTCATTTCGGCGAGCACCGCGCGGTGGGCAACCTCGACGCCTACCAGTGGTTCCTGGTGATCGCCTCGCACACCGAGCGGCACGTGCGGCAGATCGAGGAAGTGAAGGCCGGCGCGAAGTATCCGAAGAAGTAGCCGATCGGTGTATTCTCAGAGGCGGAGGGACGTGTGCCGATTTTGCGTCTGGTAGCGGAGGGCGTCGGGCCGTTCGAGAAGCTGGATCTCGATCTGTCCGACGGCCAAGGCAATCCCCATCTCGGGCCGCACATTCTGGCGGGAGTGAACGGCTCGGGCAAGTCGACGGTGCTGAAGACCATCGCCTGGGTGCTGGATCGCGGTGAT
>JACQZT010000422.1 GCA_016213755.1 Acidobacteriota bacterium | reverse complement strand
GCCTATCAGACCCGCAAGTACTCTCAGGCGGAGGCCCACTTCCGGGAAGCGCTGGTCCAGGAACCGCAAGCCTATGAGCCGCTGGTCAACCTGGGCGGCGCGCTGCTGACGCAGGGTAAGCTCGACGAGGCGCTGGCCTTCAACCTGCACGCCGCCGGGCGCCGGCCCGACGACGCGCTGGCCAACTCGCAACTGGGGATGAACTACTTCTTCCTGGGCAAGTCCGACCTGGGAATCAAGTACCTGAACATCGCCAAGAAGCTCGATCCCGCCCACTTCTCGAATCCGCAGCTCACCCTCGCCGAGATCTACCTGCGGCGCAACGACAGGCGCGCCGCCGCCGCCGACCTGGAAGAATTTCTGCGGCTCCATCCGGACTGGCCGGCGGCGGAAGGGGTGCGCCAGGCAATCGAGAAACTCCGCGGCGAGAAGTAGCGGAAGGAGGAGGCCCTGGATGGATCGCAGGGCCCCCAAGTCGCACCCGCTCCTAAGTTACCGGAAGTCGCTGTGGGCCGGTACAGCCGGGTACTGATTCCATGCTACGGCGCGCGCCGCCGCCGCGCCAGCAAAAAACATACCTATCAGACTATTCCCGGGTAGGGAATTAAGAACCCGCCAGCCGGGCATATGCCGTGCTTAGCGAAAAGAGAAGATGGGTTCGATATCCACCGGAACGTCCTTCAATCCGTCCAACGCCTGCTGCATCTCCGGGCGAATGACGCCGTACTTGTCGAGCAGCGCCTTGGCCTTCGCACAGGAGCCTTCGGCTTCGAGGGTGAGCAGTTCGCGCGTCAGCGCGCGCACGGCCGGTTTGGCCTTCTCCGCCTCGACGCGGAAGCGGCCGGAGCGCGCGTCGCGCGCGATGGCGCCGGCATCGGAGAGATAGTTGAACTGCACCGCCACGCCCTTGCCATGCGCCTCGTTCACCCCGAAGCGGACCGAACGGAACATGCTGGCCAAGAAGGTGGTGTACATTGCCTCCTGCATTTCGCGGCCGATGGCGCCGGTGTCGGCGAGGTATTGCAGGGCGAACAGCCCCGTGGCGTCGGCCTTGGCCTCTTCGACGGCCGAATAGAGTTCCTTGAGTTCTTTGCGCACGGTCGTGTTGCGCCCGCCGATCGCGATGTTGTGCGGCCCCAGCCCGTGCACCAGTTCGTGGGCCAGAATGTGCGTGAAGAAAGCTTCAAAGGAGATCGAGGCCGCCTGGGAGGCGTCCAGCACGCTCTTGGCGATGGGAACCAGAATCCGGTTGAACTTGGCCTCCTGCACGTTCTTGAGCATCACGCGCTTGGAGCCCTTTTCTTGCACCACCCGCTCGTCGTTGGGCAGGTTGAAGGCAGCGGTCTGCACGCCGCGGCGGCCCTCTCCCGCGCCGTAGACCTCCTGCACCACCCGGATCGGCGCGGCCGCGCCCAGGCGCGGGTTGCGGTAGCGCGGCTCGATGGGCAGATGGTTTTCGATGTCCTGGAGATGCCGGCCGAACTTCGCGAGCTTGCCGGTCTCGGCGTCGTCGCGCAGGGTGACGTACGCCTCGAAGGCGGCCTTGTAGTTGAACAACTCGTCTTCGTAGGTTTCGTAAGGCCCGATGGCGAGTTCGATCGGCGCATCGAGTTCCATCCAGGCCAGGTCGCTCGAATAGTAGTCGTTGGACAGGAAGGCCTCGGCGCGCAGACTCAGGAACTTCTTGAGCGATTCGTTGGTGGTGAGCGCGGCGGCTTCGTGGAGGGCCCGGGCCGCCGGTCCCAGGAACTCGCGGTACTCCTCGCTGTAGGGGATCGAGCGGAGCTTGCCGTCGCTGCCGCGCCGGATCACGTGAAAGAAGCCGGTGGCGTGCAGCGCCTCTTCGCCTTTGAGCGTGGCCACCCACTGGTTGAACTCCTCCCGGGTCATGTCGTCCGGATAGTAGCTGGCCTGCGGCGGCTTGGGCGCGATGCCGGGCAGGAACGGCTGGTCGTGGTCCAGCCGCGACCAGGGGCCGTAATTGATGCGGAAGTAATGCAGGCGCGCTTTTCCGGCGGGGGACGGGTCCTCTTCGAGCCGCCGCAGCAGGTCCGCGTTGCCGCGCCAGACCTGCCGCAAGTAGATCCCATCGATCCGCCGCGCCGCTTCCACCATCTTGTCCAGCGCCTTGCGGTCGCCCTCGCTCAGATGCGACAGATCGGCCTGGATGGCGGTGGGCGCGTAGCGCGCGATCTTCTTCTGGATCTCGGTCAAAGCCGGGTCGGATGTTTCTTTCTTCATGCGAGAACACCCTGGCAGCAACGCCAGTGCAAGCAGGATGATGACACTGGAACGCATGTCGGTCCGCCTCCTTTTCAGCGGAATCGCGTGGCGGCGGTTTCGACGTCCGGGGCGAACTGGAAGACCGTGTCCAGGCGGGTGACGCGGAAACCGTCCCGGACCACGCCCCCGGCGCCGGCCAGCAGCAACTGCCCGCCGGCCTGCATGGTCTGATTCAAGCTGGAGATGAAGCGGCCGATGCCAGTCGAGTCGATGTGCGTGACGCCGCTGACGTCGAGGATCAGCTTGCGGCGGCCGGCGGCCAGCAGTTCCCGCGTCAGCGTCTCGATGCGGGCGCTCTCCTGGCCCAGCATAATTCGCCCGGCCAGGCGGATGACAGCGATGCCATCTTCGCGAATGCGGTGCTCGATCTCAAAAGGGGCAGGACTTGGCTTCATCGCGCTCACTTTCATGATAGACGGTCCGGCCGGCCGAGGAGTTCGGCCAGCGCGCGCTGCCACGGGCGGAGCGCCGGCCTGCGGGTGTTGACGAGCACCGCCCGCGCCGGGCGCGCGGCCTTGCGCGGAAACCGCGACGACGGCACCGGGATCACCGTCACGCTCTTTTCCGCCGCGCGGAAGATCTCGCGCGCGAAGTCGCACCAGCTCGCCGCGCCGCTGTTGGTCAGATGGTACAAGCCCGGCGGCGGCGCGCCGGCCAGCAAATCCATCGTGGCCCGGGCCAGGTCCGGAGCGTACGTCACGCTGTTGACTTCGTCCTCCACCGCCTGGATGACGTCTCGCTTCGCGGCCAGGTCGAGCATCAGGTCCACGAAGCTGCGTTTGGACAATTCGCTCGCGCCCTGGGGCCCGAAAATCACCGCCGTGCGGACCACCCAGGCGCGGCCGCCCGCGGCCAGGACGGCTTCCTCTCCGTCTCGCTTCGAGCGCCCGTAAACCGACAGCGGCGCGGGCGGGTCCGTCTCTTCGTACTCGCCCTGGACGCCGTCAAACACATAGTTGGTGCTGTAATGCACCAGCGGAATGTCTCGCCCGGCGGCCAGCCGTGCCAGCCGGCCGGGGAACTCCGCGTTCAGCGCGAACGCCGCTTCCGGGCGGTCTTCGGCGCCGTCCACGTCGTTGAAGGCCACGCAGTTGACGATCGCCGCCGGCGCCAGCGCGTCGATCCGCGCGGTGAGCGCCGGGAAGTCCAGCACGTTGACCTCCGGCAGGTCCCACGCGGCGGCCTTCGGACACAGGGCGCGCACTTGCCCGCCCAACATGCCGCGGGCGCCCAGAATCAGCACGTTTTCCATACAGTGTGTTCCATTATAGACATGACCCGGCGCGAGCGCGTGGAGACGGTCTACGGAATGGGCCAAGCCGATCGCATCCCGTTCGTCCCCGCCATCTACGAGCACAAGGCCAGGCTCATCGGACGTTCGCCTTCCGAGGTGTGCCGGAATGCGGAACTGCTCTATGAGGCGCTGGCGGCCGAGGTGCGGGTCTACGATCCGGATTTGCTCACGGTGGGGATCGACGTCTACAACGTCGAGGCGGAAGCTCTGGGATGCAGGGTGGAGTACTTCGAGGATTCGAACCACGTTCCGGGCATTCGCGAACCGATCCTCGACGCCGCGGCGGATCTGGCGCGTCTGCGCCTGCCCGACCCGGAATCCGGCGGGCGTATGCCCTTGTACTTGAGCGTTGCCGCGCGACTCCAGCGCGAGCTCGGCGGCGAGAGAATCGTCCGCGGCGCGCTCACTGGCCCGTTTTCGATGGCCTGCGAACTGGCCGGCGCGGAACGGTTCCTGATGGCGGCGGTCGAAGACCCCGACTTCGCGCGCGCGCTTCTGGAGTTCACCGCCCGGGTGACTGTGGCATACGGCGCGGCCTTCGCGCGGCGCGGCGTCGAACCGGTGATCTTCGACTCGCGCGCCACTCCCCGGCTCAGCTCCCCGCGCGTGTTCCGGCAGTTAGTGGTTCCCGTTTACCGCGATATCGTGATCCCGCAACTCAAGGCCGCCGGCGCGCGCTGGATTCCGCTGATCGTCGGCGGCGATACTACTCCTGTGATCGACGACTTGATCGCCACCGGCGCCACGCAACTGCTGGCCGACGCCGGCGCCGATCTGGCGCGGTTCATGGAGAAAACCCGCCCGGCCGGAGTGGCCTTTCGCGCCAGCGTGGACGCTCGACTGGTACACACGGGTCCGCCCGAGGCCATCCGCGCCGCCGCCCGGGCGATCCTCGGCCAGTGCCGGGACCACCCGGGTTTCCTGTTCGGTTGCGGCGTGGTGGCCTACGACTGCGCTCCGGCGCACATCGAGGCGCTGCGGCGATCGCTAGACGCTCAGCTTCCTGGCGATGGCTTGCAGTAAGATCCGGTCGGCGCCGGTGAAGCCTTCTTTCGCCAGCTCGAACAAGTTCACGTTCTTCACTGCCACCACCCCGCCGAACTGGAAGCAGAGCTCCTCGTCCGGCGACAGAGCGCTCAGCGGCATGGGAACTTCGGCGGCATCCGCGCCGGGCACGGTGGTGCCCTGGGGCGGAATGTTCACCGTGGCCGCCAGTTCTTTCGGCAGCAGCAGCACGTCCAGCATGGGCTTGCCATCCGGGCCGGCAATCGCCTGTCCGCGCGAGTTGGTGACCAGGGCGTGGTCGTAAACCACGGTTCGCCGGGTGCTATCTTTGGCAGCCGGGTCGCACCAGTACTTGGGCGCGTGGTTGGGATTGAACGGCGGCGGCTCCTGGCCGGTCGCCTGGCGGTAGTCCTCTTGCGTCTGATAACGCCGGAAAAGAAACAGCTTCTCCATGCTATATGTCGGAAACGGTAAACGGGCCATGCAAATCCTCCACCACTAAACTAGCCCGCTGGACCCGCACTCAAGTCCCCCGAAGCCGCCTAATCACCTGAAACCAAAGCATAAGAATTTTAGAAACCGCCCGTGACTCTAAAGCGGCCAATCGGCTAGAACTAGAACTCGGGGACAGACGGAACGCTCCCCAAGTTTTGTGGAAAAACACCACAGGTGCGTTTCGCCTCTCTCGGAAAACCTTCGCCGGCCCTGCGGTACAATCTCGAAGACGAGGGACAAACGGATGAAGACAAGGTTCTTGGTTTTCTGGATGTGTGGCGCGGCGCTGTGGGGCGCGGAGGCGAAGAAGATACTGGTCACCGGCCTTGCGCCGGCGGAGGTGGAGGACTTGAAAAGAACCGCCCCGGCCGGCGTTGAAATCGTGGCCGCCGCCGGGCCCGCGTTGCGCGCCCAGGCGGCCGACGCCGACGCGATCCTGGGCGCCATGAACAACGACCTGTTGAGCGTCGCGAAAAAGCTGGCGTGGGTGCAGAGCTACAGCGCCGGCGTCGAGCGCTGGCTGACGCCGGAGTTCAAGGCCAGCGGCGTCACGCTGACCAACGGCAAAATCATCCAAGGCCCCAACATCGCCGACCACGCCTTCTCGATGCTGCTGGCGCTGACCCGCGAGCTCCACCGCATCATCCCCAACCGCGTCAAGGAAGAGTGGATGCGCGGCAAGTTCGAGCCCATCGAACTGCGCGGCAAAACGGCGGTGATCGTCGGCGTGGGCGGCATCGGCATGCAGATCGCGCAGCGCGCCAAGGGGTTCGACATGCGCGTCATCGGCGTCGATCCGAAAGACATATCGTATACGCCGCTGGTCGACCGAATGGTGACGCCGGACCGCCTGGACAGCGTGCTTCCCGAAGCCGACGTGGTCTTCCTCTCCGCGCCCCATACGCCGCAAAGCGAAGGCATGATGGGCGCGCGGCAATTCGAACTGCTCAAGAAAGGCGCGTACTTCGTCGCCGTGTCGCGCGGCAAATTGTACGACACCGACGCGCTGGTCAAGGCGCTGGACAGCCGCCGCGTGGCCGGCGCGGGCCTCGACGTCACCAACCCCGAGCCGCTGCCCAAGGGGCACGCGCTGTGGAAGTTCGAGAACGTCATCGTCACGCCGCACATCGCCGGCCAATCCGACCATGTGCAGCAGCGGCGCATGGACCTGCTCAAAGAGAACATCCGGCGCTTCGCGGCCGGCGAGCCGCTGCTCAACGTCGTCGACAAAGCCAAGGGCTACTGAACCACAAACCCGGCTGAGATTCCAGCCCTCCTCGCCGCACTACCCTACTGATCGAACATTCTCTATCGGACTGCCCCGGCCGAAAAGGCCGGCCAGGGCGGAGTGTCCGCGCAGAAGGAGAAATCGGCAATGACTCGCATCGCTTCCGTGGTTTGCTGTTTGTGCCTCGCGTTCTTGGCCGTTGTGCCGGCGCGGGCCACGATTCTGACCTATTCCTCGCTGGGCGACTGGCAGGCGATCGCCACTCAGTCCGGCGCCACCATAGACTTCAGTTCTTTCACCGCCCACACCAGCGCGATGACCTCCTGGACGGACGCCGCCTCGGGTGCGGTCTTTAGCGCGCCCGGCACTTGGGTGCAGGGTATTTTCCCTTCCGGATCGACGCCCTGGTACGAATGGGGCTCGGGCGCCTTCCTGCGCGTGACCGATGGCGGCTTCGCGATGCGCATCGCGCTGGCCGCCCCCGTCTCGGCCCTCGCCGCCGAGATGATGATCTACAAAGAATCGTCCCCCGGAGTTTTCACAACCAGTCAAATGACGGTCACATACGGCGCCGGCGCCACCATCCTGGGAACGAGTGTCGTATCCATGGCGGCCAAGCCCGTCCGGACCTTCTTCGGGCTGGTTTCCGACGATTCCAACGGGAAGAGCGACTGGTACCAGATTCAGCCGGCCTACAACTACGCCATGGTGGACAACGTGCGCCTGGGCAGCTACCTGGCGCCGGCGCCGCCCCCGCCCGACCCGGAGCCCGATCCGAGCCCGGTTCCCGAGCCGGGCACACTTCTGCTGGGCGCTTGCGGAGCGGCACTGTTGCTGCTGGGAGGGGTTCGCGCAGGCGGGAGAAAAAGCGGGTAGGTCAGGCTGTCCCGGTTTTGGGGGGCCGGGCACGGGCCCGGCCCCCTGGGGTTGAAGAGTTAGAAGGTGAACTTGATCCCGAAACGGCCCGTGAATCCGGGACTGAAGATGTCGTCCTGGCCGAACAGCGGATCAATGGCGCCCGGACCGGTCCGGGCATCCACCGTCTGGGCCAACATGGCCCGGTAGTCGAAGCCCTTGAACAGGTCCGTCTTGCTCAGGTCGATGGCCGAGGCTTGCCGCCCGCCACCCGCTCCCGAGCCGCGATTCAAGCTGGTGAATCGGTGGCGCGAGGTCTTCTGGTTGAAAAGGTTCAACGCGTTGAACTCGAACCGCAAGCGTTTGGTCTCGCCGAACTTAACGGTGTGGCCCACCATGAAGTCGGTCTGAGTCAGGAACTTGGTGCGGCCCAGGTTCCCGCGGCCTTCCACCTTGATCGGAATCTGGTTGACCGTGTTCACGGTCATGGTCAGGGGAGTGCCGCTGCCGGCATACTGGAGCAGGCCCAGGTCGAGAATGTTCCGTGCGTTCAGGTTGAACTCCTTGTTGCCGTACACCTTGAACACATGCGGGCGATCCGTCGCCAGACGACCCTTGACGTCCACGTTGCCGTGGGAGTCGAACAGCTCTTCGTCCAGATCCCAGGCGCGGTTGGCGTTGCCGCCCTGACGGGCGATGCTGCCGCCGAGCTGCTGCGACGTCGCCGAACTGTTACCCGAAGCCGGGCTGGTGATCTCGTCCGAGTTGGCCAGACCGGCATAGTTGCCGTACAGCCGGCTGTACACGTAGCCAAAGCTGCCGAACATGCCCTTGGCGAAGCGCCGGGTGAGGCTCAGCTCCATGGCGTCGTAGCGGCGAACCGGCTTGGGCATGGGGAAAGGCTTGGTGGCGCCGCTGACCGGATTGATCTTGGCATCCCCCTCGCCCGGGTTGGCGTAGATATAGACTTCGTCGCCGTTGGCGTCCAAGGCTCCGAGATCTTCGATCGTCCGCCGCAGGTTGTTGTGCACGTAATTGCCGCGGAACACGGTCTGCGGGTTGATCTGGTACTCGACGCCCAGGTTCATGTTGTCCTGGCTCATAGGCTTGATTCCCTTGCCGACCAGGTCGAAGGCCGGGACGCGGCGATCACGGTATGAGCCGGGACCGCTGGCGATGTTGCTCCAAACGTTGCGTCCAGGCAGGTTGGTGCTGCTCAGGGAGAAGACATCCGGAGTATCCAGCGAGCGATAGTACACGCGCCAGATATCGCCGCCGAAGGTGCCGCGCGAGAGCTCGTACTTCACCCAATCGAAGTAGCGGCCCCAGCTTCCGTACACCTTCACCTTGCCATCGCCGAACACATCGAAGCTGGCGCCCAGGCGGGGAGCGATCTTGTCGCCGAAGCCGAACTGGAAGCCGTAGTCCTTGACGTCGCGGCGGAAGGTGGGGATCTTCTCGTTCTCGACGCGCAGGCCGAGGGTCAGGGTCAGGCGGCGCACAACCCTCCACTGGTCCTGAATGAACAGGTTGTGCATGCCCGCGCCCGTGACGCCCGCGGTGCGGCGGTCGTTGAATTCATAGTAGCCGTAGGTGCCGCGAGTCGTGGGATCGGCGGCCCGGAACTGGCTGTTCCAGAAAACGTTGATGTAACCGCCGCCCATTTCATGGTCGTCGACCTTGTTGACGGTCTTGGTGAAGCCCCAGCCGCCCTTCAGGTTATGCTGGCCGCCGAAGTTGGCGAACAGGCTGAAGTCGGTCTGGACGAAGGTCCGGGTCACGATGTCGAATTCCGACATGCGGCGCCGGCTGATGTTCGCGTAACCAGTGGGTTGGCGGTATTCGACCGGGATGTTGGTCAGTGCCGAGGCCGACGTCGAATAGGTCACCGGGGTGATGTTGGGAAGGCCCACGACCTTGAAGTTGTCCCAGAACCGGCCGCCGCGGACGGTGAGAAGCGAGCTGTTGGTGATGCTGAAATCCACCTGTCCGGTGTAGCTCGACTGCGGCTGGAAGTACCCGTACTTCTTTACCGGAGTCAAAGCCGCCACCGAAAGAGTCGAGGTGTCGGAGCCTGCGTTCGGGGCGGGGATCAGGCCGTTCACTTTGGTGGGAGACCACAGCCAACTGAAGTTGGTGCGGATGCGGCTGATTGGATCCCAGGACAGCTTGTTGAACATCTGGTGAAATGTCGAGTCGCGGTTGAAATCCGAGGATTCCCGGCCGTTGCTCAACTTGTACGTGCCGGACTGGTCCCGGAAGCGCGGCGAGAGGGCCGAGAAGAAATACAGCTTGTTCTTCACCAGGTACCCGCCCAGCGAAAAGCCGATCTCGTGCATGTTGTCGGTCTGCTTGGTGTCCTGCACGTGGGAGGCGGTCCTCTCCGTCACCGGATCCATAAACAGCCGCTTGACCGGGCCGGCGCTGATCGAGTTGCCGGACAGGTAGTAATGGAGGTCGCCATGGAAGGCGTTGCCGCCCGACTTGGTAACCGCGCTGATGACGCCGCCCAGCGCGCCGCCGTACTCGGCATCGATGCCGCCGGTCTTGACCTGGACTTCCTGAAGAATCTCGAACACCGCGTCCTGGCGCGACTTGCCGTTAATCAGGCTGGTGGTCGAAACGCCGTCCACGGTGAACTGGTTTTCGGCGCCCGAAGCGCCGTTCACCTGGAAGCCGCCTTCGATTTCGCCCGAGTTCACGCCAGGCGAAGCCAGCGCCAGGGACTGGAAGGTGCGCGCCTTCGGAAGGCGGGAGAATTCCTCGGCCGTCACGTTGTGCGCGATCGAGGTGCGCGAGGTGTCGATCAGCGGAGCTTCTTCGGTGACCTGCACCGTCTGCTCCACGCCGCCCACCGTCAGCGCCGCGTCCACCTTCAACCGCTGGCCGACCAGCAATAAAACGTCGGCCGCTTCATACTTGCTGAAGCCCGTGGCCTCGAAACGGACCGAATAACGGCCCGGCTCCAGCTCACGGGCAATGTAGGAGCCATCCGCGCCGGTCTTGGTGGTAAACACCCGGCTGGAAGCCTTGTTCGTGATGGTCACGGTGGCATTCGGAACCACGGCGCTGCTGGCGTCCTTCACCACGCCGTTCAATTCGCCCGTTCGTTCCTGGGCGAGCAGAGAAACTCCGGCGAGCAGAGCTAACGCGGTGAGGCACGCGAAAGCGCTCGCCCTTCGCCATGCGGCGAAATTCTTGGTCACAGTATTTCCTCCTGATACATAGATATGGCCGGCGGCGCCGGTGATGCCGCACGCCCAGTTGATGAGAACCCTAATGCTCCCGAGTATAGCAACTCATCCGCCACTGCGAAAGTCCTTTCGTTTGTTGACATCGCTGGGCGGTTTTCTATGAGAATCGGTAAGAAGCGGGGCGGAGAATCCCGAAAAGCAGACCGGCCGGCTTGTGGCCGGCCGGTCGAAAGATCTTCCTCTCCCTCTGGATCAGAAGTAGAAGTGGAGGCCGAAGCGGAGGTCACGCGGTCCCAGGAAGTCGTTGGGCAGCTTGAACCGCGGATCGGTACGCAGTTTCTGAGCGGTCATCATCTTCTGGTAGTCGAAGCCCTTGAAGAAGTCGGCTTCGTGATCGAAGTTCACCTGGCCGTCGTTGGAGTGCAGATACCCCGCGAAGCTGTTGACTGTCGTGGCCTGATTAAACAGGTTGGTGACGTTCATATCCACCTTGACGCGGAGATGCTCGTGCTTGGGCGATACCTTGAACTCGTGCGCCAGGAGGAAATCGGTTTGCGAGTACACCGGCGTGCGGCCCAAGTCGCCGCGGCCGTTCACGAAGATGGGCGTGGAACTGACCATGGTCACTTCGGTGGTCAGCGGCGTGCCGCTCTGCGCGATGAAGATCGGCCCGAAGGTGGTGGCGCCGACCTTGGACTTCAAGTTGTACGAGCCGAAGAACTTGAAAGAGTGGGTCCGGTCGGTAGCCAGCAGGCCCAGGACTTCCTTCCCGCTCTTGTCATAGCTCATGAAGGGCAGGTCGAAGTAGCGATTCACGTTGGGGCTCATGCGGCCGTTTTCGTCCGAGCTGGCCAGACCGCCGTAGTTGCCCCACAGCCGGCTCCAGGTGTAGCTGCCAACAAATGTGTAGTTGCGCGAGAAGCGCTTCTCGATGCGGGTCTCCACGGCGTCGTAGTTGCGCTTGGCCTTGGGAGTCATGGGGAAACCGGGATCCCAGGTCTTCGGGTTGACTGTAATGCCGAATCCGGGGTTGGCGATGAAGTAGATCTCTCCCGCCGCCCCCAGTGTGCCCACGTCTTCAATGGCGCGGTCCAGCGAGTTGTGCGTGTAGCGGACGTTGAGCGCCATGGTGTCGCTGAGCGCCCGCTCGAGACCGATGTCCCACACCCGGCGGCGCATCGGCTTCAGGTTCGGATCAATCGTGTTGTCGCTGGGGTCGTTGGAGGGAATGCGCCAGTCGACGATCTCGAACGGCTTGGGGAAGCCGCTCAGGGGGCTGTTCGGCGGCGCCGGGGCCTTGAGCTTCAGGATGTCGGGATCGTCCAGCGGATAGACGTAGTCCTTCCACTTGTCGCCGCCGAAGCTGCCGCGGGGCATCTCGTACTTCATGGTGTCGTAGAACAAGCCGAACGCGCCGAACAGCTTGGTCTTGCCGTCGCCGAGCACATCCCAGGCGAAGCCCAGGCGGGG
>JACQZT010000020.1 GCA_016213755.1 Acidobacteriota bacterium | reverse complement strand
TGGAATTGGCCGCGAATGAACGCGAATGAACGCGAATGATCCCGCGAGGACAAGCCAGGAGACATATCCCACGATGCGACTCGAACCTCCGGACCCAGCGTTAGCTGGTCCGGCTGGTAGCGTTCGAGCACGGCGGCCAGCCTGTCGCGCCGGCCGCCTGGCTCGGAAGGCGGGGCGTGGCGCGGCTGCAGGACGGGTTGCCACAGCCCCGCATGGCGACGCGGTCTTCTGGCCGGGCCTCCCGGGCGGGCGCGCGGCGCGGCCTCCGCGCCGTCCGGCAGAAACGCCTCAATCCCCGCGAAAGGAGAGCCGCCCATCGGGTCCAACAGCAGGCCGATCGCAAGCGGCGGCAGCGGGTTCCCCAACGAGGCCATCCCGTCGAGCGCAGACGGCGCCGCCCGGATCGCCCCGGCGAAGGAGCGGACAGCGCGGGCGCCAGCGGCAAAACCCCGCGGATCCGCCACCGCCAGAATGTGCAATGGGTCGCTCATCCGCTCTCCGGTGGCGCCCCTTGCTGGCGGATCATCTCCAGGTACAGCAGCACCTGTCCCAGCGTCAGCTCGCCGACTTCCTGCGGCGACCAGCCGAACTCGCGCGCCAGCAGGAAACAGGCGCGCGCCATCGGCGCCTGCACCGCTTCAGCCGCCGCCGGGCGCTCCAGGTTCAGGCCGCTGATGCGGTTCAGCTCCTCGATCAGGAAGCGCGCCACGCCGGTGTTGAGCGACTGCACCTGCTCGAAGGAGAGCGCCGGCTCCACCAGCGCCTCCTTGAGCATCAGCGCCGACAGCAGAACCTCGCCGTCGCGCGCCGCCTTGGTGATGCGCTGCACGTCGCGCACGGTGAGCGGGCGCAGCCGGACCCGCTTCGGCTCCGCGTCCCCGGCCTCGCCCAGCAAGGGGGCGGGAATGCCGATCTCATGCACCACGGCGCTGCCGGCGAGCAGTTCCTCGGCCGTGAGAAAGCTCATTGGGTTCAGCCTTCCTTGTCTTCCACGCTGATCCACAGAGCCTTGAAGTCCACCCGCTCCATCACGAAGTCGTCTTCCGGCAGCTCGTACACCCAGTTCTCAACCTTGACGCCGTGCACCGTGACGGACGAGAAGACGCCCGGACGCGCCGGGTTCTCCAGCCGCAGATCGATGTTGAAGGCCGGGTTCAGGAAAGTCCCCCCCGGGCGCGACTTGGCCGCCTCGCCCAGCAGGATCTTGAGCAGCGCCCCGTTGATGTAGGCGCGCTCGATGGTGCCGGTGATGTTGACGTTGCCCGGCCGCAGCTCGGTCGGGTAGCGCTGCCCCAGTTCGTGGAACGGCTTCAGGTCGGAGTTTACGCGCACGGTCACGTTGGTGGCGCGGCCCACGGGGGTGAGGCTGTATTCGTCGATAACCGCCTTGGCCGCGTCTCCCTCCGGGCCGGCTTCCACCGCCAGAACGATGGAGCCGTCGGAACCGCGGAACACATTGGTATTAGCCATTTTCTCTTCTCCTTGCGAATGCGCTCAGCCGCTCACGACAGGTTCATGATGACCTTGATGTAGTCGATGCTGAACGTGGGCTTCAGGAACATCGTCACCACCGCCACGCCGGCGATTTCCTGCTCGCGGGTGGCGGTGACGTCCAGGGTAAAGGAGGTCAAAGCCTCGTTGAGGACCATGTCGGAAAGGAAGCCGTTCAGGGTCGCCTTCAACGCGCCCCGCACGCGCGCGTTGTTCAGGCGGCCGATGTAGGGCAGCGAGCCGATGCGCGGGCCCTGCTTGGCGTAATCCACGATGCGCCGCACCGACACCTGCCGGAAGGGGCCGTTGTCGGTGGTGATGCCCTTGACGATGCGGTACCCCATCTTGCGTTCGAGCGGCATCACGCGGCTGTTGAGCAGTTTCTTCAATTCGCCGTCGTTGTAGTAGGCGGTCAGGCCCGCCACCTTCAGCGTCTTATTGGTGGGACTCACCTGCACCGCCAGCGAAGCGATTAGGCCCGCCACCGAGGCCGCCGCGTAGGCCGGCGGCAGACTCACGGTTTGGTTGAGCGCCAGGTCGGCGGCCTGGATGCCCGGCGCCACCAGGATCAGCCGGTCGTCGCCCACCGAATCCGCGTTGGCGGCGGCGCCGGCCACGGTGGCGTCGTCCGCCCCCACCACGGCGATGCGGTCCTTGCCGTTGTTCTCGCCGGTTTCCACGTGCGCCAGCAGGGCGGCGCCGGCGTCGGAGAACTTCTGCCCGGCGAGCACCGCGATGTTCACTGGCTCGGCGTCCAGTTTGGCGAGCGCGGTCTGGTAGACGGTGGAAGTGGCGGTCTCGCCGTTGGAGCCGCCCGAGAGCGGCAGCGGGGCCGCCATCACCGACGGCGTGCGGGCCTCGGCGCCGGCTTCGATTTGCGCCCCGACCAGCGTCGAGCGCGCGTTGATGTCGCGCTGAATGTCGGTCGCGTCGATCGCGGTGAAGACCTCCTTCACGCTCTGCCAGGCGACCACAATGTCCCGCGCGAAACTTTGCGCCACGAAGTAGCTGGCCGCCACGATGTCTCCGCTCTTGGGCTGATCGGCCGCGTCGAAAGTCAGTTTGCCGTCGGCCGGGTCCACGATGGCCCGGCCGGGCGCCACCGTGTGGTCGCCGCCCTTGGTTAGCAGGCGCAGGCGCTTGACCACGCGCGTGTCGGCCGCGGTGACGCGGAGGACGTTCCGCGGGGAGTCGGCGACGTGCGCGTGCAGCGGCTGGACGCTCAGCTCCGCCGGAATCGTCTGCTTGCGTTCCTCGACGAAAGCGTCGGCCGAGGCGCTCTTCACCTGCACGCGGATGTCGTGCCCCCAAGTCCCTTTGCTGCGCGCCGCCAGCGTCAGCACCTTGCCGGTGTCGTCGGCCAGGCCGAGGCTCGCGGCGGCGGCCCCGGCGGCGGCGCAGCGCACCGCGTAAACGGTGGACCCGCCGTTGTCGAAAACCTGTTGCAGCGCCCGCACCAGCGTGAGTTCGTCCTTGGTGCCGTCGACCCAGCCGTCGGGTTCGCCAAACGTTTCCCTGGCCTCGGAGAACGAGGAAAGAATCACCGCCTGGTCCAGCGGTCCCTTGGCGGCGGTTCCCACCACCCCCACATTGCCTGTCGCTATTCCCGAAACGCCGATCAGGCCCTCGGCGCGGACCTCAATGTAAGTGCCGGGAATAATCATCTCGGTTATCGCTTCGCCCATTTGCCTCTCCAGAACTTCATGGTTTTCGGATGTCAAAATGCTCGCCGAACTCGCTGTCGAGATCGACGTGAATCAACTCCACGATTCCGCCCGGTCCGGTCTCCTGGCTGGTGCTCTGTTCGTGAATCATGCGGTAGACCAGGCCGGCCCGGGAGGCGAAGGTCTGGTCGGAGAGCTTGACGCTGTCGACCGACATCGCTTCGCGTTCCTCGAGCAGAAGAAACCCCTTCCGGGCCGCCAACTCGGGCGACTCCTCCACCGCACGGGAAACCGCGTCGGCCAGCGCCGCGGCCGCCTCGCCCGCGGCGGCCCAGGCCTCCACCGCCAGCAGACCGCTCCACCGGGTTCCTCGCGTCTCGACCCACAGGTCTTCCCGCTGGGGACGAGCCGCGATCCACCGGCCGATCCCGGCGGGCGACTGCTCCATTTCACCGAGCCCCAGAACCACACAGGGCACGTCTCCGCCCGTCTCCGGCCGCTTGCGCCCGACGCGCGAACCCGCCACCGGAACGCCCGGCGCCGACCGCAGCAGCTCCGCGAACTCGGCCATGGCTTTGGCTGCCGCCATCACGCTCCTTGCCGGGTCTCGGACCCGCCCAGGAACGCCTCCGCCTGCGCGGCCTTCTCCCGGTTCAGTCTGTAGCTGGCGCTGCGGAACGCGGCCGACATCGCCACCACCAACTCCCGCTCCACCAGCAGTTCCACCGCCCTCCAGACCTCGCCTTCGCTCCACTCCCGGCCTCCGTGGGGGAGCCAGAAGCGGGAAATGCCCTCCAGAGTATCGTTGGCGTCCGGGTGCCGAAGCAGATACTCCAGGATCTGGCGCGCCGCCAGTTCCCGTCTCTCGAACCGACGCTCACTCGTCCTTCGCGTCATGCGCCGCGACTGACAGTCGATGCACTCCGATCGCCAATCGCGCGAGAACGCACTTTCAATAAGTTAGATCGCCGGTCCTGTCGCGGTGCGGCGTTCGCGCCGCGGCCGGGAAATGCAACTTCCTGAAGAGAATGGCTCGCTCCCCGCGGCAAGAATGCCGCGCCCGGTGCGATCAGCCTGCCGCACCCGCCGCCCGCGTCTTGCCGCCGGAGTTCTGGTGGAGAGAATACTTGCGGATGAGCCTCTGAAATGCACGCCGGTCTTTGCCGGCCGCAAGCGCCGCGCGGCTGACGTTGCCGCCGTGCTCCGCCAGCGCCCGAATCACATACGCCCGCTCGAATTCCTCGACCACCCGGCGCTTGGACCCGCCGAACGTTCCGTCCAGCGCCGGCCCGGCCGCCTGTCCCGGCAACTGGAGATCCGCGGACTCGAGCACGCGGCGAAAGGAAAGGATCATGGCGCGCTGGATCACACCTTCCAGTTCCCGGACATTGCCCGGCCAGGAATAGGCCTTCAGTTTCTCCAGCGCCGCCCGGCTGAAATGCAGCCCCTGCCGGCCGTATTGTCTTTCGTAACGCGCCAGCATGTGCTCGGCGAGCGGAGGAATGTCCTCGCGGCGTTCGCGCAGAGCCGGCATGTGCAGGGTGAGGACGTTTAGGCGGTGAAAGAGGTCCTCGCGCAGATGCCCCGCCTGAACTTGCACCTGGAGGTCGGTGTTGGTCGCCGCGACGATCCGCACGTCGGCCACCACGCGCTCGGTCGATCCCAGCGGGCGATACTCGTGGTCCTGGAGAAAACGCAGTAACTTGATCTGCGCGGCTGCGCTGAGCGTGCCAACCTCATCCAGAAAAACGGTGCCTCCATCGGCCGCCGCCAGCAGTCCCTTTTCCGCGCTGCCGGCGCCGGTGAAGGCTCCGCGCGCGTGTCCGAACATCTCGTTTTCGAACAGCGCGTCCGGCAGCGCGCCGCAGTTGACAGGAACAAACGGCTTGCCCCGGCGGACGCTGTTGTAGTGAATGGCTCGGGCGAGCAGTTCCTTGCCTGTCCCGGTTTCCCCCGAAATGAGCACTGTGGCGTCGCAGCGCGCGACCGCGGGCAGCATCTCCAGCAGGCGCAGAAATGCGGCGCTTTCGCCCACCAGCGAATCCAGTTGCAGATTCGCGAGACGCGCCGGGCGGACGGAATTCCCGCTTCGCTCCGGCCGGCACAGACGGCGAATGCGCGAAATCAGCTCGGCCTCGCCGAACGGGCAGAACAGGAAATCGTCGAACTCGTCGAGTTGCGAAAACAGGCCGGCGGGGTCTTCGCCGCGGGCGCACACCCAGCCCACCAGGAATTCCGCGCGGCAGGATTCGCGCAGGCGGGAGCCAAGTCCGGCGGGGGCATCGGCGGAGAATCGCGCCAGCGCCAAATAAACGCTGCCCGAAAACGATTCGGGGACCGCTGTCAACAGCCGCACGCCGGCCGCCCCGGGAGGAAAACACTCGCGAATGGCGGTTCGCATTCGATCCAGCTCGATTTCCTCCGAACACGAGCGGGAGTCCAAATTAAGGATCAGGATTTGCCGAGTCATGGCACAGAGTCGCGCGACATTCCCCGATACTGGTTTCGAGGATATCACGGATTGCTAAGTGGAGGCCGACTTATTGAGCGGCGCCGTCAACTTTCTTCGGCAACCGAGTCAATGCGGGAAGTTAGTGGAGGGCGAACGGAAACAGGGACACTGCGCTGGCCGGGCTTGGTTCGGGGACGAACCGCATCAGTGCGCCCGGTTCCATCCAGCCGCATGCCATCCGGCAGCGAGACCCTGCCTTTCGGCCCGGAAACTCGTTCCCGCTCTTTCGATCTGGAAGCACATCAGGCAGTACCAGGCGCCATCGTGGCGGTAGCACGGCCGCCAGTGTCCGCAACTGACACAGGGTTTGTTCTCCGTCGAAGTCGTCATTTCGTCCTCACTCACTCTGATCCCTAAATCGGCTGAATCGTTTGGGAAGATTAGACCGCGGGCTTGGCCTGGGACTCGAACCCGGCGGCGGCGGCGCGTAGTATAACAGCAGATGTGCCTATTTCGAGTTCCGATCCCGTCAGCCGCCGGGCCGTGGTCCTGAGCGCTTGCGCGGCTTCCTTCGCCGCTGGCCGAGCTGCCGCGGAACCCTACCGGCTCGGTTGCCTGGCCTCGCTGTACGGCAGCCTGCCGCTGGCCGCCGCACTGGAGCGGATCCGCAAGCTGGGTTTCCGATACACGGTTCCGAGCAAAGTGCACGCCGGCGAGAACGTCTACACGACGGACCTGCCGGCCGCCCGGCGGGCCGAGGTGCGGCGGCAGTTCGCCGATCACGGCGTCGAACCCTTTATGGCTTTCGGAGGGTTCAGCGACATTCATTTGCCGGGCAAGCTGGATGCCGGCCGCGCCGAACTGGACCTCTGCGCCGGGTTCGGCGTCCCGATCATCGTGGCTTGGGGACCCTGGTACTACCAGCGGTTCCCGAACCTCCCCCGCGCGGCGCGCGACTGGGAGAAGGAGGTCGCGGCCTACTACCCTGTCCTTGAAAAACTGGTCCGGCATGCCGAATCGGCCGGCGTGACCATCGCCATGAAGCCGCACACCGGGATTACCGCGAACGCCCGGGCCTGCCTGGCGGTCCTCCGGAGAATCCCTTCCGAACGCCTGAAGATCTGCTGGGATGCGGGCAACGTGTCGTTCTACGAAGGCATCCATCCCGACCCGGACCTGCCTGAGCTGTCCCCGCAGGTAAAGGCGGTGTGCCTCAAGGACCACCTCGGACTGCGCGGCGATGCGAACTTCCCGGCGCCCGGCCAGGGACAGATCAACCACGAAGAGATGTTTCGCACCTTGTTCGGCGCTGGATTCGCCGGCCCCCTGGCCATCGAACGCGTCGACGGCCGCGACACCAAGAGCAAACTCACTCCCGAAGTGACCGACGAACGGCTGGCCGCGGCGTACCGGCACTTGGCCCCCATTCTGGACCGCGTCACCGCGCGCTTGTGACCGCTTTGAGCGGTCACGCACTCAAACCAGCCGCCACGGTTTCCGATAGCGGCGGGTCAGCATTCGGTCCGCTTCGCGGTCGCCGGCAATGCGCTCGCGCGCGTCGTCCCAGTGCACTCGCCGCCCGGTTCGATAGGCGATGTTCCCCAGCAGACCGCCTTTGGTCAGACGGTAGGCATACTCGATGTCGCAAGTGGTCTTCTGGCGCGACTTGACGGCGCCGAGGAATTCACGGATGTGGCCGGGAGAGTCCGGAATGGTAGGGGCGGGACGTTGGAAGTCCAAAACCGGCTTGCCGCGAACATAAAGTTCGTGCGTCTGGTAATCCGCCAGCAGCGTGGCCTGCGTACCCTGGAACAGGCACCCGATATGCCGGTTCTCGAACCCGGCCAAGCCTTGAGGATGGACCGTCCAGGTTAGGGTGAGGCCCGGGTACTCGTACACGGCTTCCAGCATGTTGGGCGTTTCGGCGTTGTCGTCCTTCAGGTACCGCCCGCCGGCCGCGGCGACGCTTTTGGGCGCCTTCAGATCCAGCGCCCAATAGGCCAGGTCCGTGATGTGGCACCAGAAGTCGATGAAAACGCCGCCCGAGTAATCCCAGAAATACCGGAAGCTGCGATGCGAGCGGTTTGGGTTGTAGGGGCGTTTGGGCGCGGGACCCAGCCAGAGGTCATAGTCGAGTTCCTTGGGCGCGGGGCCGTCCGGCGGGCTCCCGATTCCCGTGCCGTTGGAACGGATCCAGCAATGGACCCGGCGGACGTCGCCCAGAATGCCGGAACGGACCAGTTCCACGACGCGCCGGAAGTTCGGGTAGTCGTTGTGGATGTGGTTGCCCAACTGGGTGATCCGGCGGTTGTGTTGCGCCGCACCGAGCATCGCGCGCCCTTCCCCGATGGAATAGCACAGCGGCTTCTCGACAAAAACGTCCTTTCCCGCCTGGCACGCCAGGATGGCGGGCAGGGCGTGCCAGTGGTCGGGCGTGGCGATCATGACCGCGTCGACGTCCTTCCGTTCCAGCACCTTTCGGAAATCCCGATACACGGCCGGCTTCCCGCGGCCCTCTTTTTCCACCAGGGCCGCGGCGCGCCCCGCGTGTCCGGAGTCGGCGTCGCAAATCGCCGCCACGCTAACGTCGGCATGCTTCATGAATTCCCGCAGCCGGCCCGTGCCCTGGTTGCCGACGCCGATGAAGGCCATGCCGATTCTCTCGCCGGGGCTGGCGCCGGCCAGCGCGCGGTATCCGGCCGCGGTCCACACCGCGGCCCGGTTCAGAAACTCCCGGCGGCTGCCTGGGCTCGTGATTTCAGGTTTATTCATGGGTCTACCGGGAGTATACTGGCCGCAGGCCGTGAGGTCAAAGCGGGAGAAAAGGAGTATACGATCTTGTTTACCTGTTTGTGGGTTTCTGTTCTGCTGGCGGTTCTGCCCGCGGCGGCATATGCCCAGTCCGCGTTCGGGCGCGTCGTGGGGAGAGTCACCGACGCCGCGGAAGCGGTGGTCCCGAACGCGCAAGTGCGCGCGGTTCACCTGGCGACCAAGATAGCTACGTCTTCGGCCAGCAATGTGGAAGGCAATTTCGAGTTGCAAAACCTCACTCCGGGCGATTACCGCATCGAGATCCAGGCGCCGGGCTTCAAGCGCTATGAGCGCGGTCCCGTCGAAGTGCGGGTGGGAGATGTGTTGAGCCTGGATGCCTCCCTCGAGGTGGGCCAGCTCACCGAACAGGTGACGGTCACCGCCGAAGCGCCGCTGCTCGAGTCCACCTCCGCCAGCCTCGGCCAGGTGATTGACAACCGGCGCATTCTCGACCTGCCCTTGCCGGGCGCCAGTCCCATGTACCTGATGCAGTTGACGCCCGGCGTCATCTCGACCAATCCGCCTACTCATGGCTGGCTGCCGCAAGCCGTCGACGCGGTGTCCAACATTGCCACCGGCGGCACGCGCACGCGCTCCAGCGAGTTCACCCTGGACGGCATCCCCAACATGAGCCAGGGCGGGCAACTGTCCTTCTCGCCGCCGCCGGAAATCGTGCAGGAGTTCCGCGTGCAGACCGCCGTCTTCGATGCGTCGGTCGGCAATTTCACCGGCGCGTACGTGAACATGGTGCTCAAGAACGGCACCAACGCGCTGCACGGCAACCTGGTTTTCTCGCACGTCAGCCGCCCGCTGATGACCAAGGACTTCTTCACCAACCGTTCCATTTACGACACCAGCAGCGGACCGGTGACGCCGGAGAAGATCGGCTCCTTCTGGCCGCCCGTGCTTACTAACCGGTATCGCGCCTCGGGCAGCGGACCGGTGGCGCTTCCGAAGCTCTACGACGGGCGGAACCGCACCTTTTGGACCTACGGTTTCGATCTGATGGATCGCGTCCGGCCGGAGCAGGACTTTTTCACCGTTCCGACGGCCGCCCAGCGGCAGGGCGACTTTTCGGCGCTGCTCGCCCTGGGAAGCCAGTACCAGATCTACGATCCGGCCACCATCGCGTCCGCTCCGGCCGGGCGATTCAGCCGCCAGACCTTCCCCGGCAACCGCATTCCCGCCAGCCGCATCGACCCTCTGGCGGCGAAACTGCTGGCCTACTTTCCCGCGCCCAACGTGGCCGGAACCGTCGACGGGCGGACCAACTACTCCGACCCGCAGTCGCGCCGCATCGACTTCCACAGCAACACGGTGCGCATCGACCAGGTGGTGACGCAGAACAACCGCCTCTACGGCTCGTTCTCGAGGTCGTTCCTCGACACCACCTGGCAGAAGGCGTTTCACAACGAGGCGCGCGGCCAGGCCCGCAACCGCTTCCACAACGGTTTGGCGCTCGACGACGTCTGGACGCTTAGTTCCAGCCTGGTGCTGAACGTGCGCTACGGCGTGACGCGATTCATCGAGTGGGACCGGCCCATCAGCCTGGGCTACAACCTCGCGCCGCTCGGCTTTCCTTCCGGCCTGGTAAACCAACTGGACTCGGCTCTCACGGCCTTCCCTAACATCGCCATCGACGGATACACCGAGCTCGGCGGCGTCAGCGGATCGAAAGTCGCCACGACGTACCACACCGTGTCCGGAACCGTTTCCCAGTTGCGAGGATCTCACAGCCTGCGCGCGGGGAGCGAATTCCGCGCGCTGCGGGAAAACAACTACAACTACGGCAACGTCTCGCCGCGCATCGAGTTCGGGACGCTCTGGGCGCGGGGCCCGCTCGACAATTCCACCGCCGCGCCCATCGGGCAGGGCCTGGCGTCCTTCCTGTTGGGGCTGCCGACCACCGGGCAGGCCGACAAGAACCCCTCCTACGCCGAGCAGTCCGGCTACCTGGGGCTTTTCCTGCAAGACGACTGGAAGCTGCGGCGCAACCTCACCGTGAACCTGGGATTGCGCTACGAACTGAGCCTGCCCACCACCGAACGCTTCGACCGCACCAACCGCGGCTTCGACTTCGTCTCGCCGAACCCCGTCGAAGCGCGCGCCCGCGCGGCCTACGCCGCCAGCCCCATCCCCGAGCTGCCCGTCAGCCAGTTCCGCGCCACTGGCGGGCTGGTGTTCGCCGGATTGAACGGCGTCCCGCGCGCGCTCTGGGATGCGGACAGGAACAACTTCTCTCCCCGCATCGGGTTCGCCTGGACCGCCCGCCGCTCCCTGGTGCTGCGCGCCGGCTACGGCGTCTTCTTCGAGTCGCTGGGCGCCGACCGCAACGACGTTTATCAGCAGGGCTACAGCCAGCGCACGTCCGTCGTCCCCAGCCTGGACAACGGGCTGACCTTCCGCGCCACGCTGCGCAATCCCTTCCCCGACGGATTGCTCGATCCGCAAGGCGCCGCCGCCGGGCTGGCCACCTACGCGGGCCGCGCGCCGGGTTTCTTTCTTCCCTCGCGCCGGGCAGGGTATGTGCAGCGCTGGAGCTTGTCCGTGCAGCGCGAACTTCCGCACCGCGTGCTGGTGGAGACCGGCTATGTCGCCAGCCGCGGGACGGGCTTAGGCCTCGGCGAGGAGTACAACCCGATTCCGGCGCAGTATCTAAGCCGTTCGCCGGTCCGCGACCAGGCCGTCATCGACTACCTGACTCAGGCCGTCTCCAACCCCTTCTACAATCTCCCGGAGTTTTCCGGCAGCAACATCGCGGGCCGCACCGTGAACCGCTCGCAGCTCCTGCGTCCGTACCCGCAGTTCACCGGTGTATCCTCCAATACAAGCTCCGGTTTCTCCTGGTACCACTCGCTCCACGTGCGCGTGGAGAAGCGGTTCTCGCACCGCTATACGCTGCAAGCCAGCTACACCTGGTCGAAGTTCATGGAGGCGGTCGAGAAGCTCAACCCCACCGACCTGGCACCGCACCACGTGATTTCCCCGCAGGACCGCCCGCACCACATCGTGGTCAGCGGCATTTACGAATTCCCGTTCCGGACCCGCGACTGGACCAACCGCGTGCTGGGAGGCTGGACTGCCCAAGGCATCTACAACGGCCAGAGCGGGCCGCCCATCGGATTCGGCAACATCGTGTTCTACGGCAACATCCGCGACATCGTGCTGCCGCGCGCCCAGCGCACGGTGGAGCGCTGGTTCAACACCGGCGCCGGCTTCGAACGCGACTCGCGCAAGGCGCTGGGTTCCAACCTCCGCACCTTCCCGCTGCGCTTCACCGGCCTGCGCACCGACGGCTACAACAACTGGGACCTCTCGCTGTTCAAGAACATCCGCCTCGGTGACAAGCTAACCTTCCAGCTCCGCGCCGAAGCCCAGGACGCCTTCAACCACGCCATGTTCGCCGCCCCCAACACCGCCCCCGCCAACACCCTGTTCGGCTCGGTGAACTCCATCGTCGGCACCGAGCAGCGCCGCCTCTCCCTAGGCGCCAAACTCACCTGGTAATTCGGTGACAGGCTACTCTTTCCCCAATTTCCGACCTCCCGATCTGGCAGAAGTCAGCCGGATTCCACTTCCCGGGCATGGGCTGCACGCTGAATCGACCGGCTCGGCAGGCTCTGGCCCCGCGCGGGTCAATTGGGGAAAGAGTAGCCTGTCACCGAATTAGAAGACGTTGATGGCGCGGGCGGCGAGGATGGCGACAGCGCCCAGGGAAATGCCCGCTTGCACCATCATCATCGCTTTGGCCCAGCGCGAGAGGACCGGGGTGTCGGTGGGCGAGAAGGCCGTGCTGGTGTTGAACGCCAGAAACAGGTAGTCGACGAAGCCCGGCCTCCAGTGCCGCACGCCGAGAGTGGCCTTCAGATCTTGAGAGAGGGTCATCTGGGGGAACAGAAACGCGCCGATCTCGTGCGTGTGACGGGCGTCGCGCCGGTGCGGACCACCCCCGTCCAGGCGCCAGTACCAGGAAGCAAACAGCAGAACGTTGCCCACCCACAGCCCTCCCGCGGAGAGCAACAGCGTCGCGGGCGACTCCCGGTGCGATGGCAGCCCGGCAACCAGCAACACCAGCGAAGCGATGAGTTGCACCGTGATCAGGGCCAGGATCAGGTAACCCAGCGTTTGGTTGACGGAGTGCCGGCCGCGCCGGTGGAGCACGATCACCGGCGCCACCAGCACCGCCACGACGGCCAGCAGCAGCCAGTCGGGCCCCAGGCTCAGGCAGGAAGGCAGGCCGAATTGCAGGGCGCCCATGGCCAGCAGGGCCAGCAGAGCCGGCCAGCGCGGCTCTGCCTGCCGTGGATCGTCATGCGGTTTGCCCGGCTGGACGTCAATCGAGGCCATAGCTCAGAAGAGGAACTTGAGCCCGAATTCGACCTGGCGGCCGGTGGTCGCGCCCTGGCGCAGCGTCTGGCCAAAGGTCGAACTGGTCACGCCCGTGTCCGGGTTAGCCCGGTTGAGCCGGTTGGTCGCGTTATAGGCGGCCAGCGTGAACTGGGCCTTCACCTGCTCGGTGAGGCGGAAGTACTTTGAAATGCTTTGCTGCACCTCCCAATAGACGGGACCCCGCAAGCCCGGATACTGCCACGGATTGGTGCGCGGCGTGTACGCGGGCAGGCGCTGGAACAGCGAGGTGTCGAACCAGCGCTTGGGCGTCGGATTCGAAACGGTCGGATCGCCGGAGGCGAGCATCGAGCCGAAGCGCAGCAGACTGCCGGAGTTGAAGTACCAGGCCCCGACGGTCTGCCATCCACCCAGCACCGCATCCACCAGCGGGTGCGCGTTGGAGAGGAACTTGCGGCCCTTGCCAAACGGAAATTCGTAGGTCCCCGCCGCCGAGACGCGGTGGCGCGGATCGGGCAGGTCGATGTACTGAAAGTTGCGTTGGAAGCGGGCGATGTCGTCGTACCACTCGTACTGCTTCTGATACTGGTAGACGTAGCCGAACAGGAAGTTGTACCCGCCGCGGAAGCCGCGCTGCACCTTGGTCTGGAAGGAGTGATAGCGCTCCAGTTTGCCGGGCGAGAAGGCGTCGTACAGACCGGCGTACTGGGGATAGGGCTTGAGCAGCGAGCCGACCGAGACGGTTCGCTGATTGCGCAGCGGCCCGGGGAACTTGTCCGGCGTCAGGTAGTTGTAAAAGGGGTTGGCCACCTGCTGGTCCACCGCGCCCTTGTGGGTGTAGGTCAACTGCGGGTCCGCCAGGTTGAGGTACTGGATGTAGGGCAGGGCATGCCCGAAATTGGCGAAGTAGGTGAATTCGGCCACGATCTGGTTGGGCAACTGGTGCGAGACGGAGATGTTGAAGCGGTCGTTGACGCCGCGCTTGAAGTTCTGGTGCATCCAGATCAGGTTGTCGCCGCCCAGACCCAGGTTGCGCCCGTAGGCCTTGCCCTTGGGCGGCAGCAATGGGTTCAGGTTCGAGGGCCACGGGTTGGAGAGGCGGACCTGGGGTTTGCCCTCCAGCAGCGGCGAAGCGGTCTGCGTGACGTCGTAGCCCGGATAGGGCGCTTCCAGGAAGTTGATGGCCTCGAAGCCGGGGAAGGGGTTCTCGGTGGTGAAGTTGTACTCGGTGGGGATGGTAAAGCGCGCCCACCCGACGCGCAGCGACGAGCGGTCGTTCAACCGGATGGCCGCGCCGACACGGGGCATGAACACCGCCTTGGGCGGGTCCCACATGCCGGGATGCGAACTGTCGGTGAAGATCCACGCCCCGTTGAACTTGTAGGGCTGATTCATGAGGGACGCGGCTTCGGCGGGGATTCTCGGCGGAGTGGCCTGCATTTCCGGCACCGGCTGTGTGATGTCGTTGTAGCGCGACATGCGGTATTCCGGGTCGCTCCAGGCGGACTCGTATTCGTAACGCAGCCCGAGGTTCAGCGTAATGCGCCGGCTCAGCTTGTAATCGTCCTGGATAAACGTGCCGTAAAACGACGAGCGCGGTTTTTTGATGGGCTTGGAGATGGCCGACGAACCCGAATCCATGGCGCCGAGCAGGAAAGTGGCCCATTCGTTGCCCACCACGCGGGTATTCGGGGCCAGGAACGTGTCGGCCGTCAGGGCGGCGGCGAAGCTGAACGAGGTCACGCCGGTCACCAGCGTGAAGCCCCCGTTGCGCCGCGTGTCGAAGCCCGCCTTCAGGTAATGAGCGCCGCGCTGCTGCGAAACCTTTACATTGAAATCCTCGCCGTTGGGGTGCTGATTCCAAAACGTCCCCGGCCGTCCGAACGCGGTCCCGCCAACCAGGATGCGGGGGAAGTACTCCGCCCGGCCGGTCATATAGGGTTCATACCAGGGGTTGCTGGGCCACAGCTTGGCCAGGCCATCCTTGCCGATGTCGTACTTGGGCGTGGCGTAGTCGTCCACCAGGGAGTGATAGTCGCCGTGGAAATTCATCACCGTGCGGGCATTGAGCGTCCACACGGCGTCGCCCGAGACGGCGAAGGCATGGCGCGCGCTGGCATCGCCCGGAACGTACAACTGGGACTTGTTGGGCGTGGGGTCCATGGTGTCCACCATGGTGTGCAGGCGGCTGACGCGGCCATACACTTTCCACTTTTCGTTGATGTTCCAGTCGCCGCGGTTGGAATAGTTGTAGTAGCTGGTCAGGCGCAGCGGGGCGGCCCGGAAATTGTTCAGGCCGGTGATGTTGTCGGGCGTGGCGTTAGGATCCCAAATGTCCTTGATCAGGCGGGCCGAGAGCGGATCGAAACGCTCCTGCGGAATCCGGTTGCCCGGGAAAGGCGTGCGCGTGGCCTTGTTGGCGGCGGCGTCGAAAACGGTGCTGAAGGGATCGTAGATGGTGCGAATGCCGCCGTCGATGTTGCGCGACTGGGAGAAATCGCCGCCGCGCTCCAGCGCCGTGGGCAACGTGCGCAGATAGTTCAGCGGGTCGCGGGGCTTCCACTGCTCGACGGTGAAGAAATTGAAGATCTTGTTCTTTACCACCGGGTTGCCCAGCGTACCGCCCCACATGTTGTTGCGCGAAGCTGACTTGGTGCCGGTGGTGCGGTCGGTGAGCGCGTTTAACGCGGGGTTGCGGCCCAGATAGAAGGCCGACCCGTGCCAGGCGTTGGTGCCCGACTTCAGGGTCATGCTGATGACGCCGCCGGCGCTGTGGCCGGACTCGGCGTCCACGCTGTTCTGCGAGACGATAACCTCCTGCACCGCGTCCGGGTTGGGTGTGTAGGTGGCCTTGTGGCCCAGCCCGATGGGGCTGCCGTCCACCTGCAAATCGTTCTTCAGGGTCGTGCCCCCGCCCAACTCGACGCTGTTGGCGGCCCATGAGTGGTAGGGCAGCACTTCAGTGCGCGTGTTGACCGCCGCGGGATTGAGCAGCGAAAGCTTGAAAGGGTTACGGTCGAAACGCGGCAACTCGTTGGCCAGCTTGGTGTCGATGGTCAGGTTGACGTTGGTGGAGTTGAACTGCACGGCAACCGGGCTTTCAGTGACCGTGACGCTTTCCTGGACCGCGCCGGGCCTCAGGACCGCGTTGACGGTCACGTCGCCGCGCGACTGCACCTGGATATTCTCCTGGACGAAGCGGCTGAACCCGGCCAGCTCGACACTGATGGTGTACGATCCCGGATCGACATAGTCGAACAGATACAATCCGGTTTCATTGGTTTGCCGCGTGGCGCGAACGCCGGTGTTGACGTTCAGCAGCGTGATGGCGGCGCCCGCCACGACGGCCTGGCTGGCATCGGTCACGATGCCCTGAATCCTGCCGCGGTACTCCTGCGCCTGAACCAACGGCGCAAGCAGCCCGGCCAGACACAAGACCAGGCAAAGTGATACGGAGACCTTTCGAAGCCTCATATTCCCTCCT
>JACQZT010000431.1 GCA_016213755.1 Acidobacteriota bacterium | reverse complement strand
TCGTCGACTACGACCAGAACGTGCTGGTGTGCGCCAACCAGGAGATCAGCGAGGAACTGGCCGCCTCGATTCAATCGGCGGGCATCGAAAGGGTCAAGATCCGCTCGGTGCTGACCTGCGAGTCCAAGCGCGGCGTCTGCCAGCTTTGCTACGGCCGCAACCTGGCTACCGGACGGCTGGTGGAGCGGGGCGAGGCGGTGGGCGTCATCGCGGCGCAGTCCATCGGCGAGCCCGGCACGCAGCTCACCATGCGCACCTTCCATATCGGCGGCGCGGCGACGCGCGTCAGCGAACAGTCGACACAGGACGCCCGCAGCGACGGCTACGCGCGCTTCCTCGGCATTGCGACGGTGCTGAATGCCAAGGGCGAGCTGGTCGCCATGAACCGCAACGGCATCCTGGCCGTGGTGGACGACAAGGGGCGCGAGAAAGAGCGCTACCCGGTGGTGTACGGCGCGCGCATGCTGGTGCGGGACGGCGCTCCGGTGAAGGAGAACCAGACCCTGCTCGAGTGGGATCCGTACACCTTCTCGATCCTGACCGAAGTCAGCGGAACGGTTCACTTCAAGAACCTGCACGAGGGCGTGACCTACCAGGAGCAGGTGGACGAAATCACCGGCCTGTCGCAGTGGGTGGTGGTGGATACCACCGACGAGAAAATGGTGCCGACCATTATGGTCCGCCCGCTCTCGGGCCCGCGGTCGGAAGAGCGCAAGTACCTCATGCCAACGCACGCGCACCTGATGGTGCACGACGGCGAGGAGGTTCACGCGGGCGACGTGGTGGCCAAGATCCCGCGCGCGACCACCAAGACCAAGGACATCACGGGCGGCCTGCCGCGCGTGGTCGAGCTGTTCGAAGCGCGCCGGCCGCGCGAGACGGCGGTGATCAGCGAAATCAACGGCGTGGCGCACTACGGCGAGATCGTGAAGAACTACCGCCGGGTGATCGTCAAGGGCGAAGACGGGATGGAGAAGGAGTACCAGATCCCGCGCAACCTGCATATCAACGTGCAGGACGGCGAGCGCGTCCGCGCCGGCGATCCGTTCACCGACGGCCCGCGCAACCCGCACGACATTCTGCACGTGCTCGGCGAGAAGGAGCTGCAGAATTACCTGGTCAACGAGATCCAGGAAGTCTACCGTCTGCAGGGCGTCAACATCAACGACAAGCACCTGGAAGTGATCGCCCGCCAGATGCTGCGCTGGGTGAAGATCGAGGACATCGGCGACACCGAGTTCCTGCCCGAGGAAGTGGTGGACAAGTTCAAGTTCAAAGAGGAGAACCAGCGGGTGCTGGATGCCGGAGGCCGCACGGCGCAAGGCAAAGCCGTGCTGCTGGGCATCACCAAGGCTTCGCTGTCGACCGACTCGTTCATCTCCGCCGCGTCCTTCCAGGAAACCACGCGCGTGCTCACCGAGGCCGCCATCTGCGGCAAGGTGGACTACCTGCGCGGTCTCAAGGAGAACGTGATCATGGGCCGCCTCATCCCGGCCGGCACCGGCATGGAGTATTACCGCCAGGTGAAGATCGCCGGCGAGGACGTGGTGGAGGAAGAGCCCGCGCCGGAAAGCGAGCTCGAGCCCATGATGGGCGACGATCTGCACGCCTACCGCGATCAGACTCCGTCTTTGTATGCGGGCGGGCTTTCCGAGGACGTCGCCGTCGCCGGGGACGACACGCCGGTCGAATAGCGGCGGTTTCAGCGCAGCGCCCGTGCCTGATCGGGCGTGAAACGGCAATATCCGGGCGGAGGTTGGCCTGCGCCCAGGCGGCGCAAGTTCAGCCGGGCGTCGAACAGACAGGGATCGCGCTCCAGCGCGCGCTCGAAGTCCGCACGCGCGGCCTCGCGCTGTCCCAGCGCGGCCAGCGCGGCGCCGCGGTTGTTCAATCCCTTGGGGTCGTTCGGTTCGAGAGCCAGCGCGCGGCCGAACTCGGCCAGCGCCTCGCCTGGCCGGTCCGTCTCCAGGTACAGCCGGCCCAGTTCGGCCGCCGGCGCCGGGTCGCCGGGCGCCATGGCTTTGGCTTCCCTCAGAAGCCGTTCCGCGCGCGCTCCTCCCGCGGCCCGGGCGAGTTGAATCCGCGGCCGGGTCTTGCCCGGCGCCCGATCCACGCCCTCCTCCCACAAGCGTTCTTCGCTCATCCAGACCCAGGTGCGGTGGGCGCTCAATGCGGTCAGCAGCAACACCGGCGGCGCCAGCCAAATCCAGCGCACCCTGCTCAGCGGCACGGCGGCGGCTGCGCCGAAGGCGATCAAGGGAAGATAGAGGCGGCGGTCCGCCGCCAGGTCCGAGGCGGGGAAGACCGACGAGCTGGGCAGCAGCAACAGCAGGCCCGCCAGGAACCAGGCCTGTTTCCGCAGGGCGAATGCGACAGCGGCAAGCGCGAGCCAGGCGAGTGCAGCCACGCCGGCCGGGACGGGAGCCATCTGCGGGTCGATGGTGAAGCCCCACGGAATCACGAACAGGCGCAGATAGCGCAAAATGACCACGCCTTGGGCGGCGAAGTAGTCGAGCGCCGCAACCGCCGAGCCGGCGCCGGCGCCGGCGCCCGGGATCGCGCCCGCGGCCCATAACACGCGGGTGCCGGCGGCCGCGGCGAGAGCCAGCATGGCGGCGATCGGGGCGAGATTGCGCCGGTCCAGCAGCAGCAGGGCCAGCGGGAAGGCGACGCACTCTTCTTTCGCCGCCAGGGCCGCCGCGAACCATGCGACGGCGGTCCACCGGCGTCCGCTCAGCCAGCAGGCGAGCGAGGCCAGGCACAGGAGCGTCGCCAGCAGCGTCCCCCGGGCGAAGATGTAGTTGACCGCCTCGGCCTGGACAGGATGCACCCCCACCAGCACAGCGGCCGCGAGCGCGGCGCGGCGCGGCAGTCGCCGCGCCAGCGCCTCAAACGCGAGCACGGCCACGCCCAGGTGCAGCGCGAGGTTCACCGCATGGTAGCCCCAGGGGTGCGTTCCGCCCAACTGGCAGTTCAGCCAGAAGGTGAACTGCGTGAGCGGGCGGGTCCGCAGGGGCCGCCAGACCTCGCGCCAGCCGGCGGGCGAAGTGAGCACGGGGTCGGAGAGGATGGAGTAGTCGTCGAGATGGAAGGGGCCGGCGAGCGAGGCGCCGAAGGCCGCCAGAGCCGCCGCCAGCAGAATGGCTTTTTCGCGCAATGCTACCATGTTAAAGCACTGGCCATGAAACGCCTCAAGACCGCCGCCGAGCGCTCAGAACGTTTTCAAGCCATTCTGGACGGCCTGGACCGGATGTACCCCGGCGTCACCTGCGCCCTGAAGCACCGCAACGCCTGGGAGTTGCTGGTGGCCACCATCCTGTCGGCGCAATGTACCGACAAACGCGTGAACGAAGTGACGCCCGGCCTGTTCAAAAAGTATCCGACAGTGCGCGATTTCGCCGCCGCGAGCCAGGAAGAGCTGGCGCTAGACATCCGGTCCACCGGCTTTTTCAACAACAAGGCGAAGTCGGTTATCGGCGCGGCGCGCAAGATTCTGGCGGATTTCAACGGCCAGGTGCCGCGCAGCATGGAGGAACTGATTGCGGTTCCGGGCGCCGCCCGCAAGACCGCCAACGTGGTGCTGGGCACGGCCTTCGGAATCGCGTCTGGGGTGGTGGTGGACACGCACGTCCAGCGCATCGCGCAAAGGCTGGATCTGACCCGGCAAAGCGACCCGGCCAAGATCGAACAGGACCTCATGCGGGCGGTTCCGCAAGAGCGCTGGATCCTGTTTTCACACCAGGTGATTCATCACGGCCGGGGACCCTGCGTGGCGCGCAAGCCGCGCTGCGCCGAGTGCGGCCTGACCGGCCTGTGTTACGCCCGGGACAAGACCGCTTGAGCGTCAAGGCGCCGGCGGCGACTGGATCTCGAATTCGGCCCGGACGAACTGCCAGTCGGGCAGCTCGTAGGCGCGCAGAGCGGTGTGGAAGCTGCTTTCCATCTCGCGCGACTCATACGGCCCGAGCGACTTGACCTTGGCCGTGAGCGAAGCCAGCGGCGGGTCTTCCGGTTTCGCCGTGGTGGGTTTCAAGCGCACCAAAAGGACGACATCGCCGAGCTCGGCGCCGGAGTGGTTCACCACCACGAACTTCGCCAGTGCCTTCTGCTTCCGGTCCTCGGTGACCCGCACGCCGGAGATCTCGATGTACTTGGCCAGAGGATGAGGTTTCGCGCCCGGCGCGGGCTGCGAAGCGGGCGCCTCGAACGGAACGGCGGCCTGAGCGGCGGGGGGCGCCTTCTGCTGGGAGGAAGGCAACAGGTAGAAGTAGGCGCCGGCGCCCAGACCCACCAGCACCAGCGCGACCAGGACGGCGACCAGCCAGCAGGGCAGCGGCGTCCGCCGCGCGGCGGCCGGCGCGGCCGGCGCGGCCTGCACTCGCGGCGCCGCGGGTTCCTTGGCCGGCGCGGCGGCGCAATTCGGACATTCGTCGTAGGACGGCGGCACTTCGGCGCCGCATTTGGGACAGATCCAGGTGAACATGGCCTTTCTCCTAATTTAGCGCAAGCCGCATTCGGGCACCTTCGGCTACGATGATGCCATGGACTTCTTCCGGCGCGCCGGCGGCGAGCCACGCTCGCTGGGCATCCTGGCCGGAACCTTCAACCCGCCGACGCGCGCGCACCTGGCACTGGCCACCGCCGCATTGAATGCCATCGATGAAGTGACGTTCGTCCTTCCGCGCACGTTTCCTCACAAGCGTTACGAGGGCGCCGGTTTCGAGGATCGCGCGCGAATGTTGGTGCGGGCCGCCGCCGGCGAGCCGCGGTTTTCGGTGGCGGCTACCCAGGGCGGGTTGTTCGCCGAGATCGCCCGCGAGTGCCGCGCCGCCTACGCTCCGGATGTGCGGCTGCTATTCCTCTGCGGGAGCGACGCCGCCGAACGGATCGTGAACTGGAACTACGGCCGGCCGGACGCCTTCGCCGGGCAGTTGCGGGAATTCGAACTGCTGGTGGCGGATCGCCATGGACGCTACATTCCGCCGCCCGAGTATCGCGCGAGAATTCACCCGCTGCCGCTGCCCGAGGACCTCGCCGGCGTGTCGGCGACCGAGGTGCGGGACCGCATCGCGCGCGGAGAGGATTGGCGCGCGCTGGTCCCGGAAGCCATCGCGGCCGAAGTCGCCCGCCTTTACCACCGAAAAGAGGAACCGTAACCGGAACGCCGCCCTCCGCCTGGATGCTCGCCGCGCCCGGAGGGCGGGCTTCAACCCGCGCGGGACTTTAGTCCCGCCGGGGCAGGGCTGAAGCCCCGCGCGGACTAAAGTCCGCCCTCCTGGGCCCGCTGGAGGAACACGGCTCGGCCGCGCCGGAAGGCTTCGATGGAGGCTTCCCGGTCGGCGGGCCGAGCAAACTTGGCTTGGGTTTCCAGCCAGCGGATCGTGTTGTCGAGATAGCGGACGTAGTAATCGGCATCGTCCCAACTGCGAATGGGCCGGCCGTCGCGCAGCACGTAGACCGGCGAGGAATGGGCGAAGGCGACTTCCGGGCGGCGCGTTCCGTAGCAGTCGCTCAGGCTCGTTCCGCTTGCGGAGTGGACCTTGGTGAAGTCGACGCCCCGGCTCTTGTATCTCCGCGGGTCTTCCGAGGCCCGGGCGGCCACCCAGCAGCTTGAGCGCAGCGGGTGGGTCAGGCGAATCTCGGCGCGGTGGCGCGAGCCGCCGGGCGCGGCCTCGGCGACCGTCTCGCCGTTCACCAGGATCTCCAAACGGTCGTAGGGCAACTGCGACTCCGCCCGGGCGTGGATCTCCAGGGCCTTGTGTTTCTTCGAGTCGAGGCTCAGGGTCGTGCCCGCTTCCCGGCCGTTCACGGTGAACTTCAGCAGCGGGCTGTTGGTGACAAACGTGCGCCCGGCCCTCAGCGCGTCGATCCAGGCCTGGCAGGTAAACTCCCCGTCCACGCGCGCGAAGACGCGGTTGGCGCCGGCGGTGACGAAGGTGGTCATCTTGTCGGTGCCGGCGGTGGCGGTGAGGCGGAAGCCGCAGTTCAAATAGCGGTACCACAGCCGCAGGCCGTTGTTGGCCGCCAGTTCGGGCACCAGGTTGCGCATGTAGATGGGAAACTCGCGCGGATCGAGCTGCGACAGGATTTCCAGGCCGTCCACTTTCTCCAGCGCCACGTCGAGCGGGCCTTCGGCCCCGGGCCAGCTCGGAAAATGCGCCCAGGAGACGTAGCCGCCCTGCCGGCGGGTCTGGTCGCAGACGTCCAGCAGCAGCGGGTAGTGCTCGTGCCGCATCGGTTTCACCGGCTCGATCAAGCGCTTCAGGTTGAGCAGGCACAGGTGTCCCAATTGGTCGTTGCGGAATTCCTGCGTGACGTAAATCAGGCGGCGGGAGCCGGAATGTGCGCTGGCCTGGCCTTCGAATCGATCCTGATCCAGGGTGAAATCCGAGGTGAGGATGTTGGCCACATTGAGGTCTTCGGCTTCCATCTCCAGCCGGCAGGTCTTGGGCGCGATGTGATGAATGTGGATGTCGCCGCTCTGCCAGCCCTTCCGGGAGAGTTCGGACCAGCGCGTGAGCGGGATGTCGAACGGCCCCTGCGCGCGCAGTTCACCTTCGGCCATCAAGTACTCGTAGCCCTTGACGACCTGGTATTTCAGCGGCAGCCGGCGCGGGTCGAGAGTGAAACGCCCGTCCACGTAAGCAAAGCGCCGCGACTGGATGCGCACGTCGCCTTCACGCGCTCCTTCCTCCAGGCTCTCGGCGTGCCCCAGCGGAACGGCTTCCGCACCCTGCGCATCCACGAGCCGGATGCGGGCGGCGGTTTCGCGTCCCGTGGCCTTGTCCAGGATGCGGAAGGTCGCGGGCCCGCCGGCGGCGAGCAAGGGCAGGCCGCCGAGAAAGGAACGCCGGTGGAGCATGTGTCACCTCGACCGATCAGCCTATCACTTCCCGCACCGCGCGCAACATGGCCGCGAGACTCCGCTCCACATCTTCGTCCGTGGTGGCCCACGAGGAAACGCTGATGCGCATGGCGGTGCGCTCCTGCCAGACCGTGCCGGCGCACCAGCAGACGCCGTCGCGCTGGATGGCGGCCACGACGCGGCGCGTGGTTTCGTCGCCGCCGAAAGACACCAGCACCTGGTTGAGGACGACGTCGTTGAGGATCGCGTACCCCGCCGCGCGCAGCCCTTCGGCGAAGCGGGTCGCGTGGCGGCAGCAGCCCTCGATCATGCCGGCCAGGCCGGAGCGGCCCAGCGCGCGCAGCGCGGCCCAGATCTCGATGGCGCGCGCGCGGCGCGACATGCCCGGCGTGTACTGCCAGGGCTCGCGCGCCCGGCCGTGCATCAGGTAGGCGGCGTCGGCGGTCATGGCGGCGTGAAGCTGGCGCGCGTCGCGCACCAGCACCACCCCGCTGTCGTAGGGCACGTTGAGCCACTTGTGCGCGTCCAGGGCCCAGGAGTCGGCCTGGGCAAAGCCGCGCAACAGGTGCGCGCGCCCG
>JACQZT010000415.1 GCA_016213755.1 Acidobacteriota bacterium | reverse complement strand
GGGCGCCAGGGAGATAAGACCGTACATGGTGTTGAACCGGAATTCGTTCAGCAAGGCAGGGCGGAGGTTGCTGGTAATGCTGGCGGCATAATTCTGGCCGCGGGTTTTCGAATTGGCGATTCCCAGCGCCGGCGTGTTGCCCGGCTCGGACAGGCGGTTGCTGTTGAGGCTCCAGCGGAAGAAGACCTTGTTGAGATCCCCGAGGCTGTGATCCAGGCGCGCGGTGATCTGGTCTTCATCCAGGCCGGTCGAGGGCGAGAACGTGTAGATGCCGCTGGGAACCGGCGCCGTGGTGAGGTAGGAGTTGAAAAACCCGGCCTGCTTCGAGAGCCGGCTCGCCGGGATGAGGTTCCCGGTGAACGGCCTTCGCACCGTGCCGCTGCCCGCGGGGTTGGGCGCGGTGGTCAGGGGATCGTAGATCGTGTTCGCAATGGCGCTGAAGTCGCCATTGAGCATGGCCGCGGTCGGGCTGGTCCGGCTGACGACATGGCCCTGGCGCTCCCGCATGCCCTCATAGTTAAAGAAGAAAAACGTGCGCTTCCTGCCGTCGTACGCCTTCGGCAGAAACACCGGCCCGCCGACGGAGGCGCCAAACTGGTTGCGCTTCAGAATGTCGCGGCGCAGGCCGAAGAAGTTCCGCGCGTCCAGTTTGTCGTTGCGGAGGAATTCATAGACCGTTCCGCGCAGGCCGTTGGTTCCGGTCTTGGTGGTCGCGTTGAAGAAGCTGCCGGAGCGGCTGTGCTCGGCCGAGTACGCGTTCTGCTGAACGCTGAACTCTTGCAGGCCGTCGACCGAGGTCTGAATCCAACTGCCGCCCTGGTGCTGCTCGCTGGTGTCGGCTCCATCCAGGTAGTACGACACCTGGCGTCCGCGAACGCCGCTGATGGTCGTCCCGTTGAAGAACTCGGGACGAATGCGGTTGGCGTTGCCCGTCCCGGACAGCAGCACGACGCCCGGCGTGAGACGGGCGAGTTCATTGAATCCGCGGCCGTTGAGCGGAAGGTCCACAATCTGGTTGTTGGTCATGACGTGGCCGACGCTTCCGGACTCGGAATTGAGCAGAGGCACGGCGGCAGTCACTTCGACGACCGAACTGGTTTCGCCCAGCACGAGTTCGAAATCGAGGAGCAGGTCCTTGCCCACCTGCATTTCAAGTCCGGATTGCACGATCGTGCGGAAGCCGGCGGCGGAGACCCGGATCTCATAGAACCCGGGATTCAGGGCGGGGACCACATAGCCGCCGGTCGCGTTGCTGGCGGCCTTGTAGGCGACCTTCGTGTCGCGATTCGTAACCAGGACGGCGGCATTCGGCACCACCGCCCGAACCGGATCGTAAACCGTCCCGACCATGCGACCGGACTGAATCTGCCCCGACAGCCCCTGCATGAACAGGAACGCCAGGAGCACGAGCGCGGCTGGGGTCGTGAATTGGTGCGCGGCACAGCGTAGCATCATTCCATTCCTTCCTTACGGACTCTGCGCGTCAAACACCAGACAATGTAGCAAAAACGGGGACAGCCTGACCTACCCGGGTTTTCGCTCAGAACAGCAACATCTGCCCCGCCGCAACCGCCTGCGCCGTTCCGGGCGGTGAACCGCGCGCCTTCCGCGGCCGCCCCGGCTTCCAGTGGCGTCCGAATTTCCCGGATATTTCCGCGACGAACTCCTCCCCGCCGAAGGGCTTGCCGCTGTAGGTGCACTGCCGCAGTTGACGGCCCGAGTCGCCGTCGTCGCCGCGCAGCACCTCGCTCCAGTCGCTGCCCGCGCCCTCCTCGCGCCACCAGCCGAGGTCCAGCACGCCGATCTCGGCCTCCTTCCGGTTCTGCGCCAGCAGTCTCGGATAGGTGGTTCGGTCGGCATCGGAGGCAAACGTATCGTGGCGGTCGACCCCGCGCTGCGTGACGTGGTAGGCCACCCCCGGCACAATGCATCGAGCTCGTCGCGGCATTCTGACAGGGAAGTGCGCGCCGCCGCCGGATTCTCTCGAGAAACCCGGGTAGATCAGGCTGTCCCCTTTCTTGTATTATGGTCGGTGCCATGAAGCTGACACCGATGGAGTTGTGCGACCTGGTCAAGAAGGCGTTCCCGTACGAGGGAGACTGGCACTACGCGCAGTTGGCGGAATCCGCCGAGCTGCGGCAGATCATGCCCAACATCGTGCCCGCGGACGACGTGCGCAAGAGCGGCAAGCAGTTCCTCCTGCACAAGCGCGAGATGGTGAAGGTGTTCAAATTCCTCTCGTCGAACCGGGTCGTGCCCGACGAGGCCAAACCCTGGAAAACCGTGCCGCTGTTCGTGGTTCAGGAACTGGGCGCCGACTATCTGCACAGCGTCGAGGCGGAAATCGAGCGCCTCATCCGCGACGGCACCGAAAACCAGTTGGGCGGGTTCCTGGCCGGCACGGCCGCCTACGCGCCGGCTTATGTGCAGAAGCAGTTCGCGGGTTGCTACGCGCGCATGCATCGCGCCATCACCGCCTGGGAGAAGCGCCACAACACGCACACCGAAGACAGCAACATGGACGACCCCTGCGTGGCGCACTTCAACGCCCATTTCTGGGGCCTGTCGGGATGGATCGACAACCTCTACGCGGCCTGGCAGCAGCGGCACAACCTGCTGGCCGACCAGAGCCCCGTTCCGCCCACGGGCATCCTGGGAGTGCGCGTCGCGAACCGCGCCAAGTTCGAGGAGCTGAGCGTGTGCGGCAGCTTCCTGCCGCTGGCCAAGCGCCCCAAGGTCTGGCTGTCGCTCGAGGAGTGGCGGGCCGAAGCGTAACCGGCTCAGGGCTTCTTTTCGGCGCCCTCGAAGGAGACCGTCGAGTCGACGGTCAGAATCTGCGATTCGCTGGTGAAGCGGCGGTAGTTGCGGAAGTCGGTGGCATTGCGCACGCAGCGCGACGTGCCGCGGAAGCAGGCCAGGTTCTCGGCGTGCACCGGCACCAGGTATGGCGCCGGACCGATGCGCACGAACTCGTAATCCACCACCCACTCGGAAGCGTCCAGCGGAAACTCCTGGGGCAGGTTGCGGGCCTGCATCTCGATGCGCAGCACGCGGTGCGACCTGCGGTCGATCCACACCGAGCCCTTGTAGGATGGGAAGACAGACTGGCCGGCCACGCGGTTCTCCCAGTGCGAGTTGGGCTGCTCCACTTGAAACTCGTAGACCGCCGCCCGCAGGCCCGCGGCCGTGGATTCGCGCCGGAAACGGAACGCCGCCGCCGTCGAGGGCGAGAACAGGTCGCGCAGCGTCGAGCCGAATTCGCCCCGCGAGCGGCTGCCCGGGATGCTGTCCATGTCCTTCTTGGTCGGCTTGTCGTTGATGCGGATGTCGCGGTAACTTTCCCGGCCATCTTCATAGACCACGGCCGCGCCGACCACGTCCTGCGCCTGCCAGTTCGAGGGCCGGCTCTCGCTCTGGTAGCGCGTCGTCATCTGCTTGCACAGATAGTTGGGAAGCGATTCGGTGAACTCGAGCGCGACCTCGCGAACCTTCTCGAGAAAGGCGTCCGGTTGAGCCGGCTCCGGTATACCTTGTTCTGGTTCGACCGCCGCGGTCTCGCGCGGCGCGGGACGGCCCCGGCGCAGGGCCGGCCGGCCGGGATCGTCCGGCTCCGGCGCGGCGGGCGGGGGGGTGAGCACGACCGGCCGAGGTTCCTCACTGACCGGCGGCGGCGCCGGTTTGCTCAGCGTGACCGAAAGAGCGTGAAAGAACCCGTCTTCGTCGGACCAGGCCTCCACCCGCACTTCATCGCCCGGCTTCACCGCCGCGCTGAACTTCGTCTCCTTGGAGCACAGGAACTCGATGATCCGCGTGTCCGCGTTGAGGATCGAAACCGACTCCGCCGAGCGTGCCCGCACCACGCCGCTGAAATGGCGGGTCACCTTCTTGTCGGGCGCTTTTCTCTCCGCGGGAGTCTGCTTGCCCTGCCCGCCGCGGCGCGGGATGGGCAGACGGAACTGACCCCACATCACGCAGGTCGAACAGAGGCAGACCCAGCCCGCAAATACAATTCCCGCGCCGCGCACGTTGTTTAGACGTTCGCCAGGCCCTCCGCGTTCCACCTTGCCTGGCTTCTGGAGTATCCTTGTAAGCACATCGCTCAATTGAAGGGAGACTAACCGGATGGGTGAGTTTTCCGTGGTTACCGACGCACCGGCGCGGACGGACCTGCTCAATTTCGACCGATACGTCGATCCGCTGCTGGCGGTCCTCACCGGCCAGTACACCGAGACCCCCTTCACCGTGGGAATATTTGGACCTTGGGGCAGTGGTAAGTCGACGTTGCTGGGACTCTTGCGGCGCAAACTGGAAAGCGGCTATCCGGGCCAGTTTCTGGCCGTGGATTTCAATCCCTGGGTACACCGCAAAGAGCCGAACATGCTCGTGCCCCTGCTGGACGTGCTGCGGGAGACGCTGGGCCAGGATCCCAAAAAGCGATTCGGCCAATCCGCTGCGAAGATCGCGACCATCCTGCTGAAACTGGGCGCGGACGTGGTGCTGCGCCACGTCACCGCGGGCGCCGTCTCGCTGGAAAAGCTGACGCAGGCCGAGGAAGCCTACCACAAAGAGCGGGGCGAGGTGCGCAGCGAAATGCGCAAGCTGCACGGCACCCTTCAGCAACTGGCGAACGGCATCGCCGGGCAGGGCGCCCACATCGTCTTCTTCATCGACGACCTGGACCGCTGCGCGCCGCTGGAAATCATCGACCTGCTGGAGGCCATCAAGCTGTTCCTCGATCTCCAGCACGTCTTCGTGATTCTGGCGGCCGACAAAGAGGTGATCGACCGCGGAATCGAGGTCAAGTACAAGGACTTCGAACTGGGCGAACGCAAATCGGCGCTGGGCGCCGAGTACATCGAGAAGATGATCCAGCTCCCGTTGCACTTGTTCCCGCTGCATCCCTCGCAGGTGCGCAGCTACGTCGAAACGCTTCCCCCGCCCGCGGCGGTGCTGCCGCGCCTGGACGTCATCGCGCCGGCCCTGGCCCCCAATCCGCGCAAGATCAAGCGGGTGGTGAACATGCTGGCGGTGGCCGGCCGCATCCAGCATGCCTCGCCCGCGCTGCACGCGCTGAGCGCGGACATCGTGGCGCGCCTGGTGGTGCTCCAAGTTCAGCACCCCGATCTGTACGCCCAGATCCTGCGCTATCCGCTGCTGCTCGAAAAGCTCGAGCTGGCCTTCGCGGGCACGCTGAAACTGGAAAACGACCGGGACTTCGCGGGTCTCGGAGAATTGCGCGAACCGTTATATCGCCTGTCAAAACTGTACTGCAAACCCGGCGCCCTGTACGCACCGCTGTTCAACCAGGCCGGGTTTGCCCAAGTTCGGACGGATCTTCCGCTGTACTTCAGCATGTTGGGAAGGTAAGCGCCTATGCACCCGGTACTGGCAAAGTACAACGTTCCCAGAAACCCCTTCGAGCCGGTCCCCTTGAATCCGGTCGACAACGCCGACGACGGGCGGATGCTAGTTCCCGTCGACGGCTTCGCGAACCTGGATCCGCTGGACGCCGCCTTCCAGTCCGCCTCCGACCGTGGCGGGCCGGTCTTCGTCATGGTGGTGGGCGCCAGCGGTTCGGGCCGGTCCTCGCTGGCGAACTGCGTCGTGGCACGGTATCGCGACCACCGCCACGTATCCCAGGACCGGTTCCTGTGGGTCGATCTCAGGGTCGAGAACCACAATGCGCACGAGCATTTCCGGGCCGCGCTGGTGGATCTGGAGGCCCAGCTCGACGAAAAAGGTTTGGGCATGACCGACGCGCTGAGGGCCGAGTTCCAGCAATGCCAGCAGGCGGCGATGGACCTGGCCGGCGAACGGCGGCTGAAAAACCTGTTTCGGCACATCTCGACGGATCTCGGAAAGGCGGCCGAGCCCGTCGCCTTCGGCTTGTGCTTCGACAAGCTGCTGAGCTACGACCTGATCCGGATCGCCTTCAGCGTGCTGGAGAACGCGCGGGCGGTGTGTGTCTTTACCGTGGACGATTACGGCGCCAAGAAGATCGAGTTGATCGAACCCTTCCGGGACGCCGCGCCCCCGAACGCATCGAAAACCCTGCTGCAACTGGGTCTGATCTCCGGCGCCGAAATCCGCAGGCTGATCGAAGATCGCTGGAATTTCGTGAACCGGAACCGCGATCCGATCCCGCCGAACCCCTTCCCGCCGCAGGACGTCGAGCAGATCCTGGGAGGGCTGCCCCGCACCGTGGGCCGCGTCCTGCGCATGACCGGCCAGATGATCGAACGCCGCGCCCAGGCCGTCGACGACGCCCAGCCCTGGCCCGGCAACTCTCAGTTGGGATTCAGCCGCCAGCAGTTGAAGGAGCTGGTTCAGTACTTTGACGGAGGCCAGGGATGAGCGGACCCTATCCCCAACGCAATCCTTTCCCCTATCAGGGCGTTGCCACGGTCGAAGGACAGCGGATCGGCCTGGCCAAGGAAGAGATGGTCGCCGGTCTGCCGACACTGCTTTTGGACCCGATCGCGCGAACGCTGAAGCTGACCGGCAAGTACCTGGAGACTGCCGGGGAGCGCGGCCAGATCCTGGGCCTGCGCGGCGAGCACGGCGCCGGCAAGACCCACGCCATGCGCTATGTCTGGGCCCGCCTCAAACAGGACTCAATCGCGCTTTGCCAAGTCTACGCCAAGGCCGAAGGCCCGGATTTCCTGGGCCTGTACCGCGTCATCGTCCCGCAGATCTCTCAGGAGCTGCTGCGCGATCTGTGCCGCAGCTTCTTCGCCGGTCTGGCCGCGTCGAACCTCAAGTCGCGGATTCAGGATGCCGATGCAAGGGGCCAACTCGAGGAGCGTTTGCGAAGCGATCCGGCCGAAGTGGAGCGCCTGCTGGGAACCTACTTTCTGGAGCAGGGATGGCTGGATGCCTTGCAGGCCAGCGAGGTCGGCTCGCTGGCCAACGAGATGCGGGAGTTCCAGCGCGTCTTCTCCTTTCTGGACTCGCCGGGCGATCTCGGCGCTCGCGCCTACGAGTGGCTGCAAGGCAAGGAACCCAGCGAGGCGGACAGGCGGCGGCTGGGCGTCGCCGGACCGATCCGTTCGGCCGAGGCGGCCAAATGGGGATTGCAGGTCCTGGTCACGCTGTTCGGCCGAGCCGGACGCCCGCTGATCCTGTACCTCGACCAGTTCGAGAAGCTGGTGCTCGATCCGGGTGGGAACCTGGTGGCGCAAAACGCCGGCTTGCTGCATTCGCTGGTCGAGGTGGTCCCGCGAGAGCGCTGCATGCTGATGGTCGCGGGCAACGAAGAGGCCTGGAACGCCCTGCCGCGCGACCTGACGCAGCGCTTCGCCCGGCAGATTGTGAGCTTCCCTGTCCTGACGCTGGCAGAGGCCGGGGACCTGGTCCGATTGTACCTGACCCCGCCCGGAGAGGAGTTCCGGCCCGGCGGCGGCGACGGACTCTACCCATTCTCCGAGGAGGCCATCAAGCGCATGCTGGTCTACGGCGCAGGCAACGTCCGGCGCCTGCTTCAGACCTGTTGGGAGGCCTTCGAGGCCGCAGGCCCGGAACGCCGGGAAGTCGGCGCGGACCTGATCGAGGCTGTGGTGGGCAAGCATCAACACACCGCCTTTCAGGAGAGCACCGTCCGGCAGGAGATCGAAAAGATCCTGATCGGGCGCTCGCTCGCCTGGCGGCGCGAATTCCGCGTGGGATCCGCGGTCGTCGATTTCGCCGTCATGGGTCCGGACGGCGCACCGCGGGTCCTCATCGAAGTCAGCCAGGCGCTGTTTCTGGAAGACGAGGCGCGACAGGCCCTGGACCAGATCGAAAAGCTGGCCCAGAGCCAGGCCTCGGGCTTGACGGCCCGTTTCATTGTGGTGGTGGTCGGCTATGTCAGCCCCGAGGTCCTCGAGAAGCTCCGCCTGGCGGCGCACGACGTCCTGGTGTACGAGCCGGAGACCTTCGCGGCGCGCTTCCGCGGCATCCTGGACCAGATCTCCAGCGGTGCGAAGAGCGAAGGAAGCACGAGCTGGGATTCCGTGGAGCGAGAACTCTCAGCCGTGCGGAGCGGCTTGGAAAGCATCCTGAAGACCCGCCAATCCGAACAGTTGATTTCCGAGACCCGGCTCACCGAGTTGCTCACCAAGCAGGAAGCGGGCCGGCTGGAACAGCGGCGGGAATCGGCCCGCGCGGCCTGGGGCGAGGAGCGCCGGCGGATCACCGCCGAGATCCAGAAAGCGCGCGAGGAAAGGAAAAGGGCCGAGTTGGCGGAGATCGAGGTTTTGCGGCGCAAAGCGGAAGCCGGGCTGAGGCGCCGGTGGGCCGCCTACAGCGCCGTGGGCGGAATCGCGGCGGCGATCCTTTTTCTGAGCGCCCTGCTGGCACTGGTGTCAGACACTCCATCGGCTGCAGTCTCGCTTCCCTTGAGGGCCTTCGCGGCGGCCGTAACCGTCGGCGCGGTCGTCTACGCGGCGGTCTACTTCGGCTACTTGTGGGTCTTCCGACCCCTACCGGAACGGGAGTTGGCCGGACCAATCTCCTCTCTCTCGGAACTGGATCCCGCCGCCCGCCAGTTTGGACGCTCGCGCACTTCCGGGCGGCCCCATCGCAGCCCGAACCCGCAAGTCCGCTATGTGGCGGCCCTGGCAGGGGGGAAAGTCACCGATCCAGGCGAATGGGCGGAGGCCTACCTGCGGGAACCTTCTTCGGCCGTCCGCCGGGTCCTCGCGCGGCGCATGGGCGCCGGTTTGGCGGCTCCGCCCGACTGGGCGCTTCAGGCCGGCGAGATCCTCGAAACCGTTTATGCTCTTGAATCCGGCGCGGAACTCCCGCTGCGGCGCCCGAGCATACCGGCCGTGCGGCTCATGAGCGGCATGGACGAGACGCTGGCCGGCGCATTGGTCCGGGCGGTCCTCTTCGGCCAGCGTCCCGACCTCGAACCGGTCCCTGCCCTGCTGGAAGCGTTCGAACGGGGAGTGGATCGCGCCTGGTCGCCGCTGTTCGACTCCATCCCCGAGCGCCAGATCCGCGAAGCCAAGCGCGAGCTTTCGCCCTTCGAAGAGGGCGGCCTGGGCACCTGCGACTACCTGGCCGACATCGAAAAGGCCGACCGGATGTACCTGCTGTTCTGCCAGCTCGAGTTCTATGCCGAGCGGGAGGCGCTGGCGTGACCCCAAGACACGTGGCAGGCATATGCCCGCCGCCGGAAGGCTCTGTGCGCGATTCAGTCCGGCACCCGCATCGGGAAACGGAACCTCCGCGACCCGGAGCGCCTCATCCGCGAGGATCGGGGACGCTGAGGCTGGTTCTTCAGCGTCCGCGGTCCGAGCAGTTCGCGCAGGCGCTGGCGCGCGGAGGCGGAACGGCAGGGCATTCGAACCCTCTGATTCATCGCTTGCGCCGCAAGCGCGGGAGCATCGCGCCCGTCAGGGCGGTCACCAGGAGCAAGAAGCTGCCCGGCTCCAGCACGGCCGATTGCGTGAAGTTCAAGCTGCGACCGGTCCGCCGCCGCGCCTCACTGGGAGAAATCGGATTTCAGGATCGCGGCAATCTGACGCCGAAGGGCAGGAATGTCCTCCGAGCCGGTTTTCCGGAGGATGGTCCAATCGAGACCAAAGTAGTCGTGGGTGACCCGGTTCCGGAGCGCAATCGCCCTTTTCCATGGCACTTCGGCGTGGCGGGCCCACAGCGCGGCGCTGAGCTTCGGCGCGGCTTCTGCGTCCTCATCGGTTGCCAGCGAACCGAGGTCAAGGCTGGTGAGCCGAGAAGAAATGTGGTCAGCCGCTTCCAGAATATCTCGCAAGAACGACTCGTCACGCCGCATAAAGCAGCCGCGACTCCTGGAGAATCCGCAGGCGGATCAGGGGCTTCAGGCCGCCCTTGGGCGCCAAGTCGACGCGTCTGCCGAGCAGACTCTCCAAGCCCTCGCCCATCTCCCAAAGCTCGAACAAACCGATGGGGGCGCCGGGCAGGAATTCCACCAGCAGGTCGATATCGCTATCCGGACGCAATTCGCCGCGCGCGACCGATCCGAACAGCGACAATTCTTTAACCTGGAAACGGCGGCAGATCCGGGCCACCTCGGCGGCCGGAAGCTCGATGCCGGGAGCGAGTGTCATTGGGCGGCTCTCGTATGTATCATACCGCCCGGAGAGCCGCGCCGACCGCCCTACCTCGCGCGAAGCTGCGTCAGTTGGGGCTGGCAGGAGAAGGGCGTCGAGAATTCCTTCTCGATCTTCTCGCGGAAAGTCGGGCCGCCGTTGTAGGTGCAGAAGGGGTAGATCTTACCGTCCGGGGCGGCGTAGTGGATCACGCAGCGCTTCACCCGCTCCACGTCGTAATTGTAGAGGTCCATGAAGTGCATGCCGGCCACCATCAGGGTCTTGTAGGTGAAGCCTTGCTTTTCGGAGTCGCCGCGACCGAAGCGCTTGTCGGTTAGGCCTTGCAGCGTTTCCAGAAACTTGGTGAAGGTCAGGCCCTCGGGGGCGCGCTCCGCGTGGAAGTGCTTGCGCAGCGAATTCCAGGCGTTGATCTTCGAGAACATCTTGATGCGCGCCGCGCCGGCCTTGCGCGAAAGCTGGTCCATCTCCTGCAACATGGCGCCGACATCGACAAAGCGCGTCACCGGGACGGCTTCCTTCTTGGGAGATACGAACAGGTAGGTGCCCAGCGAGCAGTGCGGGTGGCAGCTCAGGTGAGTGGTCAGCTCGCCGCGCAGAGCGCTGGCCATCTTTGAGAAGGGCGTCACGCAGCTTAGCGGGAACCAATCCTGGTAGGGGTCGCAGATGCCGGTCTGCTGGTGCACGGCGTGGGCAAAATCGGACTGCGTAAAACGTTTGGCCATCAGCTCGTGGCGGTTGATCCGGCCCGTGAAGGCCACCGGCTGGAAGCTGATGGCGCTGAGCACGTCGATGTTGTCGATGGCCAGCCGCAAGATGTCGCCGATCTGGTGGTCGTTGAAGCCCTTGACGATGGTCGGCACCAGGCAGATCTTCATGCCCGCCTTGCGCACGTTCTCGATCGCCTTGAGTTTCTTCTCCATCAGCGCTTCGCCGCGCGTCTTGAGGTAAATGTCGTCCGAGACGCCGTCGAACTGCAAGTACAGGGTGTGCAGGCCGGCTTCGTGCGCCTTCTGGGCAAACTCCAGGTCGGTGAACTTGATGCCGTTGGTGGCGCACTGGATGTGCGAAAAGCCCTCTTCCTTGGCGATGCGCAGGGCATCCAGGAAGTACGGATAGATGGTCGGCTCGCCGCCCGAAAACTGCACGATGCGGCCCGCTACCGGCTGCTGCGCCCGCAGATCCTTGAGCATCTGCCGTACCTGGTCGATCGAGGGTTCGTAGAGGTAGCCGGCCGAGTTGGCGTTGGCAAAGCAGACCGGACAGGTTAGATTGCAGCGGTTGGTGAGGTCGAGGTTGGTCAGGCCGCTGTGGCTGAGGTGCAGGTTGCACAGGCCGCAGTCGGTGGGGCAGGTGGTGGCGTCGGTTACGGCTGGATTCATGATGCCCCGCTGGTCGCCGAAGCTCCACTCCTCCATCTTCAAGTAAAGCTTCACATCGGAATAGATAACGTCTTTGAAGAAGCCATGTTCCGGGCACGACTTCTCCATCACGACTTTGCCGTCCTCTTCCGACAAGACGGCTTCGATCAGAGCGGAGCACTCCGGGCACATCGACTGCGTAATCTTCGGCAGGCCCTTGGCCAGGGGCTTGATGAGGCTGCCCAGATAAGTCGTTTCGGGTTGGATGATCTTAAAGGCGCGCGTCTTAGCGGGGGCAAACACTTGTGTGCTCATTCCGAGGCTCCGTTCCTGGCTAGTATAGTCAATACCCTAAGAGCCATCTAGGGCCTTCAATCCAATGGCGTATTTCCGGGGGCGACCGGCGATTTTCGTCGCCGAACGGCAAACCCGCCGAAGGGTCCGACAACGGTATAATCTCCTTTTCGCGGTTCAACTTCCATGTTCTTATACGCACTCACGGTCTTCCTGTCGGCTTTCCTTCTCTTCCAGGTCCAGCCGCTCATCGCCAAGGTGATTCTGCCCTGGTTCGGCGGCTCCTCGGCGGTGTGGAGCACCTGCATGCTTTTCTTCCAGGTAGTGCTGCTGGGAGGATACCTGTATTCCCACTGTCTGCACGAGCGGCTGACCTCGCGCCGGCAGGCCATCGTGCATACCCTGCTGCTGGCGGCGAGCATGCTGGTGCTGCCGCTCAGCCCGGACGCGGCCTGGAAAGGCGAGGCGCTGCGAAGCCCCTCTTGGGCGCTGCTGGGGTTGCTCGCGACCTCCGTCGGGCTGCCCTACTTCGTGCTCTCGGCGACGAGTCCGCTGGTGCAGGCATGGTACGCCAAAACTCATTCCGGATCAGTGCCTTACAGGCTGTTTGCGCTGTCCAACCTAGCCTCCCTGGCAGCCTTATTGAGCTACCCGGCCCTGGTCGAGCCGTACCTCAGCACGGAGCACCAGTCCATGGTCTGGTCGGGCGGGTATGCCGGATTCGCGCTCCTTTGCGGGGTCGCTGCCTGGACCGGTTTGCGCGCCCGGTCCGCCCAAGCCGTGACCGAGCCGGCGGCCCAGTCGGGCCTGCGTCCGGGAAGGGGGACCCGGATCCTGTGGCTCCTGCTGCCCGCGGTCGCCTCGGTTCTGTTGCTGGCCATCACCGCTTTCCTGACGCGGGACGTGGCGGCCATTCCGTTCCTCTGGATTCTGCCGCTGGCGGCCTACCTGCTGAGCTTCATCCTGTGTTTCGACTCGCCGCGCTTCTACTGGCGTCCGCTGTTCCTGGCGCTGCTCGTGGCGGCGCTGGGCGCCATGGCCTATCTGGACCGGCCGGAAGGTATCCCCATGAAGGCCCCCGCGGCGGTGGGAGTCGCGGTGGCGGCCCTGTTTGTCTTCTGCATGGTCTGCCACGGCGAAATGGTGCGCCTGAAGCCCCACCCGCGCTACCTGACCGAATTCTACGTCATGATGTCGGTGGGCGGGGCGGTGGGGGGAGTCTTCGTCGGCCTGGTGGCGCCCAACCTGTTTAACGCTCCCTACGAGTTGCCGGCTGGTCTGGGGCTGTGCGCGATTCTCGTGGTAACGGTTCTGGCCAGGGAGTACCGGACGCGGCTCCGGCTCACTCGCGGGCAACTGGCGCTGGCCTTTGGAGTGACGGCCCTGGCGGGCTACCTGGTGTCGCTGGGCGTGGCGGCGGGGCATCGGGTGAAGGGCTACCGGGTGGTGACCCGCAATTTCTACGGAGAACTCCGCATCGAGGATTACGAAGACGAGGAAACTGGGATCCGCCGCAAACTCCTGCACGGCTCGATCAACCACGGCGAGCAGATCCTGGATGCGGCCTGGCGGCGCAGCCCGATCACCTACTTCTGCCCCGACACCGGCATCGGGCGGGCCATGCGGGCCCTGGAAGGCCGGCCGCGCCGGATCGGCATCCTGGGGCTCGGCTGCGGCACGCTGCTGGCCTACTCGCGCCCGGGCGACGTGGTGCGGATCTACGAGATCAATCCCCGCGTGCTGGAGCTGGCGCGGCGGGAGTTCACCTACATTCAAGGATGCGCCCGCTCGTGTCGAAACCGAACTGGGCGACGGGCGGCTGATCCTGGAGCGCGAACAGCCCCAGAACTTCGACATCCTGGTGATGGACGCCTTTTCGGGCGATTCGGTGCCCGTGCACCTGATCACCCGGGAGGGCTTTCAAGCCTACCTGCGGCACCTGCGGCCGGGCGGCATCCTGGCCGTCAACATCTCCAACCGCTACCTGAACCTCAAACCGGTGATGGCGCGCGCGGCGCGGGACATGGGCCGGGTGGCTCTGGTTTACGACTTCGACGCCGACCCGGAAGACACCCTCTGCTTCTCCAACACCTGGGCGCTGATTGTGGAGGAACGGACCCGCCGCGACCTGCCGCTGCTCCAGTCCGGCGTGGTCGCCCAAGCCCCGCCCGGCTTCCGCGCCTGGACCGACGACTTCTCCAACCTCCTCCGCATCCTCCGCTAATTCGGTGACAGGCTACTCTTTCCCCAATTTCGGACTTGGGGATTGAGTAGCCCGTCACCGAATCAGGCGCTCGGAAATCCTTCGCTGGGAGGGAACTCCGCCCGGCCGGCG
>JACQZT010000057.1 GCA_016213755.1 Acidobacteriota bacterium | reverse complement strand
GGACTCCGGCGGTCGAACGCTCGGCGCTGGCCGCCAACGCAGCGCGGATCCTCCGCCGGCGCAAGTCCGAGTTCAATGCCTGGTTGACTTACGAGGCCGGCAAAACGTGGCCGGAGGCGGAAGCGGACACCAGCGAGGCGATCGACTTCTGCGATTACTACGCGCGCCAGATGCTGCGCTTCGCCGACGGGCCGGAACTGGTGCAGTTGCCCGGCGAGCGGGGCCGCCTGCTCTATCTGCCGCTGGGCGTGGGCGTCGTCATCCCGCCCTGGAATTTCCCGCTGGCGATTCTGACCGGCATGACCGCCGCGGCGCTGGTAGCCGGCAACACGGTGGTCCTCAAGCCCTCCAGCGAAACACCCACGGTCGCCGCCAAGTTCGCGGGGGTGCTGCTGGAGGCCGGTTTTCCCGAGCGCAGCTTCGCCTTCCTGACCGGCAGCGGCACGGTCGTGGGCGACGTGCTGGTGGAACATCCGCTGACCCGCTTTCTCTGTTTCACCGGGTCGCGCGACGTCGGGCTGCGCATCAACGAACTGGCCGCCCGGCCGCGGCCCGGCCAGGTCTGGATCAAGCGCGTCATCGCCGAAATGGGCGGCAAGGACGCCATCGTGGTGGACGAAGAGGCCGATCTGGACGCCGCCGTGCAAGGCGTGCTGGCTTCGGCTTACGGCTATCAGGGCCAGAAGTGTTCGGCCTGCTCGCGCGCCATCGTCGACCGCAAGTTGTACGACGAGTTTCTGAGCCGGCTGGTGCCCAAGGTCGCCGCGCTGAAGGTCGGGCCGGCCGACGATCCGGACAATGACCTGGGACCGGTGATCAGCGCGCGCGCGCGGCAGTCCATCCTCGAATACATCGAGATCGGCCGGCGGGAAGGGCGGCTGGTTGCGGGCGGCGGGCCGGCGCCGGGCGAAGGGTTCTTCGTCCGGCCCGCGGCGATCGCGGACATCGAATCCAAGGCCCGCATCTTTCAGGAGGAGATCTTCGGCCCCGTCCTGGCGGTGACCCGGGCGCACGACTTCGAGCATGCGCTGGAACTGGCCAACGACTCCGAGTACGGCCTCACCGGCGCGGTCTACACGCGCAACCGCGAGAAAATCGGCCTGGCCGCCGAGCGCTTCTTCGCCGGCAATCTGTATTTCAACCGCAAGTGCACCGGCGCCATGGTGGGCGCGCACCCCTTCGGCGGCTTCCACATGTCGGGTACCGATTCCAAAGCCGGCGGCCCGGACTTCCTGCTCCAGTTCCTGCAGGCCAAGGCGATTGCGGAGAAAATCGATTGAGCCGCGAATGAACGCGAATACACGCGAATGAAGATACCATTTCTTTATTCGCGTTCATTCGCGACCGATCAATTCTTCTTCACTTCTTCCAGCCACCGGCGCTGTGAAGTCGCCAGTTCGTCGACTACGGTGGGATGGACGCGCCTCAGGTTTTTCGTCTCGCCGGGATCCTCGTCCAGGTCGGAGAGAAACATCGCGTCCTCGCCGGCCGCCTTCTTGCGGCCGTCCTCCGTGCCGTCGGCGTTAAAGCCGTTCAGGACCAGTTTCCAGTTGGCGCGGCGCACGGCGTTCTGTCCGCCGGAGGACCAGTACAGGGCTTCGTGGGGCGACTTCGCCTGGCCGGCGGCCATGGGCAGCGCGTCGCGACCGTCGATGGTGCGGTCCGTGGGCAGCGGTGCGCCAGCGGCGCGGCAGAAGGTGGGCAGGATGTCGATGGTGCAGCCGGCCTCGCGAATCACCTGCCGGGGCGGAATACGCGTCGGCCAGTTCATGATGGCGGGCACGTGCATGCCTCCGTCGAAGAGGCTGAACTTGAAGCCGCGCAGCGGGCCGTTCAGTCCGCCCTTCGCCGGCTGATCGCTGAGTCCGGCGCGCGGTTCCCGCGTGGCGCCGTTGTCGGCGGCGTAGAAGAGGAAGGTGTTCTCGCGCTGGCCGGTCTTTTGCAGAGTTTCCACCACCTCACCGACGCCGTCGTCGACCGCGGCCACCATGGCGGCGTACATTTGCCGCTCCCGATCCAGGCCGGGGAAGCGCTCAACGTACTTGGGCGGCGCGTGCATGGGGTAGTGCGGAGCGTTGTAGGCCAGGTAGAGGAAGAAGGGCTGGTCGCGCGTTTCGATCAGGAACCGGCGCGCCTCGGCGGTGATCATCTCGGTCATGTACCGGCCGTCTTCAAACACCTCGGTTCGGTTGCGCCATAGGTCGTGGTAGTTCACCTTGCGCGGCTCGCCCCAGTAGTAACGGTGCGAGTAGAAGTCGATGCAGCCGGAGTGGAATCCGAAGAACCGGTCGAACCCGTGCGCGTTGGGAGCGGTCCGGTCGTCCGATCCCAGGTGCCACTTGCCGAACAGCGCGGTGGAATAGCCCTGCGACTTGAGAATGGAGGCGATGGTGCGCTCGCTCGGGGGCAGGCTGGGGCCGTTGCCGGGCACGCCACAGCGAATGGGATAGCGGCCGGTCATCAGCGCCGCGCGCGAAGGGGCGCACATGGGCGCGGCGGCATACCAGTTGGTGAAGCGCGCCCCGCCTTCGGCCAGCGCGTCGAAATTGGGCGTCTTCATGTCCCGGGCGCCCTGGCAGCCCAGGTCGCCGAAGCCATGATCGTCGGTATAGATGACGATAAAGTTGGGGCGGCGGGCCGCGGCTTGGAGGAAGGGAAGAGCGGCGCCGACCGAAGCGCCCAGGAAACTCCTGCGGGTTGTCATTCCCGCATTATATGGTAAGATCGAATTGCCCCGATGAGAAGGGGACCAGGAAGGCACAACTCCAGGGTCAATTCCGATTGACGCGGCGAAGGGGCTCGAAGCGATTCGAGCCCCTTTTCCTTTGGGCTGCTTATAATAGCGGTGATTGCGGAGTGGGAGGTGAATGGTGGCGCATCACTTTGCATTGGCGAGCGAGACTCGCGCGGAGAGGCCGGCCGTTCCGCGAATCGAAGAGCTTCACGTTCGAAATTACCGTGCGTTGCAGGACCTGCAACTCTCCAAGATCACTCCGCTCAGCGTGTTTCTCGGCCCCAACGGCAGCGGCAAGTCGACCGTTTTCGATGTGTTTGCTTTCCTCTCGGAGTGCTTCTCGGCGGGACTGCGAAAAGCCTGGGACAAGCGCGGCCGGTTCAAAGAACTGCGGACGCGCTCCGCGGACGGTCCGATCGTCATTGAGCTGAAGTACAGAGAGCGTCCCAAGACGCCTCTCATTACCTACCATCTTTCCGTCGAGGAGGGCCCGCGCGGCCCCTACGTCCAAAAGGAGTGGCTTCAGTGGAAGCGGGGAAGTCACGGCCGTCCGTTCAGGTTTCTCGACTTCACGCGGGGAGCCGGACAGGTTGTTTCAGGTGAGGCTCCCGATGAAAACGATTCGCGGAACCCGGAGGAGTTGACTTCGGACGAAATGCTCGCAGTGAATACGCTGGGACAACTGGCCAAGCATCCCCGCGTCAGCGCCCTGCGTCGTTTCATCACGGGCTGGCATCTATCCTATCTGACTGCGGAGCATACCCGGGGAGTGCCGGAAGCCGGGCCTCAGGAGCGGCTATCGGTCACCGGGGACAACCTGCCCAACGTAATTCAGTATCTGAAGGAGCAGCACCCTGACAGGCTGGAGCAGATTCTAAAAACCCTGACCGAACGAGTCCCACGCCTGGAAAAGGTCGACATAGATCTTCTGGCCGATGGCCGCCTATTGTTGCAGATCAAGGATGCTCCCTTCGCGCGTCCAATCCTGGCCAAGTATGCGTCCGACGGCACTCTCAAGATGCTGGCGTATCTGGTTGTCCTCGATGACCCGGCGCCGCCGGAGTTAATCGGCATCGAGGAACCCGAGAATCATCTCCATCCGCGTTTACTCCCCGAATTGTGCGAAGAATGCCGCGAAGCGGCAGCCGACGCCCAGTTGATGGTGACGACCCATTCGCCGCACTTCGTGGACGGCCTGCGCCCCGACGAACTGTGGATCCTGTTTCGCGACGAGCGCGGCTTTACGCAGGCGTGCCGTGCTTCGCAGATGCAGGGTATCTCCGAATTCGTCGAGGAGGGCGCTCATCTTGGTCAGCTCTGGATGGAAGGCCGGTTTGAAGCGGGCGACCCGCTGGTCGCCTCGGGAGGGTTCAGGCAGCCACGGTAGCCCTCCATGCGCATCGAATTCCTCCTGGAAGAACGTTCGGCCGAAGAAGTGTTACGCGTCGTGGTACCAAAGATCATTGGCCCGGAGCATGAGGTTGACTTCTCGGCGTTCCGCGGAAAGCCGGATCTGCTCGCTAACCTCGAATCCCGCCTGCGCGCGTACCGGCACTGGCTCCCAACCGACGGACGCATTGTTGTTCTTATCGACCGGGACCGCGCCAACTGCCTGGTCCTGAAGCACCAGGTGGATGCGATCGCTGCCAGGGTGGGTATGGCGACTCGCGTACTCAGCCGGATTGCGGTCGAGGAGCTGGGAGCCTGGTACTTTGGCGACGTGGACGCCGTGGTTGCAGCCTACAAAAAAGTCGAACGCCATCTCAGGAACAAGGCGCCGTATCGCGACCCGGACACCGTCCCAGGCGGGGCAGCCGAGGCGCTTGAACGTGTTCTTCAGCGGGCTGGATACCACAGGGGCGGCCTGCAGAAGATCAGGGCCGCCCGCGACATCGCCCCCTCCATGGATCCAGCGCGCAACCGCTCCCGCAGTTTCCAGGTGTTCCGGGGAGGAATTCTCAGACTCGTTGGCCGAGGGCCGGATTAATCTAAAGGTACTTGGCCTCCAGCAGCCCCGCCGCGTCCGGGTTGCCCGGGCCGAAGTGCTTCAGCATCACCAAGTTCTCCTTGTCGCTGCGGTTGGTCACCACCACGCCCTTCTGGGCCATGGCGGCGGTGACGAACAGCTCGTCCTTGGTCATTTCGCCGAAGCGGATCATGGAGGGTGTCTCGACTTCCAGCTTGCCGATCGAGCCCCAGCCCTGCACCACGATCAGGCCGTAAGCCGCGGCGTCCTTCACCGTCACCGAGCGGCCCGGGTAGACCGTGAGTTCCTTGGCCGAGTAGAACGGCGTGCCGTAGCAGACCCAGTTCTCGCAGTAGCCAGTGGTCTTCATCTCGGCTTCGTCCTTCACCGGCTTGGGATGCAACCAGCGGTGCTTGGCGAACTCGGGATCGACGTTGCCGTCCCAATCCAGCATGCCGATGATGTAGTCCAGGTCGCGGTGCTTGTCGGTGGGCACGTCCTTCACCAGCAGGTCCCACGGCACGGCGCGGCCTTCCACCATGGACTGAAACATGCCGAACACGTCCGAGTTCACCTGCGGCTCGTAGGTCACCAGCGAGCCGGGGGCGTGCAGGATGCCGGCGTCGATCTGCCAGCCGGTGCCGGGCTTCAGCTTGTAAGCCTTGGCGTGATGCAGAATGCCGTTGTCGCCCTCGTTCCAGCGCTCCAGGCAGCGCCGCACGTCGTCCCTGGTGGTGCCCGGCTCCAGGCCCATGAAGGTGTACGGGAAGTTGTTCTCCTTCATGTTGTACTGGGGCGGGAAGTAGTAGGCTTCGGGCTTGCCCTTGCGGCCCACGTTCTTGGCGTGCTCGTCCATCTGGTGCATGTGGTGCGGAATGGGGCCGAGGTTGTCGAAGAACTTGCACAGCAGGTTCCAGCCGCCGTAACGGCTCATCACGTCCGCGCCTAGGAACTCGCCGCCGAGCGTCTCGATGGCCTCCTTGAGCAGCACCCGCTTGCCGTTCTGCGCGATGTAGCTCAAACCTTCGTCGGCGGGCGTTCCGGGGCCGTTGTCGGCATTGGTGGTGGATGAAAACCAGCGTTCGTCGATGCCGCCGCGCTGGGCGCCCAGCGCGTACAGGTCGCGCGGGTCGAGCTTCAGACGTCCGCCAGGCATCAGGAAGGAACGCGGAACCCAGCAGGGCGCCAGGCGCACAATGCCCCCTCCCGCGGCGAGGGCGTCTTGGATCACAGCGATATTGGACATAGCGGAAACAATTGTACTGGGCCGGCCGGCCTCATATCAACGCCGCTCGCCAATCCACGCCAAATCGCGCCATTGCGCGCCATCTCACCCGTGGCCGGGTATTTCGCTTGAGCCTGCGCCGCGGATGCGCGATCCTCGAATCACACTCAAGCCCTTTCCCCAGGGTTGGAATCGAGGGCGGCGCACGCGTTGAGAACCCGGCGCCGCCCCTTCCGTTTTGCGGCGCTCAAAAAGCGTGCTACCATCTAACTAGCAATTGAGATTCTTGTCCGTCCTTTGAACCAGATGTACGAGTACGCTTCAGTAGTACCGGGCCCGCCTCTGTACCATCCTCAATCGTTACGCCAGGATTCCGATCGCTAGAAAGAGACACACATGAAAGAAACAGGTACGGTGAAGTGGTTTAACGCCGGCAAGGGTTATGGTTTCATCCAGCGCGAGAATGGCGAAGACGTCTTCGTGCATTTCTCCGCCATCGAGGCGAGCGGTTACCGTTCGCTGGAAGAGGGCGCCCGGGTAGAGTTCGTTGTCAAGCGCGGCCCCAAGGGCTTGCAGGCCGAACAAGTCACCTTGGTGTAAGCATCGTCTTCAGTCCGCCAAGGCGCCGCCGTTGCGCGGCGCCTGTGCGGGTCAATTCAGCGGCAAGCGGTCTTCGTTGAGGATTTTTCCGTCCACGCTGTAGTGGCGGAAAGTCAGCAGCGGTTTCCCGCCCGCCCGATCCACTGTGCCGGCCAGGAAGCCGCCCACAATGTTCAGGTAGCGGTGTTCCGGACGGCGCTGGTCCATCGTGTAACCGCCGGCATGCTGGTCGCTGGCGGGGCCGCAGGAGTACTCCCGCACTCCGGTCTTCGAATCCACCGAGACGTACTGCCAG
>JACQZT010000414.1 GCA_016213755.1 Acidobacteriota bacterium | reverse complement strand
TTACCGGGCGCTCTGGAAGGAGTTGAGTAGATAGTGAAAAGGCTCGTTCTGGCGTTGTTGTTCGCCTGTGGGTTGTCCGCCGCACCACCGGCGCCCGAAGAGTTTTTCGGACATAAGATCGGCGCCGACCGCACGGTGCTGGACTGGGACAAGACGGTGGCCTACTTCCAGAAGCTCGCCCAGGCGAGCGACCGGGTGCGGTTCCGCGAGATCGGCAAGTCCACCGAAGGCCGGCCCTTCGTGGCGGTGTGGATTTCCAGCCCCGCGAACATCAAGAACCTGGACCGCTACCAGCAGATCCAGAAACAACTGGCCGACCCGCGCCGCACGACGCCCGCGGCGGCCGAAAAGCTGATCGCCGAAGGCAAGACGGTGGTCCTGATCACCTGCTCGATCCACGCCACCGAGATCGCCGCGGCGCACACCGCCGTCGAGTTCGCTTACAAGCTGCTGACCGAGGACCGGCCCAAGTTCCGCGCCATCCTGGACAACACCATCTTCATCCTGGTGCCCTCGCTGAACCCCGACGGCATGGACCTGATCGCCAAGTGGTACCGCAAGACGCTGGGAACCCCCTTCGAGGGCACGTCGCCGCCGGAACTCTATCAGAAATACGTGGGACACGACAACAACCGCGACTGGTACATCTTCTCGCAGGCGGAAACGCGCGCCACCATCTCCGAGCTGCACAATGTCTGGCATCCGCACATCGTCTACGACGTCCACCAGCAGGGGCCTTACGCCTCCCGCATGTTCGTGCCGCCGTGGATGGACCCCATCGAACCCAACATCGATCCGATCATCGCGCAGCAGTGCAACCTGATCGGAATGGCCATGGCCAGCGACCTCACGGCCGCCGGCAAGACCGGCGTCGCGGTCAACGCCATGTACGATTTCTGGACCCCGGGCCGGCACTACCAGGCCTACCACGGCGGGCTGCGTATCCTGACCGAATCGGCCAGCGCGCGCATCGCCTCGCCGATTACCGTGAAGCCCGAGCAGATCGGCGAAGCCGCGCTGGGCTACAATCCGCGCCAGCCGAGCTGGAACTACCTGGAGCCGTGGAAGGGCGGGGAATGGCGGCTGCGCGACATCATCGACTACCAGTTGATCGCCTGGGAATCGCTGCTCTACGAAGCCAGCGTGCGGCGCGCCGGCTTCCTGCGCAACTTCTACACCATCCACCAGCGCGCCGTGGCACGCCGGTCGCCCTACGCATTCGTGATTCCCGCGCGCCAGTTCGACCCCGGCTCGGCGAAAAAGCTGCTGGAGACTCTGGCTTTCGGCCTGGTCGAAATCGAGCGCGCCGGCGCGCCCTTCACCGCCGGCGGCAGAGAGTACCCGGCCGCGAGCTACGTCATCCGCATGCAGCAGCCTTACAGCTCGTTCGCCAAGACGCTGCTCGAGCGGCAGCAGTACCCCGACCTGCGCCTGTATCCGGGCGGGCCGCCCAAGCGGCCGTACGACGTCACCGCGCACACGCTGCCGCTGCTGATGGGCGTGGCTGTGGACACTGTCGAAGCGCCCTTTGCGGCTTCCCTGGCGCGCGCGGCGAAGTTCCCGGTCGAGCTGGACCGGCCGCGTGGCGCGGGAGTGCTGGCGGGTTCCGACGTGGAGAGCTGGCGCGCGGTGAACGCCCTCTGGAAGTCCGGCCGACGGGTCTGGCGGGACACCACCGGCGGCGATTTCCATGCCGCGGCCGGCGCCGGACGCGCAGAGCTCAAGCGCCCGCGCATCGGCCTCTACAAGAGCTACACAGCGCCCATGGACGAGGGCTGGACACGCTGGCTGCTGGAGCAGTTCGGTTTCGAGTACACCAGCCTGTTCAACCGCGACTTTCAGACCGGCTCGTTGCGCGACCGCTTCGACGTGGTCGTCTTCGCCGACCAGTCGGCCGCCAGCATCGTCAGCGGCGATCGCAAAGGCTCGATGCCGGAGGAGTACGTGGGCGGGCTGGGCGAGGCCGGGATCGAGGCGCTGAAGCGCTTCGCCGCCGCCGGCGGGTCGGTAGTGCTGCTCAACCACGCTTCCGAACTGGCCGAAAAGCTGGGTGTCGAGGCCAAGAACGTGGTGGGAGGCTTGTCGAACCGCGAGTTCTACTCTCCGGGCTCGATTCTCAATGCGCGCCTGGATCCGAAACATCCGCTCGCGCTGGGCCTGCCGGAACAGATTACGCTTTGGTCGCAGGGCAGCCCGGCCTGGAATGCGACGGCCGGAATCGTGGCCCGCTACCCGGCCTCCGATCTGCTGGCCTCGGGCTGGCTGCTGGGAGAAAAGTACCTGGCCGGGCGGGCCGCTCTCGTGGACGCTCCGATGGGTCAGGGGCGCGTCGTGATGTTCGGCATGCGCCCGCAGTACCGGGCTCAGAGCTACCAGGGATTCAAGCTGTTCTTCAACGCGCTGGTCTACTAAGACCGCTCCCTGAGGAGCTGTCAAGTTTTCAAAAAACCGTTGCGCCGGATTGAGCGAGGCGAGCCGGGCGAGGGGCTTGCCTCCTTCCGGAAGCGCCTGCAGCAGCTTCTCAAACCGCCTGCGGCAACGTTTCGCCGCGTTGGCGCCAGACCAGGCGGATCCATTGCATGACGTTGCAGGTCAGGCACGCTCACAGCACCTCAATGCCCGCTTTGACCAGACCTCGCAAGCGCAGCTTCCCGATCCCGAATTTCTCCTTGATCCACGCGTTCGGCGATTCGGCCACCCCGCTTCGCCGTTTGTACGCCTGCTTGGCCGCCGCCGTTTCCATCGTGCATCACTTGCGCCAGGTCCACCAGTCCGGCCGTGTCCGGCAC
>JACQZT010000420.1 GCA_016213755.1 Acidobacteriota bacterium | reverse complement strand
CCACCAGATGCCCGCGTGCAGCTCGGAGAGCACCACCTTCTCCGCCGGCGGGTGGATGGCGCCGTAGATACCCGCGCCCAGGATCAGCACGCCGTAGACCCCGAGCAGGCTGCCGATGAAAAACCAGATCGAGATGTAGTGCTTGCCTTCGCTCATTTCCTGCCAGCCTACCAGAATATGACGTTGAATGCCACAAACAGCACTCCCACCACCGCCGCCCAGAAGATGGGCCGCTTGAGCAGCGGCAGGTGGCCTTCCGAGGGCAGCGGGGTCAGCCCGTAAACCAGGCCTTCCAGTTCGCTCACCGGCTTGGGTTTGGTGAACAGGCTGACCACCAAGGTCACGACTACGGTCGCCAGCAGCGACCACATGGCGCGGTAGATGTTTTCCGGCATGTCCTTGGCCTGCGGCGAGAAGGCCATATAGACCAGCGCGCTCGGAACCAGCTTCACCCACACAAACAGGCCGAACGCCACCAGGATGCCCGCCAGCAGGCCCCAAAACCCGCCCGCCGGGGTAGTGCGCCTCCAGAGCATGCCCAAAATCACGGTGCCGAACAGCGGCACGATGAAGATGACGAACACCACCTGCGCGTAGACGATGATGCTCGAAAAGCCCATCACCAGGTAGGCCGCGCCGATGCTCACGAAAACCCCCAGCAGCGAACACTAGCGGCCCATGGCGAGGTAGTGGCCGTCGGAGGCCTTCTGGCGCACGAAGGGCCGGTAGATGTCGTAGGTCCACACGGTGGCGAACGCGCTCACGTTACCCGCCATGCCGCTCATGAAGCCCGCGATCAGCGCCGTAACGCCCAGACCCAGCAGCCCCGGCCCGAGGTAGCGCGCCATCAGCAGCGGCAGCACCTCGTTGAAGCTGTGCCCGCCCGTGGCCACCGCCTCGGCTTCCGGCAGCAGCTTCATGGGCAGCACCGCCAGCCCGATCAGCCCCGGCAGGATGACAATCAGCGGCACCATCATCTTCAGGAACGCGCCGATGATGGTGCCGAGTTTGGCCGAGCGCAGGTCCCTAGCCGCCATCACGCGCTGCACCACCAGAAAGTCCGTGGTCCAATAGCCGAACTAGATGGCCAGGCCCCAGCCGAAGACGATGCCGGTCCAATGAATACCCATGGGGTTGTCGGAGAAGGAACCCACGGTGCGCCACATGTGCGTGTAGTCCTGCCCCGGAAAGCGCTGGGCGATGCGCGCCACCATGCCGTCCCAGCCCCCGGCCTCGATCAGGCCGATGACGGGCGGAATCAGGCAGCCCAGCCAGATGAGGAAGAATTGCAGCACTTCGTTGAAGATCGCCGACAGCAAGCCGCCCATCATGACATAGACCGCCACCGTGAGCGAGGAAACCCAGATCGAGAAGTTGATGTCTCAGCCCAGGATGACTTTCATCACCACGGCCATCGAGTACATGTTGATGCCGCTCATGAGAATGGTCATCACCGCGAAGGAGATGGCCGACAGCCCGCGCGTCGATTCGCCGAAACGCAGCTTCAGGTACCCCGGCACCGAGTGGGTCTTGCAGATGTAATAGAACGGCATCATGACGATGGCCAGGAACAGAATGGCCGGTATCGCCGCGATCCAATAGGCGTGCCCCACCAGGATGCCGTACTGGTACGTCGCCGCCGCATAGCCCATCATCTCGAGCGAGCCGAGATTGGCCGAAATGAAACTCAGGCCGGCGATCCAGGCGGTCATCTCGCGCCCGGCCATGAAGAAGCCCTCGCCCGTGTTGGCGTATTTCTTCAGGTAGAAGCCGATGCCCAGCACCAGCACGAAATAGAGGACGATGATCGCCAGGTCGACCGGGCTCAAAGCCAGCAGCCGCGACGGCGCGCTCGCCAGGTACAAACACAAAGGCGCGGAAAGCATCTCAGCGCTCCAGCCAGCCGGGGACCCAGCGGAACACGTTCCCGGTGAGGCTGCCGATGTAGATCTCGCCCTTGGCGCCAGCATCGATCCAGTGGCCCGGGCTTTCCATGGCGCCCAGGACGCGGCCGGATTCGAGATCGAGTTTCATGATGCGCCCGGCCAGGGTGTCGTAAGTCACGTTCTCGATGTTATTGCGGTGCGTGACAATCCACATCTCGTCGCGCGGAGTGATCGAGATGCCCTGCGTGGCGCCCAGGTGGGTCCACTGCTTGAGAAACTTCCCGCCCGCGTCGAAAACCTGGATGCGGTTGTTCTCGCGGTCGCTCACGTAGACCCGCCCCTTGGAATCCAACTGCACCTGGTGCGGCAGGTTGAACTCGCCCGGCCCCGAGCCCTTCTTGCCCCACTCCAGCAGGTACTTGCCGTCGCGGGAGAACTTCACCACGCGCGAGTTGCCGTAGCCGTCGGAAACGTAGAAGTCTCCGTTGGGCGCGAAGGCCACGTCGGTGGGCTTGTTGAAGGTGCGCTGGTCGGTTCCCGCCTGGCCTTTGATCCCCAACGTCATGAGCAGCCGGCCGTCATTGGAAAACTTCATCACCTGGTGCATGCCGTTGTCGATCAGCCAGACGTTGTCCTCGCGGTCGATCCGCACTCCGTGGGGGTTGACGAAAACGCCCTTGCCCCAGGAACGGGCATACTTGCCGGCGGCGTCGAAGACGATCAGCGGGTCGATCTTGATGTTTCTGTGAAACACGAACACGCGGCCCGCCGAATCGGACGCCACGGCCGAGACGCGGCCGAACGCCCAGCCTTCGGGCATGCTCTCCGGCTCCTGGCCGAAACGGATCTGGACGCGGTACTTCAGCAGCCCGCCTTCATGTGGGTACCAGCCTGGGGGTTGTGCGGCAGCGCTCATAACGATTGTGAACCAGAGTAGCAGACAAGTTCTCATAATGCCTCCCGGACCAGCGCGCAGTTCTCCCGCACCTGCTCCTTGTGTTTCGGGAACATTCCGACGACCAGGCAGTCCGACGGCTTGGCGTACTCGAACACCTGCCGCAGGGCGGCGCGCATGTCCTCGGCCGAGCCGCACCGCCGGCCGGCGCCGTAGACTTTGAAGATCAGGCACGGCTTGCGGGTCTGCTTCACCCGCTTGAGCATCTCGACGCGGTCCGGCTCCCAGAAAAACTCGCCCTCCACCGGGCGGCCGGCCACGCGGCTGGCTTCCTCTTTCGTCCGGCTCAGGTTATAGATGCAGGTCATGTAGAAATCGACGTCCCAGGCCTTCTCTTCGGCGTGGTCGATGACGGCGGGGATGTGCGTGCCCAGCCCCACCAGAACGCCCGCGTCGCGCATCACCTTGAGCCGCTCGCGGACTTCCTGGATTCTGCCCGCGGCCCACAGGCTGTCGGTCGAGGAGCCGTGATGATAAACCCCGGCGGCGCCCAGGCCGGCGCACTCGCGGATGTTGCGCGGGATGTCAGCCAGTTCCGAGGCGGTCTGGGCCACCCACTGGATCTGGCCGCCTTCCAGGCGATACTCGTTCAGCAGGCGCATGATGTGCCGGTCGGCGCGCGACTGCCAGGTGTTGATCCCCGCCTGTTCGCAGGCGCGCAGCATCTTCTTGACGTTCTCCGCCGTGAAGTAGTCGCGCATCTCGCGGCTGAGCCGGCCCGGCTGGTGCGAATTGCCGCTCACCGGGTTGCCGCCCGCCATGAGCCGCGAGAACTCGTGCTTGCCGATGCGCACGCGCGGCATCCCGCCCGGGGGGGCCGAAACCGCGAGCGGTGAGGCCGCCGCGAGCAATGCTTCCCGTCTGGTCAAAACTCACCTCCGAGACGGCATCATACAACAAACGCCCGGTCGTGGCATAATCTCATCGGAGCATATCGTGGCCAATCAGAACGATCCTTTCGGGCAACCCGGAGACGCTTCCGGCGCACTTTTGGAGTTGCAGATGCTGGAACGGGACGTGGAGACGGTGCCCGACCTGGCCGGGCTGAAGATGCTGTTCTATCGCCTGGAGGCCGTCTCGCAGCAGGCTCCGGACCATCCCGACGTGCGGAACGGCGTGGCGCGAGTGAAACAGCGCATCCTGGCCCGCGGCCTGGAACTGAAACAAGCCGGCGGCGCGATCCCTTCCCCGTCCCCAACTCCCGCGACCCCCTATCCGGCCACGCCCCAGCCTCCCGTGGCGGGAACCCAACCTTGGGCCACGCCGCAGCCCTACCCGCCCGCCTCCGCGCCGCCGCAGACGCCGGTTCCGGCTGCTTTCCCCAGCGCCAGTCTTCCGGTACAGCCCGCCGGGCCGCCGCCGCTGGACTACCCCGCCGCCCCGCCCCAGGCGGCGCCTCCAGCCGCGCCTCCCCCCGCCGGCGGGGCCATGTGGAAGCGGGCGCTTCTGGTCGGAGGCGCGATTGGCCTGGTCGCCTTCGGCGGCATCGTCTTCATGCTGCGCAAGACCGTGCAGAAGCCGGCGACACCCAGCGCCATCTCGGTGGATGTGCGGACCACGCCGGCCGGCGCGCAGATCCGCGTCAACAACGAAGCCAAGTGCACCTCCAACTGCAAGGTGGACCTGGCACCGGGAGCCTACCAGGTGCAGGCGGTCCTGGACGGGTTCGAGATCGCGACCGCGACGCTCAACGTCGCCCTCGGCGCGCCGGCCGCGCTCAGTCTCATTTTGCAGCCGTCCCCGCTCCAGGTGAAGCTCTTCGCCGACTTGGAGAACGGGCAGGTGCTGCTGAACGATCAGCCCGCCGGTGAGTTGCAGCAGGGCCAGTTCGTGCTCGAAAAAGTGCCCGCCGGCCAGCACACGATCAAGGTGACCGGCCGGGGCGGCGAGGCGACCCTGAGCCTGACTGTGACTCCCGGGCAGGCGCCCGTGGTAGGCAGCCCCATCGCGGTGAAGAACTTCCTGGCCGTCGTGGTCAGCGGCTCCGGCAGCGAGGCGCGCATCCACACCAGCAAGACGCCCATCAAGGTCGCCCTCGACGGACAGCCGGCCGGCGAAACCGCGGCCGACGGCTTGGCGCTCCGGAACCTGAGAACCGGCGATCACGAGCTGACGCTGGGCGAGGGCAGCGACCAGCGCAAACTGGTGCTGAGTTTCACCCCCGCCCCCATGCTGACGGCGTTCCTCAAACTGGACCTCAACGCCGGCACGCTGGTGATCAGCGCCGGCGAAGACGAGGCCATCGTGTACTTGAACGGGAAGGCCTATCCGGGCATGAAGACGCGCCGAGGCCAGTTGCGCATTCCCGCGCTGCCGGTTCGCGAATACGCCGTGCGCGTGGCCAAGGAGGGCTTCCAGGACGTGCCCGAGCAGAAGGTCCAGATCCGCAAGGGCGAAGAGACCCGGATCGAATTCAAAATGGCCGCCCTGCCCAAAGTGGCCGGCTTGCGGCTGCGCGGCGCGGTACCCGGAGCGCAGGTTTTCTTGGACGGCAACAACCTGGGCCGCGTGTACAGCGACGGTGCGTTTCTGAACAGCAGCGTTCCTCCCGGAGAGCACGTCATCGAGCTCCGGCGCGAGCGTTATACGCCCAAGCAGATCCGCCGCGAATTCAAAGCCGGCGAGACGCTGGAACTCTCCGGGGCGGATCTCGGGATGGAGGTGATGCCCGGCATCCTGCGCCTGAACATCACTCCGGCCGGCGCGCGCATCCTGATCAAGCGCTCGGATGAAGCGCAGCCGCGCATGGTCCGGGAAACCACGCTGCGGCTGCCGGAGGGCATTTATACCATCGCCGTGGCGGCGGCCGGCTTCCAGGACAACATCGTGACCGTGCAACTGGTGGCCGGCGAAACCAAGGACGTCACCCTCTCGCTGACCGCCGTCAAGAGCGCGGCCGCGCCCGCCGCGCCGGCGGCGCCTCCAGGCGGGGGCATGAACGATTGGGACGATCCGAAGGCCTGGCAGCAGGACGGCCCGTGGCTGGTGCGCAAGGGCGGCAGCTTCGTCACCTATAAGACCCAGCCCGCGCGGGGAGTTTTCGAGTTCAAAGCCGCGCGTTTGAAGGGCCGGCGCCTGCGGTATTTCGTCAACTATCGCGACGCGCGCAACTACTGCCTCTTCGAACTGGACGGCCGGCGCTTTTATCGCACGGACGTGGTCAACGGCAAGGCCATCGAACTGGCCAAGATCGACCATCGCGTCGAAAGCGAGAACGAGTTCCGCCTGCGCATCGACATCGCTCCGACCAGCGTCACCCAGTACGTGCAGCGCAGCGGTAAATGGGAAACCCTGGACACCTGGACCGAATCGGGCCGCAACTTCACCGCCGGAAAGTTCGGCTTCCGCATCGACGGCAGCGACCAGGTGGGCCTAGCCGGCTTTTCCTTCCGGGCCCGGTGAAGACCCGCCATGCACAGACGCTCATTTTTGACCGCAATTCCGGGAGGGATGGCGATGAGTACCACGGCCCCCGCTCCGGCCGAGCGCCGGAGACTGCTCTACAAGCTGCTGGGCGACCTGCCGCCGCGCAACCGCAAGATCTCGGCGCGCACCGTCTCGCGCGAAGACCGGGGCAGCTACGTCTTAGAGCGGCTCGAGCTCGACCTCAACGGCCTGGAACCGGCGCCGGCCTGGTTTGCGCGCCCCAAGCAGGCCGCCGGGCGCATCCCGGCGATCCTCTACAACCACGCGCATGGCGGCGACTACAAACTCGGCAAGGACGAACTCATCCGCGGGCGCATTCAACTCCAGAAGCCGCCCTTCGCCGAGGCGCTCACCTCCCAGGGCTACTGCGCGCTGTGCATGGACACCTGGGTCTTCGGCGAACGCGCCCGCCGCACCGAACTGGACGTGTTCAAGGAGATGCTCTGGAAGGGCCAGGTGCTGTGGGGCATGATGGTCTACGATTCGCTGCGCGGCCTCGACTACCTGGCCTCGCGGCCCGGCGTGGACGCCTCGCGCATCGGCACGCTGGGCCTGTCGATGGGCAGCACCATGTCCTGGTGGGTGGCGGCGCTCGACCCGCTCGTCAAAGCCTGCTTCGACATTTGCTGCCTCACCGATTTCCAGGCCCTGCTCGACACCGATAACCTCAAGGGGCACGGCGTCTACTACTACGTGCCCGCGCTGCTGAAGCACTTCACCACCGCGCAAATCAATGCGCTGATCGCGCCTCGCGCCCACCTCAGCCTGGCCGGCGACCGCGACGCGCTGACCCCGCCGGCTGGGCTGGAGCGCATCGACCGCGAGCTCAAAGAGGTCTACGCCGCCGCCGGTCACCCGGAGCGCTGGAAGCTGCTGCGCTACGACGCCGGCCACCAGGAGACGCCCGAAGGGCGGCGCGAGATCCTGAACTTCCTCCGGGAACACCTGTGACGCGTCACGCCCCCTGCGGATAGCACCCCAGCACGCGCAGGAAGTCGGCCAGTTCGCCCAAGTGGCCGAGAGCGTTATTCAGGCGCGGTTCGTCCAGGCGCCCGATGAGATCGACGTAGAAAAGGTACTCCCAGGGCTTGCCGCGCAGCGGGCGGGATTCGATCTTGGCCAGGTTGATGTCGCGCAGGGCGAACGCGCCGAGAGCGCGGAACAGGCTGCCGGGCATGTTCTTGAGAGTGAAGACCAGCGAGGTCTTCCACTTCCCCTTGCCGGCCGGCACTTTGGCCAGCGGCGGCACGTCTTCCGGCCGGCGCAGCAGGAAGAACCGTGTGAAGTTCTGCCGGTCGTCCTCGATCGAGCTCTTCAGGATGGCGCCGCCGTAAATCCCGGCGGCCACCGAAGAGGCGATGGCCGCCACGCCCTCCGGACGCTCTTCCATCACCATCTTGACGCTGCCGGCCGTGTCGTAGAACGGCTCGCGCACCAGTTCCGGATACCGCTCGAAGAACTTGAGGCACTGGTTCAAAGCCACCGGGTGAGAGTAGACCCGGCGCACGGCCCGGAAAGGCACGCCGGGGGGCGCGATGAGGTTATGCACGATGCGCACGCTGGTTTCGGCCACGATGGGGAACTCAAAGCGCAGCAGGTGGTCGTAGTTTTCGTGCACGGAGCCGTGCAGGGTGTTCTCGATGGGAACCACGGCGGCGCCGGCGGTCCTGTTCTCCAGGCTCCGAAAGAGATCGTCGAAACGCTGGCAGGGCACCACCTCGATGGCGGGGCCCAGAAGTTGCAGCGCCGCCTGCTGGCTGAAGGCGCCCTTCTCTCCCTGGAACGATACTCTCTCGGTTTTCTTCTTCACGCTTCGCGCTCCTGGGACTCTTCCGGGTTCCACCGGCGCGCGTCCGGCGCCGGCAGATCCAGCAGGTCGAGCACCCGCTCGATGGTGTGGTCCACAATGTCCATGACGCTCTTCGGCTGATGATAGAACGCCGGAATGGGGGGGCAGATGATGGCGCCCATTTCCGCCAGCGCGGCCATCGTGCGCAGGTGTCCCAGGTGCAGCGGCGTTTCCCGCACCAGCAGGATCAGCTTGCGCCTTTCTTTCAGCATCACGTCGGCGGCGCGCACCAGCAGGTTCGAACTGATGCCGGTGGCGATAGCGGACATGGTGTGCACAGAGCAGGGAGCCACCACCATGGCGTGGGTGGGAAACGAGCCGCTCGCCAGCCGGCAGCCAATGTCTTCCACGCTGTAGGAGTGGTGCGCCAGCCGGCGGATGCCGGCGGCTTTCATGCCGGTTTCCAGCCAGGCTGTGCGCTCGCCGGCCCGGGTCGTCACCAGGTGGATCTCGGCTTCGGGCCGGGCGCGGAGTTTCTCCATCAGCCGCAGACCATAGACCGAGCCGCTGGCGCCGGAAATGCCGACCACGATCCGCAAATTCTCCTCCCTGCCGATATCTTGTTCTGATTTCGGAACAAAACCGCCGCCTGGCGCTTGCCCCCGCGCTCGGGCCGCCGGTATAATGCCAACGATAACACGTCCATTCCCGGAAGAGCAGGTGTCTCCCCCGGGTCAGCGGGTTCGGCTGGCTGGGCGAAGCGTCAAAACATGGACGAGGCTGGACAGAGACTCAAACGCGTCCGGGAACGGCTCAACCTGCGCTACCGGGACGTCGAAGAGGCGAGTCAGCGGATCGCCGAGCGCCACAAGAACGACGAATTCACGATCGTCCTGAGCCGGCTGGCGGACATCGAGAACAAGGGCGCCGTCCCCAACATCTATCGTCTGCATTCCTTGTGCGCCATTTACCGCCTGGACATTCTGGAGGTCCTGGAATGGTACGGCGTCAACGTGAGCGAGATCCCCTCCGACTCGACGCTGGTCGAGGTGAGCCGCACGCACGAGGTGGGTTTCACCACTACCGGCCACGGCGCCGTGCAGGTCCCGCTGGCCCTGGATCCGGGCATCGATCTGCGCCGCACCACGTTTCTCAGCCGCGCCATCCAGCGCTGGGGCCGCCTGCCGCTGATGCTGCTGAACTCCGTCGACCTGCGCAATCACCGCTACGCCTTCATCGGAACCGAGGACTGGTCCATGTACCCCATCCTGCATCCGGGTTCGCTGGTTCTGATCGACGAGACCCGCCGCAAGATCGCCGAAACGGGATGGACCTCCGAGTTCGAACGCCCGATCTATCTGCTGGAGACCCGGGAGGAATGGCTGTGCGGCTGGTGTTCCCAGTCCAATGACCAGCTTGTGGTCCACCCCCACCCCGCTTCCGAGTGTGCGCCGCGCGCCTTTGCTTACCCGCGAGAGGTGGACGTGATCGGGCAGGTAACCGGAGTGGCTACGCGTTTGGGTCTCGCGCGGCGACGCCGCACTCGCGCCTGAAAAGCTCCAGCAACACGGCAAAATCCGAGAGAAAAAGTCGGCGCTCCGCCTCGCTGGCACACGCCGGAATCAGGTTCCGGTACGGCTGAAGAAGCAGCCACGCCTCGACGGCGGTTCGTTTGCGGGTGGCGCACTCGGCAAAGTAGAGGCCCAGGTCGGCCTTCTGCCGCATCAGGTCGAACTCCAGCCACCCGGCGAAAACCTTCTCGTGGCTCTCGCGCAGCGCACGGCCGGCCTCTTCGTCGCCGAACACCAGCACCAGCCCGTGATGCTCGTAGCGGCCCGAATTGGGGTCCCGCAACCCGGCCAGGTACACCAGCCGGCCCACAACCGTTTCGATTTTGGACAGCGTGCGGCCCCACAGGTCGTCCGCCACGCTGTGCATCGCCGGATGGATTTCGCCCGGCGCGTCGTTGTCGCTCGCCATCACAACTCTAGATTCTACACCACTGTTTCGCGCGCGTCGAGGACAAAAACGGAACAAACCGCCAGGGCTGTTCCGTTTTCGGAAAATATTCGCCTATTTCGGTATTTGATACGGACCTGCGACTATCCTTTTCTCATGCCGGCTATCCCCATACGGCCGGCGGGAAGGAAGGTTCGATCCATGAAAAGACTGGTTCTTATGCTCGCCATTGCGCTGCAATTCGCCGTAATTGCCAACCATGCCTTGGCCCAGCAGCCCGATCCGCGCTGCTTCCCCTGTCCCTCCTCGGACGCACGCTAGCCGAATGGTAGAATCGGGGAGCGCGCACGCGACTCTTCGATGCCTGGCTTGACAACCGCCGAAAACGCCCTCTGGTGGGGCAACACGATCGTTTCGGGCCTGCTGGTGTGGCGGCTCTGGTCCGCCGGTTTGCACCGCACCTACCCGTTTCTTGCCGCCTTCTGGGCATTCAGCATCTTGCGCACCGCCGCGCTGCGCCTGGTGGACCCTGTGCGAATGGCCTACGGATGGATCTGGCTGCTCAGCGAACCGCTGGTGTGGCTGCTGACCGGGTGCGTCGTTTTCGAACTCTCCACGCTCGCCTTGCGCGACTACCGCGGGCTGGACTGGCTCAGCCGCCGCATCCTGCTGTGGGGACTGCTCCTGTGCGTGGCGGTTTCGGCCGGATCCGTTTTGGTCGACTTTACCCACTCTCCGGGAGACTTCCCCGTCCTGCTGGCGGTGAACCTCGCGCGCCGCGCGGTGCTCGCCGCCGTGGCGCTGTTCCTGCCGATTTTGGCGGGTTTCCTGCTCTGGTTTCCGGTTCCGGTGGCGCGAAATCTCCTGTCGCACGCGGTGTTGATGTCTGTCTATTCCATGGGCCTGGCCCTGAGCGTGTTTGTGCGCAACCTGTTCGGCCCCTCGGTGGTCCCTCGGTTTAACACCGCGCATCTGGCCATGAGTCTCTTGTGCCTGCTGGGCTGGCTCAGCTTGTCGCCGGCCGGCGAGCGCCGCCCGGCGGTCATGCGCCTGCGTTGGCGGCGGGAAACCGAACGGCGATTATTGGACCAACTGGCGGCGCTGAATGCCAGCCTGTCGCGCAGTGCGGGGAATCCGGGCTAGAATTTTACGAAACTTCTTGCTCTGCCGCTTGCGTTTTCTCGTATAATCTTCGGCATGGGGAATAAAATATGGACCCGGTGCTGCTAGTCGCAGTCTCAT
>JACQZT010000427.1 GCA_016213755.1 Acidobacteriota bacterium | reverse complement strand
CGGAAACTTCCCCGTGCGCCCCACGGGCCGGTACAGGTTGCCCGCCAAATAGAAGCCGGGCAGAGTTTCGATGTAGACCTTCTCGATGGAGTAGTCCTTGTTCTCGATGCGCCCGAAAATCTGCGCGTTGAGCGGCGTCTTGACCGGCATGGGCATCAGTCCGGCGGCCGACAGCACCTGCTTGCGCAAGTGCGCCGCGCGCTGCTTCCACGCTTCGAGCGACGGATAGCTTGGAGCTTGGTAGCGCGTGTCCGTGTGCTTGATATCGGTGTTGCGGCTGTCCTGCGCCGGAACTCCGGCGGCCAGAACACCCGGCAAAATCATCAGAACTACAGCGGCTGTTTTCATTTCGTTGTTCCTCACTTGGCCTGGCGCAGTTCAACCAGCATTCGCACGGCGGCGTCCACCATCATCTCACCCGACCCCGGCCCGCAGCGCGCGCTCTCGGCTTCATACGCGCCCTGCGGGTAGGCCCGGCGGTCGGGCACGTAGCCCAGCGAGCCGTTGGCCAGCTCCGAAATCACCGTGTAGCGGAACGGCGACGCGGTCTTGAGCGCCAAACCGTGCTCGGTGAAAATCTCGCCCGGCAACCCTACCCACGCCAACTCATCGCCCAGCGCGATCACTTGAACCTCGGCCTCCAGCGGCGCGCCCTTGCGCTCGGCCACGTCGGCGAACTTGAACGCCCGCACCAGGTCCATAAATGGCGCCGGCTTGTCGGTGCCGAACGTCGGCGTGATTCTGCGCGCCCACTCCAAGTCCTCCGGCCGCACCTGGGCCAGCGGAAGTTCGACCGTCGTGCTGCGCGCCCGCAAGGACCCGGCCGGCATCGCCTCCAGCCGCTTCATGGTCTTCAGCACTTCGCCCGCTAGCACCGTGCCGATGCGGGCGGCCTCGTTGTGGCCCTTCTGCCGGTCCGTCCAGTTGACGTCAATGTGGTTCAGGTTACCGGCGCAGCCGATGCTGAACAGCGTCAACAGATCGTCCCCCCGCGCCTGGGCCAGCAGGCGCGACAGCGTGTACGGATAATCGGCCGAGTACTCGGTGCCGCCCACCGTGTCCAGGTGCAGCGCGTAGTTGACGTGCGCCGCCATCGCCTTCCCGTCGGGCGCCTCGAACAGCACCACCGGCACGCCGGGGTCGATCGGCCCGGCGGGCCGCAGGATGTTCGGATTCCGCTTGCCCGGGTTCCATCCCACCGTGCCGTCTTTCAGAAAGAAGCGGCGGTTGAAGGTGAGCGAATCCTCGCGCCCCCGCCCGGCGGCGACGCGCGCCGGCTTCACGGCGGACGCAGCCTGCCGCACCGCCTCGGCGATGCGTTTGGGCAGATCGGCCGCATACTGCTGGCCGATGCGCAGCATCTCGCCTTGCAGGTTGTAGCGCGTCGGCCCGCTCAGCACCACCGGCCCGGTATGCGTGTGCGTGGCGGAGATCATCACGCGGCCGGGCGGGATGCCGGGGTCTTTCTCGATTTCGCGCCGCGCCTGTTCGATGACCGGCCGCGGCAGGCCCGAGATGTCGCAGGCCACGATTGCCGCCCGCTCGCCGCCGGCGTCAATGACGATGGCCTTGGCCCATAAATCGTCGTGCACCCCGTCGGCCGCGCGGTTGTAATAGTAACCCGCCATCGGCGCTCCCGGCGGCGGCGTGATCTTCACCGCCCCCGTGCCCACTCGCAATTCCGCGGCTGTCGCAACGCAAACAGCCAGCAGCAAAACGGCTAACGTCCGCATGATGTATCGACCTCCTTCCAGTTACTCCGAGACGCTGGTTTCCAGTCCCCATCGGCCGGCTCCACGATATAGCCGCGCGCGGCGCTCCGCGCGAGCAGTTGCGGAATGTCGAACCGCCGCAGCCCATCGAACACGAAATAGCGGAACGGGATTTCGCGGTCGTACGCCGTCATCCGTTCGCTGTTCTTGTCCTCGTTGAAGAGCACGTACGATCGCGGCAGCGACTCGGGCCGTTCCAGAAAATCGCGAAAACTCGTGAACCCGTTGCGCAGCACGTACCAGCACAGGCGCCGCCCGAATCCGCCCACGGCGTAGGCGGCCGCCAGCGCGGCATTGTCGCCGCGCGCGTACAGCGCCAGCGGAGTGTTGCCCGCGGCCAGCAGCAGGTCCCGCGCCTGCCGCTCGACGAAGTTCTCGCCCGCCAGCAGGCTCACCGCCGACACCCAGCCCATCTTGGATGTCGTCAGTTCGCCGATGCCGCGCACGTCCACGCCCGCCACGCTCCACCCTTCGCGCCAGGCCTTCAGCACGAACTCGTCCGTGGCCAGCGCTTCCTTGCCCCGGTCGTCCACCGCGATCAGCAGGCCGCGCTCGCGCTCGGCCCGCACCAGAAACGCGGGCAGCGTCACGCCGTCGCCGGCGGGGATTTCGAGACGCTGAACGCGCGCCGCCGTGGGAGCGATCTGCTTCACCTGCTGCTCGCCGCGGAAGCCACCGCGCGGCTGAATGCCGGCCGCCATGCGTTTCACCGCCGCGATCATCCCCGGCCCGGCCGGCCGCTTCTGTCCGTCTTCCAAACAGCGCAGCTCGGGCGAGTCGAAGGGCAGCGTCTCGTGCGGCGGTTCCGCATAGGGCCGCCCGTCGCCCCGCCCAGCCAGCCATTTCAGAAACCACCCGTAGGCCGCCTCGCGCTTGGCCTGCTGATAGCCGTGGCCCGTGGCGGTGTCCTCAAAGCAGGCGAATCGTTCCCCCGCGCCGTACGTCGCGTACAGGCTCTTACCGTACCCGGCCACGGTGCCGATGGGAAACCCCGCATCCGTCGCGGCGTTGATGATCAGCAGCGGACGCGGCGCGACCATCGCCGTGAATTCGTGATTGTCGGCGAAGCGCAGCAACCCCGGAATGAAATGGCAGTGCTCGCCCGCGCGGTACCAGTCCACCGTGCGCGCGTGCTGGATCTGGCGGTAGAAGTCGCTCGTGCCCACCACCGGCACGGCGACCTTGATCCGGTCGTCGAGCGTCGCTGTAATCCAGGTGTTGTAGCCCCCGCCCGAAGCTCCGGTCATGCCCACCCGCGCGACATCCACCTCTTTTCGCGAGAGCAGATAGTCCAGCGCGCATTGCGACTCGAGTTCCGCGAATCCCTGCTGCGCCACGCCGACCAGGAGCGATTCCACCCGCCGGTGGTCGCGCGACGAAACGCCCCGCTCGCCCTGTCCGAACGGATCGAAGCTGAAGACCACGAAGCCGAGTCGCGCCATGGTGATGCAGAAAGACTGGAAATCCGGCTTCGTCTTGCTGTCGTTCCACCAGTGGCCGTTGTAGAACAGGATCGCCGGCGCTCGCCCAGTGAGCCCGTCCGGTACGTACAGGTGGGCCGGCACTTCCACTCCCGGCAGCGACTCGAAGACGATTTTCTCGATACGATACCCCGGCCGGCGCAGCGTTCCGGTTACGCGCGGGCGCGCGGTCGAGCGCGGCAGGCGCCGGTAGCCGAGCGCCTCCTCGAGCTGCCGGCGCAGCCGCGGTCGCGCCGCCTCGGTCTCCGCGCGCGTTTGCGGATGCCGCAGCGCGGCCAGCGTCTCCCGCGCGCGGCTCTCCAGCGCATCCAGCACCGCCCGCTCGGCGGCGCTCGTGTCCGCGGGCCGCAGCGCCTCGACCTCGCGCGCCCATTCCGGCGCCAGCGCAAGAGCAAGAACCAGGGCCAGCATCAGCGCTCCTTCCACCCCGGCAACGAGACCGTGGTGCGGTAGTTCGATTCGTTATAGTCCGGATTGCGCACCGGCGCGTAGATGCGTTTGCCGTTGAACGGCCGGTCCTGCGTGTAGATCCACACTTCCTTCTCGTTCCACAGGATGATTTCGTCCCGCTCGTCGCCGGTCACGTTGGCGACGTAACAGGTGAGGTCCGGGTGCCCGTCGTCGGGGAACATCACCACCCGCCGCACCTGGCCGTCGATCATTCCGCCTTCGCGAGGATTGCCCGAAAGAAGAATGAACTCCTGCCCGTCGCCGCGCCAGTTCACCGGCAGCATCGGGCTGCCAGAGTGAATCGGCTCTTCCTGCGCCAGCAGGTTGCCCTCCCAGTCGAACAGACTCACAATGCCCGGGTTGTACCAGAAGTTGACCGTGGCAAACTGGAGCCCCCCGACATCCATGCGGAACTTGCCCGCCACCGGGCTTTGCCCGTGGCCCAGGCGCACGTGCTTGAGGATGTTGCCGCCGAGGTCGATGACCAGCACGCCTTCGTCGCTGCCGCCGGCGTAGTAGCGCGGCTCGCCCTTCGGATCCGGGCTCAGGTTGGCAATCATCATGCCGTCGGCGTGATCGCGCAACTCCTTATCGCGGCTCCAAAGCAGGCGCCCGTCGTGATCCCACAAGGCGTAGCCGATGGCGACCTCGTCGCGCCCGTCCCCGTCTGTGTCCACCGGGTACGGGTAATGGCCAACCTGTCCTTCGCCCTTCCACAACAACTCGAGCTTGTTGTTATAGACCCAGAAATTCCGGTATCTGTCTTTGAGCAGGATTTCGTGGCGTCGCTTGTCTCCCAGCACATTCACAAACGCGATCGAGTCGCCGTAGACGTTCTCGTAGGACACCTCGCGCGGGCCGGGCAGCGCCTTGGGCGTCTCCACTTCCCGCAGCAGTTTGCCCGTGTGCCCGTCCAGCACCTGCAACTTGAAATCCTTCGCCAGAACCACTTCGCTCTTGCCGTCGCCGTCGATGTCGTGAATCTGGAACGGAGTGTCATAGGTGAGCAGGCCGTTGCGCGGGTCCGGCTTGCCGGATTGCCACAGCACCTTACCCTCCAGCGTGACCGCGGTCAGGCAGGTCAGGTGCGCCATATCGTACGGGTGACGCTGCACGTTCTGCCCGAACAGCAGGTCCAGGCGCCCGTCGCCGTCCAGATCGCCGAAACGCACGTTGCGCCCCGTGCCGAAACCCGGCGTGGCGAACTTCTTCCACAGCTTGGGTCGCGGGTTCTCGGCCTGCAACCGCGCCAGCAATTGCTCCCTTTCGCGGATGCGCGACTCGATGGCTTTGCGGCCCGCGTCGGTCGCCGTCACCCGGAAATCCTGGAAGCGCGCCGGCACATCGGCGGTCACGCCGGCCTTGCCTTTGAGAATCTCCTTGTCCTCGGCCTCGATCAGCAGCTTGCCGTCGATGAACGCGCGAATGCGCGCTCCGCTGTTCTCGACCTTGAGCGAGTAATAATGCCGCGTGTCATAGGCAAACGCGGCCCGGCCAAGTTCGCGCGCATCGAGATTGCGGAACTTGGCTTCGATGGGCAGATAGACCAGCACGCGCGCCGTGTCCCCGCCGCTGAGCGCGAAGACGTAGTGATGGCGGTTGGTGTGATAGCGAAAGACCACGCCCGCGATCTCGGTGCGCAGCAGCGGCTTGACCTTGACTTCCACCGTATAGTCGCTCCACTCGGCGTCGCCGGTAACGAACAGCGGATGCGCCTGCCGCAGGCGGTCGTTGTTGAGCAGCACCTGCTCCAGGTACGGCGCGCCGTCCTCCTGGCCCGCCACCCAGGCGTCCAGGTGGCACAGCGCGTTTTCCCACGGCGCCAGCGGGACGCCGCGATGCGGCAGGTAGTGGTATTCCTGGATGGCGGCGTTGAGCCGCCACACCGGCTGAGAGAGCCAGCCCGCGGGCAGCCGCGAGAAGTCGTCCCGAAAAAGATCCGCCGCCGGCGCCAGGCCGGCCACCAGCAGCAATACCGCCAGTCGCTCTTTCATACCGAGCCATCATACCGAAGCGCGAAACTGTACACTGATTCTCGGGTTACTCTTATAGCGTCGCATGACGACAATTCTGATTCCCGCGCTGCTGCTGGCGGCGACGCAGGCCGGGCCATACGAAAGCCGGAACGCGCTCGCCCCGCAAGGCAAAATCGACGAACTGGTGTTCGCCCGCTGGAAACAGAAAGGCATTCGGCCCGCGCGCCTGTGCTCGGAGGCCGTGTTCGTGCGCCGGGCCTTCCTCGACGTCATCGGCACGCTGCCCACCGCCCAGGAAGCCTCTCAGTTCCTGCTGGACCGCGCCCCCGACAAGCGCAGCGTCCTCATCGACCGCCTGCTCGAACGCGAGGAATTCGCCGACTACTGGGCCATGAAGTGGAGCGACCTGCTGCGCGTCAAAGCCGAGTTCCCCATCAACCTATGGCCCAACGCCGCCCAGGCGTATCACCGCTGGATCCGCGCCGCCATCCGGGACAACCTGCCCTACGACCGGTTCGTCCGCACCCTGCTCACCGAAAGCGGCAGCAACTTCCGCGTGCCGCCGGTCAACTTCTACCGCGCCATGCAAAGCAAGGCGCCGCCGGCCATCGCGCAATCCGTGGCCCTGGCGTTCATGGGGACCCGCGCTGAAAAGTGGCCCCCGGACCGCCTTGCGGGCATGGCCGCGTTCTTCTCTCAAATCGGCTACAAGGAAACCGGCGAATGGAAGGAGGAGATCGTCTACTTCGACCCATCCAAACCTGCCCAGCAGCTCGCCGTCTTCCCCGACGGCAAGCGTGCCGCCCTGTCCGCCGGCCGCGATCCGCGCGAGGTGTTCGCCGACTGGCTCCTGGCCCCCAACAACCCCTGGTTCGCGCGCGCCATCGTCAATCGCGCCTGGTCCTGGCTGCTGGGGCGCGGCATCGTGCACGAGCCGGACGACATGCGGCCCGATAACCCGCCTGTCCACCCCGAACTGCTGGCTTATCTGGAGCGCGAGCTGGCCGCGTCCAAATACGACCTGAAACACATCTACCGCCTGATTTTGAATTCCAGGACCTACCAGCTTTCCTCCATTCCCGGGAGCGAACATCCGGAAGCCGAGGCGCACTTCGCCTTCTACCCGCTGCGCCGGCTGGAAGCCGAAGTTGTGGCCGACGCCCTGTGCCAGATCAGCGGAACCACGGAAAGCTACACCAGCGCCATTCCGGAGCCTTTCACCTACATCCCCGAGGGGCAGCGTTCCATCAGCCTGCCGGACGGCAGCATCACCAGCCCGTTCCTCGAATTGTTCGGGCGGCCGCCGCGCGACACAGGCCTGGAAACGGAACGCAACAACCGCCCCTCGCCCGCCCAGCGCCTGCATCTGCTGAACTCGACGCATGTGCAGCGCAAAATCGAATCCGGCCCGAAGTTGCAGGGCCTGTTCCGCAATTCGAAGACCCCGAAGGCGCTGGTGACCGGCCTGTACCTGATGATTCTGTCCCGCTTCCCCACCGAAGAGGAAGCCAAAAGCATAACCGAGTATTCGCAATCCGGCGCCGGGAAGGGGCGCGAAGCGGTGGTGGATCTCGCCTGGGCGCTGATCAACAGTGCGGAATTCCTCTACCGGCACTAAAATGCGAGTGGAGCATATGAGCACGGAAAACGGAATCTCCCGTCGCGAGTTTTGCGCCGCGGCCGGCCTGGCGCTGGCCGGCGCGCCCAGACCCAAAGCCAAATCGGTCATCCAGATCTGGATGTGGGGCGGCCCGGCCCACCTGGACACCTTCGACCCGAAACCGGAGGCCGGTGCCGACTACTGCGGCCCGCTCACCAACCCAATCCCCACCAACGTGGATGGCATCCGCATCGGCGAACTGCTCCCGCTGCTGGCCAAGCAGGCCGGCAAGTACTCCATCCTCAGGAGCATGACCCACGGCGTCAACGCGCACGAAACGGCCTCCTACATGGTGCAAACCGGACGCATGTCCGGCGGTCGGGACGTCTTTCCCAGCGTGGGCGCCGTGGTCGCGCTGTTCAAAGGCGCGGAGTACAAGGGGCTCATCCCTCCTTACATCGTGCTCACCGAGCCGCAAGGGCGTTTCTCCGAGTCGGGTTTTCTGGGCTCGCGCTACAAACCCTTCGCCACCGGCGGCGACCCGGCGCAGGCGCGCTTCGCCGTCGAGGGCGTGATCGCCCCGGGCATCTCCGACCAGCGCCAGCAGGCCCGGCGCGATTACCTGCGCAAGCTGAACACGCTCGAACGCGCCCTGCCGGGCAACCTCCAGTTGGCGGCTTTCGAGCAAACCGGGAACCAGGCCTACGACCTGATTCTGGGCGATGCGGGCAAGGTCTTCGACCTCTCGCAAGAAACCGCCGAACTGAGGGACCGCTACGGCCGCAACACGTTCGGCCAGTCCTGCCTGGTGGCCCGCCGGCTGGTCGAACGCGGGGCGCCTTACGTCACCATCAACTACAAAGGCTGGGACACGCACAAGCAGCATTTCCAGACCATGCGACGCAGACTGCCCGAAATGGACAAGGGCATGTCGGCGCTGTTCGACGATCTGTCGCAGCGTGGTCTGCTGGAGAGCACCATCGTGTGGTGGAGCGGCGAGTTCGGCCGCACGCCGCGGGTGATGTGGGAGGCGCCCTGGAATGGCGGGCGCAACCATTACGGCAAGGTCTTCTCGGCCCTGGTCGCGGGTGGCGGGTTCAAAGGCGGCCAGGTGGTCGGCGCCTCGGATGCGAAAGGCGAAGAGGTGCGCGACCGGCCCGTCTATCCGGCCGACCTCATCGCCGCCATTTACGAACTGTTGGGCATCGACCCCGCAGCCAAACTGCCCCATCCCACGGGACTGGCTGCCAGCGTCACGCCTTCCGCCGCCGAGGGCGTCACCCTGGGCGGACGATTGAAGGAGATTCTTTAGTGCGCTGGCACTGGATCCTTGGCCTCGCGGCCATGGCGGCGGTTGACGCGCAGCAGTTCGTCCCGCACGCCGGCTATGTCTATCCCGCCGGCGGACGCCAGGGCTCGGACTTCGAAGCCACCGTGGGCGGGCAGTTTCTGGAGGGCGTCAAGCATGCCTATCTCTCCGGCTCCGGCGTCCAGGTCAAGGTGATCGAACACGTCAAGCCGCTCACCCAGGGCCAGTTCAACCAGTTGCGCGAGAAGCTGAAGGAACTCATGGACAAGAGCCCGGCTTCGGCCGAGGACCGAAAAGCCGTGGCCGAAATCCGGCAGAAGATCATGACCTTCATCCGGCGGCCCTCCAGTCCCGCCATCGCCGAAACCGTCCGGCTTCAGGTGACCGTGGCGCCGGACGCCGCGCCCGGCCGGCGGGAGTTGCGGCTGGCGGCAAACTTGGGTGTGACCAATCCGCTGGCTCTGGACATCGGGCAGTTGCCCGAGTTCTCCAAGCCGCCGGCCAAGCCCTCCGGCGAGACGCCGTTCGCCAAAAAAGCGGTGGTTTTTCGCCCTCAACCCGTGGCTCCGATCAGCGTCACGCTGCCCGCAACCATCAACGGGCAAATCATGCCCGGCGGTGTGGACCGCTACCGCTTCCCGGCCGTCAAAGGCCAGCGCCTGGTGGTGGCCGCCGCCGCGCGCGAGTTGATCCCCTACATCTCAGACGCCGTGCCTGG
>JACQZT010000426.1 GCA_016213755.1 Acidobacteriota bacterium | reverse complement strand
GCGTCGCCGCGAACCCGAAACCGGGGACAGTACACTCAAACCCCTATTTCCAGAGGTCCGCCCAGCGCCACCCCCACGCAGGGGATATACTTCTGGCTATGCGAGCCGTCCGGGTTTTCACCATTCTCCTCGGTCTTTCCGCCTTGTGCGCCGCTCAGCAAGGCTGGTGGATGCGCGAGCCGATCCGCTGGGTGCAGACCAACCTGCGCGAGACGGACGCCGCGCTCGATCCGCAACGCTTCCTGGGTGAGATCGCCGGTTTCGACGCCAACGTGCTGCTCATGGCCATGGGCGGCATCTCGTCGTTCTATCCCACCCAAGTTCAGTTCCACTACCAGAGTCCTTACATTCCCAAGGGACACGACACCTTCGGCGAGGTGCTGCGCCTGGCGCACGCGCGCGGCATTCGCGTGGTGGGGCGCTTCGACCTGAGCAAGGCGCGCAAGGACGTCTACGACGCCCACCCGGAGTGGTTTTTCAAAAAGGCGAACGGGGAGCCGGCGCCCTACAACGGGCTGTACCAGGCGTGCATCAACGGCGGCTGGTACCGCGAGAAGGCGGTCGAAATCCTGACCGAGGCGCTGGAGCGCTACGACGTGGACGGGCTGTTCTTCAACATGTTCAGCAACCCGTCCAGCGACTACAGCGGCAACCCTCTGGGACTGTGCCAGTGCGGCAACTGCAAGCGGCTCTTCCGCGCCCGCTTCGGCCGCGAGCTTCCCACCCGGCCGGATGCCGATTATCAAGCCTTCCTGGCCGGCGCCACGCGCACGATGTCGGAAACCATTCGCAAGCTGATCAAGAGCAAGCGGCCCAACGCCATGCTGGTGGGTACCTCGGCGGAGATCACCGACGGCGTTTTCTCGGAATCGAACACCGCGGTGCGTCGCCCGCTGCCGCTGTGGCCGTACGCCTCCAGCTACAACGTCAACCGCGCGCGCAACTCCTTCCCGGAGAAGATGGCCATCAACCAGTGCATGTCGTTCATCGACTTCCCCTGGCGCTTTGCCACCGTTCCGCAAGCGGAGATCCGCATCCGCCTGTGGCAGAACGTGGCGCACGGCGGCGCGGCCGCCCTCAACATGCACGGCACCATGGAGCAGGAGGACCGCCTGGCGCTGGAAGCGGCGCGGCCCATCTACCGCCAACTGCTCGAGCGAAAGGACTACTACGCCGGCCAGCAAAGCGCCGCGCGCGTGATTCTGCTGGGGCGGACCCGCGGCTCGCGCGCCTCCGACAACGCCCTGCGAGGCCTGTTCCGCTTTCTCTCGGAAGAGCACATCCCGTTCGGGATGACCGACAATCTGGACTGGCTCGGGAAACGGGACGCCGGCCTAGTCGTCGCCGTCGGCGAAGTACCCCAGGAACTCGAACCCTGGGTGCGCCAGGGCGGCCGGCTCCTGGCGGCCACCCCCGCCGCCGCGCCGTTCGGCATCGCCCGACCGGTAAAACAGTGGAAGGACACGCAGGCGGCCTATTTCCGCATCCGCGACCACGCGCTGTTTCCGTCCCTGAAGCGCGTCAACGTGACATTCCTGTACGGCGATTTCCTGGAGGTGGAAGGCAAGTCCCCGCTGACCTTCATTCCACCCTCCCTGTTCGGCCCGCCCGAGTTCGTACACGTGGACTGGAAGGACACCGACGCCCCGGGCCTGATCCTGCGGGATCACGGCCTGGGCAAGATCGCCTGGCTGCCGTGGGACATCGGCGCCCTGTACTACCAGCACAGCTCCCAGGCCCACGCCGGCCTGCTGCGCGACCTGGCCGATCACCTGCTGGCCGGCGGCCGGCAGCTCAAGACTAACGCGCATCCGCTGGTGGAAATGGTGCTGATGCGTCAGAAGGACCGTCACCTGCTGCATCTCATCAACCTCTCGGGCCACTCCCAGACCGCCTATTTCGACGCCATACCCATGCAGGGCATCCGGGTGCAGGTGGCGGGCACGTTCCGCTCGGCGCGGTTGGTGGCCACAGGCCGGGAACTTGCGCTCTCCCGCGCGGGAGCCTATGCGGAATTCACCGTGCCGGCGCTGGCGCAATACGAACTGGTGGAGTTGCGTTAGAGACGAACCTCATGACACCCAAATACGCCGCACTATTATTGCTGGCCTTATCGATGACGGCCGCCGAGCGCCCCGGCGCGTGGACGGTGATTGGCCCCGGAGGCGGCGGCGCGCAGTTTCTGCCCGCCATCAGCCCGCACGACTCGAACACCGCCCTGGTGGCCTGCGACATGACCGGGACGTACATTACCCGGGACGGCGGCGCAAGCTGGCGCATGTTCAACCTGCGCGGCCGGTCCAGCCTGCTGGTCTTCGACCCGGCCGATCCGGACGTCATCTACGCCCGCTCGATCGGATTGTGGCGCAGCACCGACCGGGGCGACACCTGGGACCTGGTGCTGCCGGACCCGGCGACAGTGACCGGCATCGACATGCCCGACGACCACGCCAGCGAGCGGCTGGTCACCAGCGGACCCGCGCCGGGCTCCGCCGTCGCCCTGGCCGTGGATCCCGCCGACTCGAAGACCCTTTACGCCGTGTTGAGCTCCGCGGGCCGGAACACGCTGCAAGTCTCCACCGACTGGGGTTCGACGTGGACCGCGGTGCGGGACGTGCCCGCGGGCACGAGCCGCATTTACGTGGATCCTCGCGCGGATCGGACTCTCTACGTGATTGCCGGAAACTCGGTGCTGGTGCGCGAAGAAGGCGTCTGGCGCAGCGGTGCGCCGGCGCCGGCATCTTTCACCGACGTCTCGGCGGGTTTCCCGGAGGAGGGCGGCTCTTTGGTGGTGTATGGCATTGCAGCCTCGGGGTTGTGGGTCTCCGCCGACGGCGGCGCGTCGTGGAACCAGGCCGGCCCGGCGGCGTCGTTCACCGCCGTCGCGACCTCGCTCCAGCATCCCGGCGTGGCGTACCTGTCCTACAAAGGGTTGCGGGAAGGCGGCCAGACGTTCTTCGGCGTGGCCCGAACCTCCGACACGGGCCGCACGTGGGAGACGGTCTGGAAAGAGTCCGCCGTCAAGTCGCCCAGCGTCGACGACGGCTGGGTGAGCGAACGCTTCGGGCCGGGCTGGGGAGAGAACCCTCTGAGCCTGGGCGTGTCTCCCACCCATCCCGATCTTTGCTACGGGACCGATTACGGCCGCACGCTGCGCACGACCGACGGTGGAAAGACCTGGACCGCCGCCTATACCCGCAAGCTGGCGGACGGAAGCTACCAGTCCACGGGCCTGGATGTCACCACCAACTACGGAGTGCATTTCGACCCCTTCGACCTGAAACGCCGGTTTATCTCCTACACCGACATCGGGCTGTTCCGAGGCGAGAGCGGCAGCCAGGGCTGGGTGAGTTCGACCACGGCGGGAGTTCCGCGCCCCTGGGTCAACACCACCTACTGGGTCGAGTTCGATCCCCAGGCGCAGGGACGCATGTGGGCGGTGATGAGCGGCACGCACGACCTGCCGCGCCCCAAGATGTGGCGCACCACATCGCCTTCCACGTACCAGGGCGGCACAGCCCGCAGCGACGACGGGGGCAAAACGTGGAAGCCGCTGACCAACGGAATGCCGCCCACCGCCGCCACGCACATCCTGCTCGATCCGCGCAGTCCGGCGGACGCCCGAGTGCTGTACGTGGCCGGTTACGGCCGGGGAGTGTTCAAGTCCATCGACGGCGGCGACACCTGGGCGCTGAAGAACAATGGGTTGCCGGAAAAAGAGCCTTTTGCCTGGCGCCTGGCGCAGGATCGCGAGGGCGTGCTGTACCTGGTGGTCGCGCGCCGCAGCGAGGACACGAGCATCGGCACCCCGAACGACGGGGCGCTGTTTCGCTCGACCGACGGCGCCGAATCCTGGCAGAGGGTGGCGCTGCCGGCGGGCGTGAACGGCCCCAATGGCCTGGCCATCGATCCCGGCGACTCGCGACGGCTGTACCTGGCGAGTTGGGCACGCCGCACGGCAGCCGGCGCAGCGGGCGGTGGCATCTTTCTCTCCGAAGACGGCGGCGCCACCTGGCGGCACGTGCACTCGGCCGACCAGCACGTCTACGACGTCACTATCGACCCGCGCGATCCCGAGACGCTCTTCGCCTGCGGCTTCGAGTCTTCGGCCTGGCGCTCGGCCGACCGCGGCGAGACCTGGCAGCGCATTCGCGGCTACAATTTTAAGTGGGGTCACCGTGTGGTTCCGGATCCGCTGGATGCGGAGATGATTTACGTCACCACCTTCGGCGGCAGCGTCTGGCACGGGCCCGCCGCCGGCGACCCGAATGCCGTGGAAGACATCGTGACGCCGCAGGTCGCTTATAGCCAATGAAAGATGAGATCGGATTTGTGCAGCCCGCGCGGGCGGCCGAGCCGGGAGCTGTGCTGGCCTCCGCGCGGGCCGAGGTGGAGAGGCTTGCGCAGCGGGCCGGGGAGGCGGTCCGGGTGTCGGCCCGCGCGCTGCGCCGTTTGCAGGATCCGGCCGGCTACTGGTGCGGCCATCTCACTTCCGACACCACGCTGGAATCGGACTACATTCTTCTGCTGCTGTGGCTCTATCCGCCGGACGAAAGCGGCTGGCATCCGCCTTCGCGCGAGCGGGTGGACAAGGCGCTGCGCACGGTACTCGACCGCCAGTTACCCGACGGCGGCTGGAATATCTACAACGGAGGGCCGTCGGAAATCAATGCCACCGCGCGCGCCTACACTGCGCTGAAACTGGGGGGCTACCATCCCGAGCACCCCTCTTTGCTGCGAGCCCGGGAGCGCGTGCTGGCGCTGGGCGGCTTGCAGGCGGCCAACAGCTACACCAAGATCAACCTGAGCCTGTTCGGCCTGTTTCCGAAGCAATTCACGCCCAGCGTTCCGCCGGAGCTGGCGCTCATTCCCGGCGATCTGCTCTACGAGATGTCCTCTTGGACCCGCGCCATCGTGGTCCCGCTCTCCATCGTGCAGGCCGTCGGCGGCCTCCGGCCGGTCCCCGGAGGGATCGACGTTCAGGAGTTGTACCATCCCGGCCGGAAGGTGGTGCTGCCCAAGAAGGACCGCATCTCCATGGTGTTCAACCAGGCCGACCGGATGGTGAAACTGTGGGAGCGGCGCGGCGTCAAGGACATCCGGGCCCGCGCCGTGCGCGCGGCCGAAAAGTGGGTACTCGATCACACCCGCTATGCCGATGGTCTGGGAGCCATCTACCCCTCCATGATGTACGCCATCATGGCCATGGACGCGCTGGGCTACGAGCGCGACCAGCCCGACTTGGCGGAGGCTATCCGGCAGTTCGAGGCCCTGATTCTCGAGTCGCAAGACCGGCTGGAGTTCCAGCCCTGCTTTTCTCCGGTGTGGGACTCGGCCCTCTCGATGTTCGCGCTGGGCGAGGCCGGCGCGGGCGAGCCAGAGAGCATGCGCCGCGCCGCGGACTGGATCCTGGACAAGGAAGTGCGCCGCAAGGGCGATTGGTCGGTGAAGCGCCCGGATCTGCGGCCCGGCGGCTGGGCCTTCGAGTTCGCCAACGAATGCTACCCGGACATCGACGACACCGCCATGGTGCTGCTGGCGCTGGAGCACGCGCAGGCCTCCGATGCCCAGCGCCAGGCGCGGGCCGAGCGCCGCGCCCTCGACTGGCTGCTGGGCATGCAGTCCTCCGACGGCGGCTGGGCCGCCTTCGACGTGGACAACAACTGGCATCTGCTCAACCGGGTTCCCTTCGCCGACCACAACGCCATGCTGGACCCCACCTGTCCCGACATCACCGGGCGGGTGCTGGAGGCCCTGTGCCGGCGCGGCATGACCCACCATCACACGGCGATTTCACGCGGCGTGAATTACCTCGTTACGCACCAGAAGGAGGATGGGAGCTGGTACGGGCGCTGGGGGGTGAATTACGTGTATGGCACGTTCCTGGCCCTGCGCGGGCTGCGCGCGAGCGAATCGCCCGCGGGCCGTCCGGCGATGGAGAAAGGCGCGGACTGGCTGCGTTCGGCGCAGAATCCGGACGGCGGCTGGGGCGAAAGCTGCGCCGGCTACGACAAGCACCATTTCGTCCGCGCTCCCAGCACCCCCTCGCAAACCGCCTGGGCACTGCTGGGCCTGGAAGCCGCCGGGGACACCGGTTCGACCGCGGCCCGGCGCGGCGTCGAGTGGCTCACCGTGCGCCAGAAGCCGGACGGCCGCTGGGACGAAGACTTAACCACCGGCACTGGCTTCCCCAACGTCTTCTATCTCACTTACCACATGTACCGCCACTACTTCCCCCTGCTGGCCCTGGCCACTTTCTTGGGGAAGTCGCCCGCGACCGTCAGCGGTCGGGAGGAATCCTCATGACTAGTTCGGATCAGGCGATGGAAGCGCTGCCGATGTACATCGGCGGGGAATGGGTACGGACCGCGGTGCGGCAGACCGTGGAGTTGCCGTACGACGGAAGCCCGGTGGGCGCCTGCTACGCGGCGGACGCCGGCGTGGTGGCCGGCGCGATTGAGGGCGCGCGGCGGGGCGCGAAGGAAATGCGGCGCCTCGCGAACTTCGAACGCGCGGATCTGCTGGCGCGCATGACCGAGATCGTGAAGCGGGATCTGGCGGAGTTTGCAAACCTGATCTGCCGCGAGACCGGCAAGCCGGTCAGGGAAGCGCGGATGGAAGCCGGGCGGGCGCTGCAAACGATGATCGCCTCGGCGGAAGTTGCGCGCAATTTCCGCGGCGAAGCGATTCCCATCGACGGCGCGCCGGTTGGCAAGGGCCGCATGGCCATGACGGTACGCGAGCCGCTCGGCGTGATCGGCGCCATTACCCCGTTCAACATGCCGTTCAACCTGATGATGCACAAGGTGGGCCCGGCGCTGGCGGCCGGCAACGCGATCATCCACAAGCCGGCCAGCGCCACGCCGCTGAGCGCCTTGCGCTTCGCCCGCGCGGTGGAAGAGGCGGGCGCTCCCGCGGGCGCGTACAACATCGTGACCGGCGCCGGTTCCGTGGCGGGCAGCGCCCTGGTGGACAGCCCGCACGTCGCGATGATCACCTTCACCGGCAGCCGGGAGGTCGGGCTGGGGATTCGCGCCCAAGCCGGCCTGAAGCGGGTCACCCTGGAATTGGGCGGCAACTCCGCGCTGGTGATCGAACCGGACGCCGACCTGGACACCGCGGTGGCGCGCAGCGTGATCGGCGGTTTCGCGCACAGCGGGCAGGTGTGCATCTCCGTGCAGCGCATCTATGTGCACGATTCCATTGCCGGGGAGTTCCTCGATAAGTTCGCCGCCGCGACCGGCGAGCTTCGCATCGGGCACCCGTTCGAGGAAGCGACCGATATCTCGTCGCTGATTACCGAGGCGGAGGCCCGGCGCGTCGAGTCGTGGATCGACGAGGCCAAACGGCAGGGGGCGCGCCTGGTCCGCGGCGGCGACCGCAACCGGGCCACGGTGGAGCCCACGATCCTCGCCGACACCCCGCGCTCGGTACGCATCTCGTGCCAGGAGGTTTTTGGGCCCGTGGTGGTGGTGAACCGCTACCAGAACCTGGAACAGGCCATCGCCCTGGTGAACGACAGCGTTTACGGCTTGCAGGCCGGCATCTTCACCAGGGACCTCGAACGCGCCTTCCGCGCCGCTCGTGAATTCGAAGTCGGCGGCGTGATCGTCAATGACGTCCCCATGTTTCGCGCCGACCACATGCCCTACGGCGGCGTGAAGGAGAGCGGAACCGGCCGCGAGGGTCCGAAGTACGCCGCCGAAGAGATGTCGGAGATGAAGCTGATCTGCTGGAAGGTGTAGACCGCATTTCGGGAAATCCCCCCACACCCCCCCAGCCGCCCCCCGCAATACGCGCAATTGGCCCACCCGTGCTCGACCGGGTGGCGACCGACGGGGCCGGCGGGCTGGAGCGCCGCGCCGCCGGGCGGGCAGAAGGCGAAGGTCCGGCGCGCCGCGCG
>JACQZT010000425.1 GCA_016213755.1 Acidobacteriota bacterium | reverse complement strand
CCCACAGGTAGAGCCGCGCTTTGGGCGGCTTCGAATCGGCGTCGTCGCGGTCGCTCAGGAAGGCCAGGCGCGTCTGTTTGAGGTCCCAGGTGAGCTTGGAGTACTTGCCCTTGCCCGCGAGCAGCGCCGCGGGCTGGGCCTCGCCCTTGGCCGGGAGCGCGAACACGCCGTTGGTCTCGCTCTTGCGCGAGGCCACGGCGTACACCAGCGTCGCGCCGTCCTTGGTGAGCGTGAACTCGATCACGTCCGGAAAGGTCTTGGTCTGCGATTGAGCCAAATCCTGGAGCACCAGTTCCGAGCCGAACTCGGGGCGGGCGCGGCCGCGCGGCGCGGGCGCGGGCTTGGCCGGCGCTTCGGCCTTCGACTCCTTTAACCAGGCGGCCAGCGCCGGACCGCGTTCGGGAACCTGGAAGCTGCGCACGTCCGCTACACGCGTGGCCTTGCCGGCGTTGAGGTCGAAGACGACCAGGCCGTTCTTGGGCATCTCCTCGGGCTTCTTCTTCTCTTTCTTGGCCTGGTCGGTTTCCGCTTGGCGCGGATACACCGAAGAAAGCAGAAAGCGGCCGTCGGCGGTGAAGGCCACGCGGATGCGCATGGTCTGGGGGCCGCCTTCCCGAGGGGTCAGTTCCTCGGGATCGGGCTCGGGCGGCGGCGGCAGCGTGCCGGCGTTCTCGCGCAATTCCTTGCCCGTGCGCAGGTCGCGCACAATCACCTCGCCGTCGCCCTCCTGCGGAAACAGGCCGTAAGCCAGCCAGTGGCCGTCGCGCGAGAGAGTCTGGGACTGGATCGAGCGCCAATTGTCGGCGTCCTTCCACGCCAGCGGGCGCTTGGCGTTTTGCGCCAGAATGCAGACCGGCAGCGCGAGGATCAGGAAGTGGAAGCGGAGAACCGTGCGAACTCGCATAACCCGCCATTATAAACTGGAAGACTGTGCGGATATTCCCGTTTCTTCTGGCTATGACTTTGAGCGCCGAGAACGCGATTGTGGACGGAGCCGGGCGCGTGCAGGCGCTGCTCTATTCCGGCGAGGAACTGGCCGTGCGCACCAACCTGGTGCTGCCCACGCCGGGGTGGCAGCGGACGCTGAGTTACTCTTCGGTGAGCGGCATCACCGTCTCTCGCGGCGCGGCTCTTTCGGTCTGGGAGGGCAGCCTCGAGCTTGCGCCGGGGCAGCGGCTGAATTTCACTCAGACCTTGCGCGAGGCGGACGGCAAGCCGCGAATCACCGTGGAATACGCCGCGGGCGCCGACCTGGTGGTGGAGGGCCTCTACTTTCGCATCGACCTGCCGCTGGCGGATTTCAAAGGCGGGCGCGCGGAATTCGGCGATCCGAATCGCGCCGTGACGCTGCCGGAGGTCCGGCCCGCCCGGCAGGATCTCATGAGTTCCGAAACCGCGGGCCTTTCGGCCCGCAACGCCGCGGCGACCATCGCCTGGGAAGCGCGCTTCGACCGGCCGCTTTTCGTCAATCTTCAGGACAAATCCAACGAAGGCCCGCCGGCCTACACGTTTTGGGTCTATCTGCACCGCGGCACGATGCCCGCCGGCGTGCGCGGCAAGTTCGAGGTGGAACTGGCGGTCTCCGGAACGCCGGACACGGCGCCCGTGCGGCTGACGCTCGATCCCTCGCTGCGCCGTTACCGCCTGCACGGCTTCGGCGGCAACTACTGTTTTAACCTCGAATCGCCGATGACCCAGTACACGCTCGACAACCTGCGCTCGGCCTGGGCGCGGACAGAGATGAAACTCGAGGACTGGGAGCCGGAGAACGACAACGCCTCGCCCTACGACGTCAACTGGGCGTACTTCGAACAGCGCGATAAGCCGGGCTCGAACCTGCGCCGCGGATTTGACGTGTCGCGGCAATTGCAGCAGCGCGGCATCCCTTACGCGATTTCCATCTGGCATTTGCCGGAGTGGCTCTACAGCGATCCGGGCCAGAGATCGCGCTCGGACGCAGGGCGCAGGATCGATCCGGCCAGGTGGGACGAGTTTCTCGAATCCATCGGCTCCTATCTGCTGTACGCAAGGGACAAGTACGGCGCCGAGCCGGACCTGTTCAGTTTCAACGAACCGGAGATCGGCGTGTACATCGTCTTTTCGCCCGAAGAGCACCGCGACTTCATCAAGCGCGTGGGAGCCTACTTCGAGAGTCTCGGGCTGAAAACCAGAATGCTGCTGGGCGACGTGAGCCATCCCCGCGGCACTCACACGTACGCTCTTCCCGCGGCCGAAGATCCGGAGGCGATGAAATACGTTGGCGCGGTGAGCTTCCACTCCTGGGGCGGAGCGACCGCCCAGCAATACCAGGCCTGGGGTGACCTGGCCGAACGCCTCGGCTTGCCGCTGCTGGTGGCCGAGCTGGGAACCGACGCCGCCGCGTGGCGCACGCGCAGCTTCGACGCCTTCTGGTACGGGCTGAACGAAGTGCGCCAGTACCAGGAATTGCTGCTCCACGCGCGCCCGCAGGGCACGATGTACTGGGAGTTCACCTCCGACTACGGCCTGCTGCGAGCGCCGCTCGAACCGACCGCCCGCTTCTGGTTCACCAAGCACTTCACCGATCTGACGCCGCTCCAATCGGACGCCCTGGGCGCCGTCTCCGACAGCCCCCGGGTGCTCTTCACGGCTTTCGCTAAGGAGGGCGCTTACACCTTTCATCTCGCCAACCTGGGCGCGGCGCGCGAGGCGACCCTGTACGGGCTGCCGGAGGATCTGGTCGCGCTGCGCGCCAAACTCACCAGTGAAACCGAGAGCTTCGCCGACGTCGCCGTGGAAGCGCCGCAGGCCGGTGCGCTCCGGCTCTCGCTGCCCGCGCGGTGCCTGCTGACGCTGACCAACGCTCTGTGATGTACTGCGTCGCGAATTCTGACCGCTCCCTAACGGTCGCGGCTCGGAAATGGATGCCGAGCCGCGACCGTCAGGAGCCGTCAAGAAATCGAGGTCGGCGCCGCTTGCTTACGCGCGCGGTTCGGTAAGTGCTTCAGCGTCAGCGTCAAGTTACCGAACCGCGACCGTCAGGGAGCGGCACCGGCGATTTCTTGACGGCTTCTCAGGGAACGGTCATGCACTGAGCGCTCAGGCCGGAATGAGACCCAGCCCCGGACGGTTGGGCAGGATCAGCTTCCCCTTCTCGACGCGCACGCCGGTGAAGGGGTCGTTGGCGATGAGCAGGTTGCCGTCCAGGTCGGCGTAATCGACCAGCGGCGACAGGTGCGCCGCCGCGGTGCAGGCCACCGAACTGGAGATCATGCAGCCGAGCATCACTTTGAGGCCCAGCGAGCGCGCGATCTGGATCATGCGGAAGGCTTCCAGCATGCCGCCGCACTTGTCGATCTTGACGTTGACGCCGTCGTAGGCGGTGGCGAGCTTGGGGATGTCGCTGGGGTGCAAGCAGGCTTCGTCGGCGATGATCGGCATGTGCACCTTGCCGCGCAGCCAGCGGATGTCGTCGATCAACGACGCCGGCATGGGCTGTTCGATGAACTCGACGCCCTGCGACTCGAGCCAGTTGATCTTGCGCAGCGCCTCTTCCTTCGACTTCCAGCCTTCGTTAGCGTCCACCCGCAGCGGCTTCTTCGTCGCGCCGCGGACGCTGGCGATCATCTCTTCGTCCGTGTCCAGCCCGACTTTGACTTTGAGCACCGGGAAGGGTTCGGCCTCGCGAATCTTCTGGCGCACGACCTCGGGCTTGTCCATGCCGATGGAAAAGGTGGTCACCGGCGCGTCGGCGGCGTCGAGCCCGAAGTAGCGGTAGAGCGGCACGCCCAGCTTCTGGCCCACCCAGTCCATCAGCGCGATGTCGATGGCCGCCTTGGCCGCCCACTCGCCGTCGATGCGCCGGAAGACCTCGGCCAGCACTTTGGAAAACTGCCCCGGGTCGGCGGTCTTCAGGTATTCGGCCACCGACTGCACGGCCTTTTGCGCCGTCTGCGCCGATTCCTGGTAGCGGACGATGGGCGCGCCCTCGCCGCGCCCGGTGATGCCCTGCGCGCGGAAACGCACGTGGAGCGTTTCGCGGAACTCGCTGGAGGACATGGTGGTGGTCCAGGTGTGGCGCAGGTTGAGGCGCACGATTTCGGTTTCGACGGCGCCGGCCGGGCGCTGGGCCGCCAGCGGAAATGCTCCCAGCTTGAGACAGTCGCGGCGATTCATTTGAGCCTCCGGGCGCTGACAAACAGCCGGGTCCAGTGCTCGTCGTCCAGGCGGTCGAGCTGGCAGATTGGCTGGTTGTGCGTGG
>JACQZT010000421.1 GCA_016213755.1 Acidobacteriota bacterium | reverse complement strand
CTGCTCGGTTGGGCGGAAAACGGTGTATTGAGTGTACTGTCCCCGGTATTGGCTAGCGGTATGCGAAAATCACGGCGTAGACGAACAGGGCCACCAGCGACAGGCCCAGGGCCAGGGCGGTGTAGCCGAAGCGCTTCCAGAGTCTGACCGCCAGGGGAACGGGCGGCGGCATCAGTTTCTCTTCCAGCCGGCCCTCGCCGACCAGTTCCCGGTACTCCCTCGGCCGGTCGATCTTGAATTCTTCCAGCGGCACGCCTCCAGTAAATATCACCGTATCGATCGGGAACTTCTCCGGCCGGAAGTGCGTGTTGAAGAAATGCACGGTAAAGATGAACCCCACCGCCAGCAATGCCTCGTCGCTGTGGATGGTGGTGGCCACGTTCACCATCCAGCCCGGCATGAAGCGCGTGAAGAACTCCGGGAACCACAACAGCAGACCGGTGCTTCCGATGATGCCCACGCCCCAGAACACCGCGAAGTAGTCGAACTTCTCCCAGTAGGTCCAGCGGCCGTAATCCGGCCGCGGGCCGCGCCCCAGAAACCACTTGACCGACCCGACCAGCTCGTGCCAGTCCGTGCGGTTGAACAGCATGCTGCGCTCGCCGGTGGCCAGTTCCCACCAGGTGTGTCCGGCCCGCTTTCGGCGCCGCGCCAAGTCGTACAGGTGCAGGCCGAAATAGGCGAAAGTCATCGCGGCACAGAAACGGTGGAACAGGCCCGCGCCCTCGAACCCGCCCAGCAGGCGCGCCAAAACCTTGGCCCAGGTGGCGTAGGAAAACTTGAGCGTCATGCCCGAAAGCGCCAACCCCAGGAAGCTGAAAATCACTATCAGGTGCAGGTTGCGCTGGAACGGCTCGAAGCGCCGCACGTACACATCGCCGTGCCCTTCCACCTTCGCCTGGAGCTCCCGGCGGTACTTGAGCGACTGCGGCAGCCACAGGGCGGTGTGCAGGGTCGATATCACCAGGGTCCCCACCAGCAGCGAGGTCATGCCCCAGAACGTGTAGAACAGGAACGGATACTTGACGGGATCGTGGTGGGTGGCGTGGGTCAGGTAGCCGGCGAAGCGCCGGTGCGATCCGGGGTGGCACTTGGCGCAGGTGGCGACGATGTTCTTCTGGCTCAGGTGCGAGCGGGTGTCCGCGACGGGCAGGATGTCGTGCGCGCCGTGGCAGTCGTAGCATTTGGCCGTTTTCAGGTAGCCCAGCGTCGAGACTTTGCCGTGGAAGGTGTCGAAGTAGCGGGCGGTGATCTCCTTGTGGCAGCGGCCGCACTGGTCCATGATGTGCAGCCGGAAATTCGAGGCGTCCGCGCGCTGGATGCTGTGCGCCGAGTGGCAGTCGCTGCACCCCGGCCGCTCCTTGCTGTCGGCGGGGCTGAAGGTTCGCGAGTGAACGCTCTTCTGAAAGGCCTCGTAGATGCCGAGGTGGCACTTGGAGCAGGTGGCCGCCACGTTTCTCTCGTTCACGCTCGAGCGCGGGTCCTTGGAGGGCAGTTCGCGGTGCGCGGTGTGGCAGTCGGCGCAATTGGCGGTCACCGTCAGCCCGGCCTGGCTCAATCCCCGCCCGTGAATGCTCTCGGCGTAGTGCTCGACGGCGTTGACCTCGGTGCCGTTGTAGCGCACCGCGGCCTTCTTGCCGGCCCGGTGGCAGCTTGCGCACAGGCTGGGCACGTTGCGCGAAAAAGTGGGCGAGTTGGTCTGGGCCTTCCCCAGCACGCCGTGGACGCCGTGGCAATCGCGGCAGGCGGGTGCGTCCGGGCTGCCCTTGGCCAGCAACTGCCCGTGCGTGCTCTCGCGGTGCTGGGTCACCTGGGCGGGATGGCAACTGGAACAGTCCACCTTGGCCGCGAGGCCGGCGCAAGGCCGGTCCTTGGACGGTCGCACGCCGGAATGGCACTGCACGCAAGCCGTGCGCGAGTGGCGCGAGCCGGCCAGCTCCTCCTGCTTGACGAACAGCGAGACGCTCTTTCCCCCGCGCACCGTCTTGAGGCTGGGGTCGCCGTGGCAGCGCTGGCAGTCGCGGTCGGACATGCCCTGGGCGTAGAAGACCTTGCGCACCTTGTGCGGCTCGTGGCAGTCGACGCACACCGGGATCAGGTGCGGCTGTTTTTCCCACAACTCGCCGCGGATCACCTTCTGGTGCACCGCCTCGATCTGGGCGTGGCACTTCGTGCAGGTTTTGGAGATGTTCTGCTTGGAAATCGAGGAACGCGGGTCGGTGTGCGGCAGCACGAAATGCGCAGTGTGGCAACTGGTGCACACCGCCGTCACCGTCAGGCCGCGTTTGAACAGGCCCTCGCCGTGGATGCTGTCCGTGTAGTTGCCCAGGATGTTGGTCTGCGGAATGGCGTGCGTGCGGGAGACGTCGGAGCCTTCCCGGTGGCAGCGCCCGCACAGGCGCGGAATCTCCATGGTGGAAATCGGCGAGCGTGCCGCCGAGCGCGCCAGCACGTTGTGCGCGCCGTGGCAGGTCGAGCAGGACGGCGCCAGCGCGTCGCCCTTGCGGACGGTCCTCCCGTGCAGGCTTTCGGCGTGCTGCGCCTGCTGGTCGGGGTGGCAGTTTCCGCACACCACCTTTTGCAGCTTATCGGCGTGCGGCGGCTTCTTGGGGTCGATGTCGCCATGACAGCCGGTGCATTCCAGCGCGGCGTGCGGGGAGACCCGCAGCGCGGCTTCGTCGAAGGCCGGCGGCACGCCGGCTTCCCGCTTGCCGGTCCGGCGGCCGGAGTCGTGGCAATCCAGGCAGGCCTCCGAGCCGGCTAGCGGTTTGGGCTTCTCCTTCTGGCCGCTCAAAGCGGCGGCCGAAAGGACCGCCGCCGCCAGCAGCCACGCCGCCCGAGCCCGGTTCATTTCGTCTCACTCGCGGGCGGCTCGGCGGCCGGGTGCGATTCCCGTTCCCGGACGCTCACGCCGGTCAAGAAGGCGGGATCCAGAGGGTAGACCTCGGGATCGAAAATGACGCCGTACAGGTGCCAGACGGCGATGGACATGGCCGCCAGCACGGCCTCATAAAAATGAACCGTGGTCGCCAAGTCGATCCACACCTTGGGCAGGAACTTCAGCGCCCAGTTGTTGGCCCACAGCACCACGCCGGTCAGGCCCATGACGAAAGTGCCCCAGACCACGGCCCAGTACTCGACCTTCTCGATGTAGCCGTGCGGCGAGATCGCGGGCTTGTGCCGCAACAGGCCCAGCGAATAGGCGAAGCCCGCCAATCCTTCCTGGAGGTCCGCCTTGACCGGCAGCAGCGTCTTCCAGTGCTCGCGCAGGTGGCGGCTGGCCGCCAGCGACAGGACGTGAAGCACAGAAACCGCGATCAGCACGCCCGCCGCGACGCGGTGCAAGATGCCGCGCACCGGCCAACTGCCTTCCCAGACCACCAGCGGGCGCGCCCACCACTGGTCGGGATACTTCAGCGCGAAGCCGGTCCACGTCAGCACGAAGAACGACACCAAGAGCAGCGCATGCTGGATGCGCTCGGGGAAGTACATGCGCATCTCCCGGTAAAAACGGCGTCCCGGGGAGGCCGCCGCCTGCGGCCGGGGACTGAGGCGCAGGGCGTACAGTTTGCGGATCCAGTCGCCGCCGTGGTGCAGCAGCATGAGACCGATGGTGGCGGGAATCAAGCTCAGGTAAAACATGCGCGCCCAGCGGATCAGGTCGGGTTCCCGCCCGCCTTCGGCCAGGTGAACGGAGCCTAGCGCAAAGCGCGAACCGGCGCCGGGGTGGCATTTGCCGCAGGTCGCCGACAGGTTCTTGGGAGCGATCATCGACTTGGGGTCGCTGGAGGGCAGGATGTTGTGCACGCCGTGGCAACTGGCGCAGTTGGCCACGGTTTGCGAACCCGACTTGGCCGCCAGCCCGTGGAACGAGGACTCGAAGCTGGTGATCCGGTCCGAAGGCAAACCGAACTTCCGGCTCAGCCGGACGTCGCCGTGGCAGCGCGCGCAGGTTTCCGAGACGTGGCCCGCGCTGACGCTGGAGGCCTTGTCCTTGTGGGGCAGAATGCTGTGCTCGCCGTGACAGTCGGTGCACAGCGGGGCGTTCCTGATTCCCCGCTCCACCGCCGTGCCGTGCACGCTGGCCTTGAACTCGGCCACCACCTTGTCATGGCACATGCCGCAGGTTTCGGGCACCGCCTTGCGGAAGGCTTCGGTGCTGGTCAGCTTGGTCTCGTGCACGTCGCCGTGGCACAGGGAGCAGCCCGGCGCCCCCTGGTTGCCGGCCTTGACCGCCCGGCCGTGCACTCCCACGGAGTAGTCCCGCACCTGGGAGGAATGGCAGGTGACACAGGCCGGTTTGGGCTCGTTCGCCGGGTGGGGGTACTTTTCGTGCTTCGCATGGCACCCCTCGCAGCCCAAATCCACGTGCACCGAGGTCTTGAGCTTTTTTTCCTGATCGTGGCAGGAGACGCAAACCGCCTGGCCTGGCTGCCGCGGCCAAAGAGGAACCACAAACAGAGAAGCCGATGCCACAATCCCTGTGAGTAGAGACGAATAGACCTTGCCTCTTGCCCAGAGGCGCATTATTGCTCGCTTCAGATCTTTTGATCTGTTATGAAAGTCCCGGTCCGCTGCTCTGGACCCAGCCCTGGTAGAGATAGAATCCCAGCAGGGTCAGAGCGTAGACCACCGCGATCACCGTGAGGGCTTTGCCCCAGCGGTCGATGACGGCCAGTTTCTTCGCGATGCTGATCTGTTCGCCGACGATTTGGACCTCTCCGTCGCCGATGTGCAGGGAATCGTCTTCCCGCTTGGAAACCGACCAGCGAACAATCGCCAGCACGATCAGCACCACCACCAATGCAGCTATTCCAATCACCCACGCTATGAGGTTCATAAAGCTTCTCCTCGCGTCGGGCAAGTGCTCCGAGCGCTCGCCAGCGCCAACCCGCGACGCCCGGCACGCAGAGCCCGGCTGACTAATCTAACGCCTTTTCAGTCCCGCCTGTCAAACCGCGACTACCGCAAATCATCGCGCGCCCTGGCTGGTCCGCAACCGCGCCGCAAGGACCGCCAGCACAGCCATGCTCAATGGATCTTTGTCCGTCAGGACGGAGCTCACCCCCGCCTCCCACGCCCGGCCCAGTTCCGCCGGGTCGTTGCGCGCCACCAGCACCACGCGTTCCGGCGCCGGTACCGGCCGGGGCAGCAGATCCAGGTGCTCCATATCCAGCACCATCACGCCGCCGCGCGCCGGATCCGGTCGGTCCACGCAGACCACTTCCCAGGACCGGTCCTGCGCCAGCAGCTCCCGCAGTGCCGCTCCATAAGAGGCATCCCCGATGGCTACCTGAACGGTCTCCATACGTCCGGGTTCTCCCCCCCAGAATCTATTTGAGTAGGCTACTCGGCCTTCTTCTCCGCAGCCTGGTCTCCGTCCAGCGTCTTCTTCTTCTCGTAATACTTGCCCGCGTCGTTCAGCTCCTTCGAATTGGCCTTGACGTGACAAAACACGCAGCCCTTCTTCTCCTTCTTTGTGTACTCGGCTTTGCCGAACGAAAGCGTGCTGGAGGAAACCAGCGCGCCGGCGAATATGACCAATGGAAGAGCGTATTTCAGTTTCCTCATGATGCCTCCGCCGACTCCCGAGCAATCCGATAGCCACACGCCGTGACAGGGGCAATTCGCGCCCTGGTTGGAACCTTTTCCAGCGGTAAAGCGCAGCCCGGCGCAGCACGCATTGCAGAGAAACAACACAAGAAATCCGTCAAGGTGTTGGAATTTTGCACACCTAGTCGGTCAAGACGGGCGAGCACCCTCTTCTTGTCCCGGTTGCGTGGTGAAATAGCGCATATTCCCCCTAGACGAGCAAACGGCGCTGAGTGAACTTCCCCAATCCCAACCGTTCCGCGCCGGCCACCGCGGAACGGGTGCGCCGCCGGCCGGCTCATCGATACTCTACAATGGGAGGTGGGATCGCGACTCTCGGCGCCGTTCTCGAGGGTCGTTGTGGGAAACTCACCCAGTCTGGACCGGCTGAGTTCGTTGCCTCCATTCATAATTGGGGGAAATCGCTCAGTCCGGGTAGCGATCAAGCTCACAGGGTGATATACTCCGACATAAGGATTAGAGGGGACATTCAGTCATGCCCAAGCTCTCGGTGAACTGGCAGAGGGCCAACCTGCTCGAAGCGGTGTTCGACCAGCTTTCCGATGCCATGGTGCTCTATGACGCCGACCTGATCATCACCGGTGTCAATCGGGCGGCGGAGAAGATGTTCGGCATCCCCGCGCTGGAGATGGTCGGCCGCGGTTGCCGGGACGTTTTCCGCTGCGGCGTGTGCGACTCCGACTGCGGCCTGTTCGTGGGCCTGGACCAGGGGGCGGCCCCGCCGCACGGCACGCTGCGCCTGCACACCGACAACGGGCTGGAACGCCTGGCGGTGATTCGCACCACCCAACTTACCGGCGAAGACGGGCGGCTGGAAGGCGTCATCGCCACCATCAAGGACATCACCGAAGGAGTCGCGCCCCAGAAGCGCGAAGTGATCGCCGAGTCGTCGGCCATGCAGGAGGTCTTGAACTTCGTCCGCCGCGTCGCCGCCAGCGAGGCGACCACCATCCTGCTGGAAGGCGAGAACGGCACGGGCAAGGATCTGGTTGCCAAGACCTTGCACTACCAGAGCTTGCGGCAGGCCGAACCCTTCATCGCCATCAACTGCGCCGCCATCCCCGAAACGCTGCTCGAAAGCGAGCTGTTCGGCTACGAGAAGGGCGCCTTCACCGACGCGCGCAGCCAGAAGCGAGGCATCTTCGAACTGGCCGACCGGGGCACGCTGTTTCTCGACGAGATCGGCGAGATCCCCCTCATGCTGCAAGCCAAGCTGCTGCGCGTGCTCGAGGAACAGTGCTTCCGGCGGCTGGGCGGGCTGAAGGACATCAAGCTGGACTTGCGCGTCCTCGCCGCCACCAACAAGAACCTGCGCGAAGCGGTGCGGGAGGGCGCCTTCCGCCAGGACCTCTACTTCCGTCTCAACGTGATCCATATCACCATTCCGGCGTTGCGCGAACGGCCCGACGACATTATGCCGCTGGCCCGCTTCTTCGTCGAGCATTACAACCGCAAGTTCAAGCGCCACATCGAGGGCGTCAGTCCGGAGGCCGGACGGATGCTGCTGGCGCACGACTGGCCGGGCAACGTGCGCGAACTCCGCAACGCCATCGAGCGGGCCATGATCCTCGAAGAGGGCGCCTTGATCCGGCCCTCCAGCCTGCCCATGAGCATCGGCTACGTCTCCGGAGCCGCCGCCGCCGTTCCCATCTCCGATTCCGGCCAGTTCCCCGACCAGGGACTCTCGCTCGAGGAGAACGAGAAACACCTGCTGTTGCGGGCGCTCGAGAAGACCGGCGGCAACCAGACCCAGGCCGCCCGCTTGCTGCACGTCACGCGCGACACGCTGCGCTACAAGATGAAGAAGTTCAGTCTGCGATGAGGCTCGCGGTTCTGCCGGCGTTGCTGACTCTGGTTTCTTGTTCGCCTCCTCCGGAGCGTCCCGCCGAAACCCCGCCGCCGGCGCCCGCCGCCGAGCCGCGGATCGTTCAGTTCTACGCTTACCCTTCCGAGATCGCGCCCGGCGAGCGCAGCCGGATCTGCTACGGCGTCGAGAACGCCGTCGCGGCGCGCATCGATCCGCGTCCCGGCGGCGTCCCGGCGTATGCCAACCGCTGTTTCGACGTCGCGCTTCAGCGCACCACCGATTACCTGCTCGACGCCGAAGGCGCCGGCGGCCGCCGCCTGACGCGCAGCCTGCGCGTGGCGGTGCGCGCGCGCACATCCGCCCCGCCGGCCGTACCGCCGCCCCCCGATGCTTCTCCGGCGCCGCGGGTGGACTCCTTCACGGTCTCGCCCGCCGAAATCGGACGCGGCGGAATCGTCACGCTGTGCTACGCGACTTCCGCCGCCGCCGCCGTGCGCATCGAGCCGCCGGCGGTCGATTTCCGCCTCCCCGCGCGCGGCTGCTTTGGGCACGCGCCCGAGCGCAGCACCGTCTACCGCCTCACCGCCTCCGGCCCCCATGGCTCCGACACCCGCGAGGCCGCGGTGACGGTCCGCTGACCAAGCGCTCTCTCCTCGTCCTTCGGCGGGCCCGGCGAGGTACAATTCCCCAGGAGAAGCCGATGCGAAACTCGCGCAATTTCGTTCTGGTCGCAACCGCTGTCGCCGCGATGCTGGCGGCCGGTTGCGGCAAACCGTCGTCCCCGGCCATCGATCCGGTTCAACTCGGCATGTTCGCGCCATTGCCGGATTCGTTCCCGCCCAAAGCGGACGCTCTGACCGAGGAGAAGATCGGCCTGGGCCGGATGCTGTACTACGATACCCGGCTGTCGAAGAACCAGACTCTGTCCTGCAACAGTTGCCACCTGCTGAACAACTATGGCGTGGACGGGCACCCCACTTCGGATGGCCACAAGGGGCGGAAGGGCGACCGCAACTCGCCCACAGTCTACAACGCCGCCGGCCACTTCGTGCAGTTCTGGGACGGCCGCGCCGCCGACGTCGAAGAGCAGGCCAAGGGCCCGGTGATGAACCCGGTCGAAATGGCGATGCCCGGCGAGAAACAGGTGCTGGCGGTTCTGAATTCCATGCCCGAGTATGTGGCGGCCTTCCGGAAGGCCTTCCCGGAAGACAAAAACCCGGTCACTTACGACAACATGGGCCGGGCGATCGGCGCTTTTGAGCGCAAGCTGGTGACCCCTTCGCGGTGGGACAGGTTCCTCCAGGGCAACCAGACCGCCCTGACCGACGAAGAGAAGGCCGGCTTCAACGCCTTCCTGGCGGCGGGCTGCCAGACCTGCCATTCCGGCGCGCTGTTAGGCGGCCACATGTACCAGAAACTGGGCCTGGTGAAGCCCTATCCGGACGCGTCCGACCCGGGCCGCGCCAAGGTCACCAACAGCGATGCCGACAAGATGATCTTCAAGGTCCCGGCGCTGCGGAACATCGAGAAAACGGGGCCGTACTTCCATAGCGGCAAGGTGCCCGCGCTCGAGCAGGCGGTCGCCGAGATGTCCGACTACCAGCTTGGCAAGCCGCTCAGCCCGGCCGATGCGAAGCGGATCGTCGCCTTCCTGCGCACGCTCACGGGCGACGTGCCGGCCGATTACGTAAAGGAACCGGCACTGCCGAAAAGCACTGTCCGAACCCCCAAGCCCGATCCGACGGACTAGTACCGCGACCGTAAGGAGCTGTCAAAAATTCGGCCTAAAACATTTTTATAGGATTATGTTTTGGTTTATCCTGGTAGAGATGCCGGATCAGGAAACCCTGTTTGAGATGCCTGCCGCCGAGTGCGGCCCGAAGACTCGCCCGGAAGAGCCGG
>JACQZT010000417.1 GCA_016213755.1 Acidobacteriota bacterium | reverse complement strand
GGGGAACTACCGCCAGTGGTTCAAGACCGAGACGCGCGCGGCCGGAGCGGCGTCGCTGTACTTGGCGGAAGAGGACCGCGTGGTTCACGTCGACCACGCGCAAAAGACTGTCCGCCGCCGCGCGCCGATGATGTGGACCGACCGCCCGTTCCGGCGCTCGACTCCGGGCGACCGCACCTGCCTGAGCGCGATCCGGCACTGGGGCGCGCACTTCTTCCTGCGCGGCACGGACTCGGTGGCCGGAGTGGCGGTAATCCGGTGGGTGGGCGCGAATCCGGGCGGAGGATACACGGAGGTTTACCTGGCGCCAACGCTGGACTGCCGTGCGCTGAAGACGCGCATCGTTTACAGGAAACTGGGTATTCTGCCCGCGTCGATCAGCACCACCGAAGCGGTTTCGGTGCAACTCGGAACGCCCAAGCCGGAGTTGTTCGCCGTGCCTTCCGATTATCGAGAGGGGAAGGAACCATGATCCCAACCACGCGCCGTGCTTTTCTCGGCTGCTGCACAGGCGCTCTTCTGAATGCCGCCCAGGAGTACCAACGAGGCGGCATGATTTATCGCCGGTTGGGCCGGACCGGCATGGACGTCTCTCTGCTTTCTTTCGGATCGCACACCGACCCAAAGGATAGGGTCAAGGCCGGGCGCAACCAAACGGTTCTCACCGCCGAGGGGCAGGCGCGGCGCGACCGCATCATCTCGCGCGCCTTCGGCCTGGGCGTGAACCTGCTCGACGTGTACGAGAGCGAGGGACAGTGGGAGCCGGCCGCCAGACTGGTGCGCGAGAAGCGCGGCCAGGTGCTGATCTCGCTGGCCCACGAGGTGCGGCGCGAAGACCTGGAACGGGCCGCCAGGCTGTTCGGGCACATCGATCTCTACCGCTTCCACGCCGCCGAGATCGACGGCCAGACCCTGGAGACCTGGGACCTGCTGCGCAAGGCCAAGGAGGCGGGCGTGATTCGGGCCATCGGAATCGCCACGCACATCGAGCGCACCATGACCCGCGCGCTGGAGGAACTGGAGGGCATCGACTACCTCTTCTTCCCGTACAATTTCATTCACGCCCGCGCCGACTACAGCCAGTTCCTGCCGCGGGCGATTCAGCAGGGCGTCGGCCTGATCGCCATGAAGCCGCTGGCCTCGGGCTCGATCATGCGGCTGGATCCGCACGCGCGGCCCGGCGCGGCGCCCGAATTCGAGCGCCTGCAACTGTGGCAGCGCGGCAACCGCCCGATTCTGCCCGCGGCGGTGGCGGAGTTGACCAAGAGCCTGGACCGGTTGCCGGACGAGACGCTGTGCATGGCGGCCATGCGGTTCGTCTACGCGAAGACGTTTTTGAGCGCGGCCATTACCGGGATGTTCGAAGACCGGTTGTTGGACGACAACTACCAGGCGCTGACGCGCTACCGCGAGACGCGTCCGGAGGAACGGGCGGCGCTCGAAGCCGCCCGGCAGGCGGCGGTTCGCGGATCCGCCTGGCTGCCCGAGGAATACCAATGGTTGGACCGGCAATGGCGCGCATAAGACTCGCTCTCGTTCTCCTGGCGTTCACCGCCTTTGCGCAACAGAAGGAAGACCGGCAGTTCAAGGAAGCCGGCGTCTGCGCGCGCTGTCACGTGATCTCGGTCGTCGAATGGGGCATGTCGGCGCACCAGCGCGCCGGCACGGGGTGCATATCGTGCCACGGCGCCAGCCTGGGCCACGTGGAAGACGAACGCAACAACGTCAAGCCCGGCCGGATGCCGCGGAGCGAGAAGATCGCCGCACTGTGCCTGGGCTGTCACACCAAAACCAAGACCAAGACCGATTGCCAGAAGTGCCATCACTTCCACGCGCTGGTGGATCCGCGCAAGCCGGCCGTGGCGGCGGCCGAGACGGAGCGGCCGCGGCCGGCGGTGGTGAAGCCGGCGCGCGCGCACCCGCCGCGAGCGAACGTCGAGGTTGCGGGCGTCGCCTTCGACCTGGTGCTGGTGCCGGGCGGAGAAGCGGAGATTGGATCCGAGCGTTTCCCGCGCACGAAACCGGTGCACACGGTGAAGGTCGCTCCGTTCTATCTCGGCAAGTTCGAAGTGACGCAGGCGCAATGGAAGGCTCTGCGGGGGGAGACGTTCTCCGAAGCGGATCGCGGGCCGGCCGAACAGGTTTCGTGGGAAGATGCCCAGGCGTTTGTGAGCAAGCTGAACGATCGCGTCCCCGGCGGCGGCTTCCGGCTGCCGGCCGAGGCGGAATGGGAATGCGCGGCCCGCTCGGCCGGCAAGCTCGGGCTGTCGGCCATGCTGGGCGGCGTGTGGGAATGGTGTTCGAGCCTGGACCGGGCGTATCCCTACGATGCCTCGGACGGCCGCGAGGATGCAGCGGCCCCCGGAATGCGCATCCTGCGCGGCGGAGGCGAGGCGGACTCGCCGCTGTGGGTGGACGTGAGCGCGCGGCACGCCGAGCGTCCCGCGCGGCGTCTGCGCTGGAACGGCCTGCGCATCGCGAGAAGCATCCCATGAACCGGCGGCAGTTCCTTCTCAGCGCGGCGGCGGCGTTTTCCGGGCGCATCATCGACACGCACACCCATTTCTACGACCCCGCGCGCCCGCGGGGCGTGCCGTGGCCGGGGAAGAACGATCCGCTGCTGTACCGCACCGTGCTGCCCAAACACTACAAGGCGATTGCGCAACCGCTGGGCGTCACGGGCACGGTGGTGGTCGAGGCCAGCCCCTGGCTGGAGGACAACCAGTGGGTGCTGGACCTGGCCGCGGACGATCCGTTTCTGGTCGGCCTGGTGGGTCACCTGGAACCGGGACGGCCGGAGTTTAGGTCGAACCTGGATCGTTTCCGCAAGAACCGGTTGTTTCTGGGCATCCGCGTGGGCGCCGCGGCGGTGGCCAAGGCTCTCGCCGATGCGGCCTTCGCGGCGGACTTCGAACGGCTGGCCGGCGCGAACCTTCAGGCGGATGTGCTCGGTCCCGCGGCGATGTTTCCGGATCTGGTCCGTTTCGCGGATCGGTTTCCCGAATTGCGCATCGTGATCGACCACCTGCCGATGGATGGGTTGCCGGCCGATTTGGGGAAACGCCCCAACGTGTACGCGAAAGTCTCCGGCGTGTTGCGCCGCGTGGATGGGCGCACACCGACCGGCGTTGAGTTCTATCGGGAAGCGCTCGACGGTGTGTGGTCCCTGTTCGGGCCGGATCGCGTGATTTACGGCAGCAACTGGCCGGTTTGCGAGAAAGTCGGCTCCTATGCCGACGTGCAGAAGGTGGTGCTGGCTTACTTCACGGCCAAAGGCCCCGAAGCAGCCGAACGCTACTTCTGGAAAAACTCGCAAGCGGCCTACCGTTGGCAGAGGGGTGAGCATGGATCTTAAGGAAGTTACTAAGTTATACGGTTTTCGGGGCAAGACGATGGTGATCACGGGGGGCACCGGTGTGCTGGGCGGCGAGATCGCCTGCGCGCTGGCCGGGCTGGACGCCAACGTGGTTTTCCTGGATCGCAACCTGGACCCCGCGGAACGCCTGCTGGAATACGCCAACTCCTGCGCGGGACGGGCGCTGGCGGTGTACGCGGATGTCCTCGATCCGGAAAGCCTGCACACGGCCGCCGAAACCATCCTGAAGGAGTTCGGGCAGGTGGACGGGCTGGTCAATGCCGCCGGCGGCAACAACCCGGTGGCCACCACTAACCCGGAGCGGTCCTTCTTCGACCTGCCGGCGGACGCCCTGCGCTGGGTGCTGGACCTCAATATCGCCGGCACCGTGCTGCCGTGCCAGGTGTTCGGGCGCGAGATGGCCCGCCGCGGCCAGGGCGTCATCGTCAACATCTCTTCGATGAGCGCCGAGCGCCCCCTGACCCGCGTGCTGGCCTACTCGGCGGCCAAAGCCGGAGTGACCAACTTCACAAAATGGCTGGCGGTGCACATGGCGCAGGAATACTCGGCGGCCATCCGCGTGAACGCCGTGGCGCCGGGCTTCTTCCTGACCCAGCAAAACCGCTACCTGCTGACCGACGAGAAGACCGGCGAGCTAACCGCGCGCGGCAAGTCGATCCTGGACCATACGCCGATGCGGCGTTTCGGCAAGCCGGAGGATCTTCTGGGCGCGGTCTTCTGGCTGCTCTCGCCCCTGGCGGAGTTCGTCACCGGCGTCGTGGTGCCCGTGGACGGCGGCTTTTCGGCGTTCAGCGGAGTCTGAAATCACTCCCGGTCGAGCACCTTCGAGCCCAGCATGCCGCCCAGCGTCGGCAGCAGCGTGAAGAGGATAAACAGGAAGAAAACCGACAGCAGCAGCACCGTGGCCAGCCCGGTGGGGTGCTCGAGAATCTCGAAGAACTGGCGCACATTCTCGTCGGGCGGGCCTTTGATGGATAGTTGCTGGCGATAGAACTCGCCCAAGCCGCCCTGGCGGGAGATGGTGATCACGCTGATGGTGAAAAACACCGTCGCGATCGCGAAGCAGAAAATCCCCGTGATCCAGCCCAGCCGCGCGCCGCCGCGCAACCCCACCGGATCGCCCGTGCGGCGGCGGTACAGAAACACCGCGACGAATCCGGCCGAGAACAGCCACAGGAACATCCACATCGCGGCGACGTACATCGGCATCGGCAGGGAGATCAGCAGCGAGGAAATCCCGGCGGCCAGGAACGCGACGCGCACCGCGACCGAGTTGCGAAAATTGATCTCACCGATCGCCGGAGCCTGAGCCGCGAACGCCGCTGTGGGCGGCGCTACGGGCTCGGGCGTCTCTTCGACCGGCTCGTCAAACTGCGGCTTGGCGCACTTATGGCAAAAGCGGGCATCCGGCGGCAGTTTTGCGCCGCAGGTGCAGGAATCGGGCACACTCTCAGTGTCCCCCAGGCATGCGATCTCGCGCAAGCCCAAACGGCTATGAGAGAATTGCATCATTCATGCCTGAATTGACTTTGTTGGCGATCGACGACCCGCTGGCGCCTTATCTGAAGCTGCTCGCGCAGTTGCCCGATGGGGTTCGCATCATCGTGGGACGAGAGGCGGAGTTCTTCGAATCCGGTATCGGAGAGGCGGATGTCGTCTTCGCGGGACTGAATACGGCCGGCCTGGTTCGCCAGTTGTGGCCCCGCGCCGGGCGTCTGCGCTGGATCCACTCGCTGGCGGCGGGCGTGGAGGGCTTCCTGTTTCCCGAACTGGTGGAAAGCCCCATCCCGCTGACCAACGCGCGCGGCGTGTTTCGCCGTTCCTTGGCCGAGTTCGCGCTGGCCGCGGCGCTGCACTTCGCCAAAGACCTGCGGCGAATGACGCGCAGCCAGCAGGCGGGCGTGTGGGATTCGTTCGATGTCGAGGAACTGCACGGCAAGACCATGGGGATTGCCGGGTACGGCGAGATCGGCCGCGCGGTGGCGGAGCTGGCGCGCGCCTTTGGCATGCGCGTGCTGGCGCTGCGCCGGCGGCCGGAGTTGTGCGGGGCGGACCCGCTGGTGGACGCCGCCTTTCGCCCTGACCAGCGCGTGGAGATGATCGCGCAATGCGACTACTTGGCCGTCTCCAGCGCCCTGACGCCCCAGACGCGCGGCCTGGTGGGGGCCGCCGAGATCGCCGCGATGAAGCCGGGCGCGGTGCTCATCAATGTCGGCCGCGGCCCGGTGGTGGATGAAGCGGCGCTGGTGGAGGCCCTGCGGGCCGGCCGGATCCGCGGCGCGGCGCTGGATGTGTTCAACACCGAACCGCTTCCCGCCGGGCATCCGTTCTACTCACTCGAAAACGTGCTGCTGTCGGCGCACTGCGCCGATCACACACCCGGCTGGCTGGAAATGGCGATGCAATGTTTCATCGGCAACTTCCACCGCTTCACGCGCGGTGAGGCGTTGGACAACGTGGTGGACAAGCGGCAGGGCTACTGAGCCACGGCGGCCTCGGAGGCGCGCTCCGGAGCCGGACTGGCCGGCCGGCAGAACTGCTCCGGTGTGTACCGGGTTTCGTCGTGCGCCGGCCGGATGCCGGGCCGGTATTGGTGCGGCTGCCACGGTTCGCCCCAGCGCTTCTCGAAGCGCTCGCGGTTCCGCGCAAAAATGCGTTCGAAGCGTTCCGGATCGAGCTTGGCGAAGGATCCCTGCCCGAAGTGGTGCACAAAACAGTCTTCCGCCGTGACCAGCCGGTAGCCGGCGCGCCGGGCGCGCAGGGAATAGTCGTCATCCTCGAACATGCCCACCGTGTAAAGCTGGTCCAGTTCGCCAAGTTCTCTCCACACCGGCCGCGGAATCAGGGCGCAGAACAGCGGTGCCACGCGCACCTCCAGGGTGGCGCCCGCGCATTCGCGGGCTCGCGCCGTCGCGAAGGCCTGCATTTCTTCGGCGTTGCGATAGTCGGCGTTGATCTTGGCCTCGTTGCCCGCGAAGTTGGTCACCGCCACAACCATGCCCACGGCCGGATCGCGCCGCGCGGGGCGCCTCAGTCTCTCCACCCAGCCGGAAGTGACGATGGTGTCGGCGTTGAGGAAAATCAAATCCTCCCCCAGCGCCTGCCGGGCGGCGAAGTTGTTCCCGCCGGCAAAGCCGGAGTTATGATCCAGCGGAAAGAAGCGAATCCGCGGATGAGCGCCGGCGTAAGACCGCAAGATCTCGGCGGTCCCATCCGTGGAAGCGTTATCGACCAGAATGACTTCATAGTTCGGCCAGGCGGTATTGAGCAAAACGGAATCCAGGCAGGGCCGAACGTACTCGCGGCTTTGGTGCGTGACGATGAGAATGGATACCAGGGGAAAACACTTGCGGATCTCGCTGTCCATGGCTTGAACGCGCATGGGCCAGGTGTTGGCGGCGGCGAATTCCACTCTCTTCGCGCGCAGATCCGGGCTATCTTCGTAAACCGCCGCGTCGAGCCGCTCCAGAAACTCGTCCCGGCCGCGAGCCAGGTAGAGCAAATCGCCTAAGGCCTCCAGTTCCGCCATCGCGGTGGCCACCACCGGTTTGCCGAGACTGAAGTATTCGTACACTTTCACCGGGTCCGTGGCGTTCGTAATGTGGTTCAGCCGGAACGGAATCAGGCACACGTCGAACTGGCGCAGGTAGGAGGGCATCTCCTGGTACGGCCGCTGCCCGAGAATTCGGACATTGGGCTGTGCGGCGAGTCTCGAGAGATCTTGATCGTGGTTCTGGCCGACCAGCACGAATGTATATTGGGGCCGGCCGCGGGCCGCGTGCAGCACGATCTCCAGATCGGTCCAGTCGGCTATGGCGCCGAAGTAGCCGATCACGGGGCCGCTCAATTCGAGGGGCACATGCACTTCGGGTTCCTCTCGGAAGAACGCGAAGTCGGCGGCGTTGCGAATGAGCGCCGGACGCCGTCCGGCGGAGGAAAACTTCCGCACCAGCGCACTGGCGGTGACCACCAGGGCGTCGCAATCCTCCACCAGGCGCCGTTCCTCCAGAATGTTCGGCTCTCCGACCTCCGAGAACGTGTCCCAGTTGTCCATGCAGTCGTACAGGATCCGGGCGCCGAATCCCTCGCGCAGGGCCAGGGCCAGGGGCCGCCACGCGGACCATTCCACCAGCACGCAGTTTTCGGCGATGCCGCACTCGTCGTACAGACGGGAAACCGACTCCAGCAAGGCCGGCAACTGGCGGGCCGGCAGAACCTCCTGGTAGTAGTTGAAATGCTCCCCGCGCAGCGTAACTTCCCAGAGGTTTTCGGCGCGCTGCGTGAGCCGGTAGGGCGTCGGCGAATCGGGCGGGAGGTGCATCGACGGGCAAATCCAGAACACGCGATGGCCGTCCCGGGCGAAGTGAGAGGCCACCTGCTGCGGCCGCTGAAACCGGAAATCGAAGTGGAAAATGGGCAGGACGACGATGTCGTACTTCTCCGGCGCGGGGACCTCGCCCAGGTTGCGCCGGATACGCACGGCGTTGACCGTCTGCGGAGTAAGTTCCTGGCCGGTGTAAGGCAGGCGGCAGCTCTGCGTTAAGTAACTGCTCAGGGCCGGAAACTCCAGCTCGAACAAATCCAGCGGCCGGCCGTGCGGGATGGGCAGAGTCCTCAGGCCGCCCGCAACCTTGGCCGCCACAAACCCGATGGCGCGGGCCACCCACACGGCCGGGGTTAACACCAAGGCCCGGAAGAGCGGGGACTTGTTTCCTCGCATCACCACCACATACCACTTTCGCAGCAGCAGCATCACTCTCCAGGCTCGCTGGCCGCGGTAGGTGGCGAGCAGCAGGTTGAAGCGCGAGCTGAAGGACTCCAAGCCCTCCAGAGTTTCCAGGCGGGAGACCTCGGCGCGCAGCAGAGCCTCGCGCAAGTGCTCGTTCTCCGCGGAGAGTTGCAGCACCTTTTGCCGGAGTCTCTTCTCAGAGGGGTCGTGATGCGGTTTGACGGGTGACAAATCCAAGTTCGATGATATCGTAAACGCGGCGCATTTTGCGCGGCGTTCGCGCCGGTCTGTTAAGCTGTTGCGTAAGTATGAGATCTTTCGCTTGGGCTGTTTGGCCGGTGATGGCGATGACCGGTGTCTGCACTTTCGCCGGGGAGCGGGAGGACCGCATCGCAAGAGCCGTGGCCGCGATGGAATCGAGCCTCATTGCCACGCGGCGCGACTTCCACATGCATCCGGAACTGTCTAACCGCGAGGAGCGCACCGCGCGCGTCATCGCCAAGCGGCTCGGCGAACTGGGCTTCGACACGGTCCGCACGGGAGTCAGCCGGCACGGCGTGGTGGCGCTGCTCAAAGGCGCCAAGCCGGGTCCGGTGGTGGCGATTCGCGCGGACATGGATGCGCTGCCGATAGAAGAAACCCTGGACGTTCCGTATAAATCGCTGAACAAAGGCGTCAAGCACGCCTGCGGGCACGATGTTCACATGACCGTCGCGCTCGGCGTGGCCGAACTCCTGAGCCGGATGCGCGCGGAACTCGCCGGCAGCGTGAAATTCATTTTCCAGCCCGCCGAAGAGGGCCCGCCGGAAGGCGAGGACTCCGGCGCCGAGCGCATGATCCGCGAGGGCGCGCTCGACAATCCGCGTGTGTCCGCGATGTTCGCGCTGCACACCGCGCCGGATCTCGCGGCGGGCAAGATCGGCTACGTTTCCGGCGCCATGCTGGCCTCCTCCGACACCTTCTCGATCCGCGTCGCGGGCAAGCGGGTGCACGCCGCCTGGCCGCACCAGGGGATCGATCCCATCGTGGCGGCGGCCGAGATCGTCGGCGCGTTGCAGACGATTGCCAGCCGGCGCATCGACCCGGTGGAGCCCGTGGTGCTCACCATTGGCTCGATTCAAGGCGGGAACCGGTCCAACATCATCGCCGACGAAGTCCGCATGGAGGGCACGCTGCGCACCCACAGCGAGGCCGTGCGCGAGCGCGCGATCGCGCTGGTGAAGGAGATCGCCGGCGGCGTGGCCGCCTCGCCCGGCGCCTCGGCCGAGGTGCGCTGGTCGCCGCGCTCGAACCCGGTCACGCGCAATAACACCGCGCTGGTCGAGGCGGCGCTGCCCGCCTGGCGCGCCATTCTGGGCGATGCGAACGTGGTTCTCGTGCCGCCGGTGATGGGCGCCGAGGACTTCGCCTACTTCCAGCGCGCGATTCCGGGCGCGATGTTCTGGCTGGGGGTGGGTAACGCCGCTAAGGGGATTACCAGCGCGCTGCACACGCCCGCCTACGACGCCGACGAGAGCAGCCTGGCGGTGGGCGTCCAAGCCATGACCGCCGCGGTGCTCCATTACCTGGATCGCAAGCCATGAAATTCCCGGCGCTGTTCACTCTACTTTCCCTCTCCGCTTGTGCGGCCGGGCTCGAGCCGTTCCCCATGGACTGGCGCGCGGGCGAGGCGTCGCCGGCGGATGTGTCTTTCCTGCTCGACGCCCCGGCCGGCCGGCACGGTTTTCTCGCCTCGCGCGGCGGCCATCTGGTTTGGCCCGGCGGCCGGCGCTTTCGCATCTGGGGCGTCAACTTCACCGCCGCCGCGACCACGCCGGCCAAAGAGGACGCGCCGCGCGTGGCGGCGCACCTGGCGCGCTTCGGCATCAACTGCGTCCGCTTCCACTTCCTCGACCGAACCGCGCCCAACGGCCTGCTCGACGCGACTCGCGACGACACGCGCGCCTTCGACGCCGCGCACCTGGACCGCTTCGACTTCTTCGTCGCCGAGCTCAAGAAGCGCGGCATCTACACCAACATCAATCTGAACGTGGGCCGTACTTACAAGGCCGGCGACGGCGTGAAGGACCACGAATTGCTCGGCTTCGCCAAGGCCCTCACCTATTTCGATCCGCGCCTGCTCGAGTTGCAGCGCGAATGTGCGCGTGCCCTGCTCACGCACCGCAACCCGTATACCGGCGCCGAGTACCGTCACGAGCCGGCGGTGGCGATCGTCGAACTGGTGAACGAGAACTCCCTCGTCGAGTCCTGGTTTTCGGGCCGCTTGCTGGGCCAGGCCCGGCGGCCGAACCCCGGCACCTGGACCGACATCCCCGCCAGCTACGAGCGCGACCTGACGCGTTTGTTCCACGCCTGGCTGAAGAAGGAAGACGTGGCGCGCCTCGCGCCCAAAGAGTTCGCCGCCGCCCCGCGCGAGCGGTTCCACCGCGAAGCCGCGTTCTACATGGACCTGGAGCGGCGCTACTTCCGCCAGATGGGCGACTTCCTCAAGCGGGAGTTGGGCGTGAAAGCGCCGATTGCCGGGACCAGCGACCACAACCACGGCGCCTCGGGCTATCCCCTGCTGGCCTCCGCTTCGCAACTGGACATCGTTGACGGCCACGTTTACTGGCAGCATCCGCGCTACTTCACCGATCCCGCCACGGGCCGCCAGACCGGCTTCGAGATCGGCAACTCGCCCATGGTGAACGACCCGCTGAATTCGACTGTGGTGCAGTTGTCGCGCTCGGCCGTGGCGGGCAAACCATACACCGTCTCGGAAGTAAATCATCCCTTTCCGGCCGAGTACGCCGCCGAGGGAATCCCCATCCTGGCCGCTTATGCCGCGCTGCAAGATTGGGACGGCCTGTTCTGGTACACCTTCGAGCACAAGACGCCGGCCGAATGGCGGCCCGTGCAGCCGCGCTATTTCGAGATCCGCCCGGATCCGGTGAAGATGGCGCAGATTGCCGCCGGCGCGCTCGTGTTCCTGCGCGCCGACGTGCGAGCCGCGGTACGGACCGTGAAGCGCTCCTATTCGATGGACGAGGTGCGCGAAAGCATCCGCATGGACCGGCGCGAGCGGCCGTTCTTCACGCCGGGGTTCCCGCCCTGGGTTCCCTTGCGCAGCGCCACGCGCATCGAATCGTTCGAGCGGGCGGAGTTGCCGCGCGTGACCGGCGGCCAGCCCAGCCCGATCGTCTCCGATACCGGCGAGCTGGCCTGGCAGCACGGCGAACAGTCCGGGCTGGTGAGGGTCGACACGCCGCGCTCGCAGGCCCTGATCGGCTTCGGGAAGGCGCGGCGGGAAAAGACCGCCAACCTGTCGGCGGCCGTGGACAACGAGTTCTGCGCGATCACCCTTGGCTCGCTGGACGGCAAGCCGGTGGCCGAAGCGTCGCGCCTGCTGCTCACTACCGGCGCGCGGGTGGCCAACACCGGCATGCAATGGGACGAGAAACGTAAAACCCTCTTGGACTGGGGCACGGAACCGACCGTGATCGAACCGGTGACCGGCGCTATCGTTTTGACCGGTTTGAAAGGGGCGGTGAAGGTCTCGGCGCAGCCGTTGGATGGCGGCGGCCGGCCGCTGGGCGCCCTCCGAAGCGCGAAGAAATCGGCCGCCGGCTGGGAGATTCCCGTGGGACGGCCGGCTACCGTCTGGTATGCCATCGCGGTGGACCGCTGATCGCGTGCTTGGGCCGCGGCGCGGATTGCGGTTTGATGAACGCATGAACATTTCGCGGCGCGAATTCGCTATGGTCCCTCTTTCGCTGGCTCCCCTGACGGCTGCGGTCGCCTCCAAGGGCGAGTACCTGGTTTACATCGGCTGCTACACGCGCGGCACGAGCAAGGGCATCTCGGTCTTTCGCTTTGACTCGGGCTCCGGCAAGATGACGCCTCTGGGCCTGGCGGCCGAGACGCCCAACCCGTCTTTCCTGGCCCTGCACCCGTCGGGCAAGTTCCTGTACTCGGTGAGCGAGATGGGCAGCGGCGGGAAGGAAGGGGCGGTGAGCGCGTTCTCCATCGACAAGTCCAGCGGCATGCTCACCTTTCTGAACCGCCAGTCGTCGCGCGGCGGCGGGCCGTGCCATCTGAACGCCGACAAGACCGGGCGCATGCTGGTGGCGGTCAACTACGGCACGGGCAGCGTGGCCTCGTTCCCGCTGGATGCCGGCGGCAAACTGGGCGAGGCGGCGTCTTTCTTCCAGCACGCCGGTTCCAGCGCCAATCCCAAGCGGCAGGCCGGTCCGCACGCGCATTCGGTGAATTTCTCGCCCGACAACCGCTTCGCCATCGTGTGCGATCTGGGTCTGGACAAGATCTTCGTCTACAAGGCGTTCCCGGCCAAGGGGATTCTCACGGCCGGCGACCCACCCTTCGCCACCGTGAAACCCGGTTCGGGGCCGCGCCATTTCGCGTTCCATCCCAATGGCAAGCTGGCGTTCGCGATCAACGAGATGGCATCCACGGTGACCTCCTTCGCCTGGAACCCGGGGCGGCTGCGAGAGATCGAAACGGTTTCCACGCTTCCGACCGACTACAAAGGCGACTCGAGCTGCGCCGAAGTGGTGGTGCATCCCTCGGGGCGTTTCCTGTACGGTTCCAACCGCGGCCACGACAGCCTGGCCGTGTTCTCCGTGGATTCCAAGACGGGAATGATGACGCCCATGGGTCACACCCCCACACAGGGCAAAGTGCCGCGCAACTTCTGCATCGATCCGACCGGCGGCTTCCTCGTGGTGGCTCACCAGAACTCCAACTCCCTGGTTGTGTTCCAGATCGACAAGGCCACCGGCAGCCTCAAGCCCGCCGGCCAGACCTTCGAGATCGGATCCCCCGTCTGCGTCCGCTTTCTGGCAGTGTAAGAACCGGGCTTTCAGGATTTGAGGGAGAGGAACTCGGGCACGTACTCTTTGAACAACCGCGGCAGCGATTTGTCCAGGTAGGAGCGGATCGAGACGTAGCACTCGTCGCACTCGTTGGAGCGCGTGAACTCGGCGATCATGCGCTCGCGCTCCTCCAGCGGATAGCGCTTGAACTGCATCGAGCAGGGCTGGAGCATGCCGTCGGCGGTCACTACCAGGAAGCGCATGCCGGCCTTGCAGCCGGGCATGCCGCGGTTGGCGAAGTACTCGCGGGTGTGGTTCAGCGTGCTGGTGGCGTTGACGATCCAGTTGCTGGCGTCGCGGCGCGACTCGACGCGGTCGAGCTCGCGGTTCAGCGTCGCAAGCTGCTCCGGAGTGTTCAGGAAGTAGTCGCGGCAGCCGGTGCGGCGCGCCGAGTAGGCGCTGTAGCACATGTTCACGCCCCACTCGCGCGCCTTGTCGCCCATGGCGTTGATCTCGCCCACGTTTTCGGAGGTGATGCAACTGTTCAGGACGATGTTGTCGTGGCCCAGCTTGGCCAGCTTGGGAATGATGTGGCTGATGTGGTCGTACAGGCCGGGATAGCCGCGGAAAACGTCGTGCCGGTCGTCCGGAAAGTCCAGGCTCACGGAAAACTGGCCGATCCCGGCCTCCATCAGTTCCAGGTATCGCGCCTCGGTCATTTCGGACCAGTTGGAGACCAGGATGGTGTACGGCAAGCCGGAATCCTGCCGGATGTTGCGGACGATCTCGACCAGGTCCGGGCGCATCAGCGGCTCGCCGCCCGAGACCTGCACCACGCACGGGTTCAGGGCCTGCACGTACTGGCGGTAGCCGGCCGGCTTGAGGTTGCGGGATTCGTCGCGCGGTCCGCCGTGGTCGCAGTGCTTGCAGTAACACGTGCAGGCGTCGGTGACCTCAAAAGAAACCACCAGCGGACGCTCGGCGAACCAGTTCGCCGTTCCGCGCCCGATGATCCGCAGGGACTCGACCAGGGGAACCTTACGCATAGACGAAACCTCCATTGTATCGCGCGGCGGCCCTCATTGCGCCGTTTCGATATGCACCAGCGGCGTCGGCGCCGTGCGAACGCTCTGCGGGTCGCGCCAGGCGTCCATATAGGACACTTGGTGGACGCAGGAAACCGTGCAGTGCGGCGCGCAGCTCTTCTCGGTCCGGTATTCGCGCCGCAGATCCTCGTTCGAGTACTCGGCCAGTGCCTTGGCCGGATAGCCGCGCTGCTGCGAGCAATAGTGGACCAGCCCGTCCTCGCACACGTACAGGTAGCGGGCGCCGGCCCGGCAGCGCCACTGATTGGGCCGGCCGTCGGCGATGGAATCCTGGAACTGGTTGAACCGGGAATAGCTCGATTTCTCCGCGGCGCGCATCGCCCGGTACACGCGGCGCTCGCGCTCGCCGAGCGGCTTCAACCGGCCCGTGCCGTCGTGGATGATGCCCACCGTGGACGTGAACCCCAGCTCCAGCGCGCGCCGGCCCACCTCCAGGGCGTCCTCGGGATTGCGCACGCCGCCGCCCACCACCGAGTTGATGTTGACGTGGAACTCGGCGTAATCTGCCAGCAGTTGCAGCTTCCGGTCCAGCACCTTCAGGCTCTTTTTCGACACTTCGTCCGGCAGGAGGTTGTCGATCGAGATCTGCAAGTGGTCCAGCCCGGCCCGGTTCAGGCGGTGGATGCGCTCGGGCGTGAGCAGGTAGCCGTTGGAAATCAGGCCGGCGATCATGCCGTGTTCGCGCCCGCGCGCGATGATCTCGTCCAGGTCCGGATGCAGCAGCGGTTCGCCGCCGCTCACGGTCGTCACCGTCGTTCCCAGCCGCGCCAAAAGGTCGATGCGCCGCAGCATGACGCTGGTGGGCACGGGCTTGGAGTGGCTGTCGTATTCGTTGCAGTAGGCGCAACTCAGGTTGCAGCGCCGGATGGGGACGATGTGCGCCAGCACCGGGTGCCGGGTGGAAAGCAACCCCTTGGCGATCATCCGAAGCTCGCGCAGTCCGCGCGACAACGCCTTCCTGTTGCGGCGAAAACGGGTGACTTTTTCAGGCATCGGGCAGTGTTGCCCTACATTCTGTCACGGGCGCGCCAAAAGACCCAGGGATCGCCCTCGGACGGCCGATTTCAGGCGTTGAACGGCGAAATCCGGGGCTTTTCGCGCTTCACGGTTTCTTCGCCGGCGGCGGCTCCACCGTGTCGCCGTACTTGATCTGCACGTCGCTCTTGAACTGCTTGTAGTCTTCGTAGCGCACCATCATGCGAATGCGCTGCGGACCGGCCTGGAAGTAGAGCGTGTCGTCGGCCGTGGTGTAGGTGGGGAACCAGTACTTGCCGTCGATCTGCTCGCGATAAGTCTCGAACTTCGGGAACTGGTTATCGGAGTTCTTCTTGAGCAGGCCCACGCCGCGGCCGTAGCTCTTGACGATTTGCAGGTCGCGGTCGTCCACCCAGATGATGCCCTGGAAGTAGCGCTGGCCCGCTTCCATCTTCTTGGGCTTGACGGCGAAGGAGAAGCAGGGGATTTCGTCCAGCGTCTCTTTGCCCAGGTAACGGATGAAGTACTTCGGGATCTCGCTGGTGGTGAGCACGAACGGCTGCACGTTGCGCAGGTCCTGCTCGTCCTCGGGCGTCAGCAGAATGTTGCGCAGCGTGGAAACCGGCGCCCGGACCACACGCTCGGTGCGCTTTCCGTCGGTCGAAAAAATGATGTCGGAGACCATTTCGTGCCGGCCGCGCGCCACGCCGCCCTCGTCCACCTCCTGGACGCGCACGGTCTGCCGGTACGTGTAGTTCTCCCGGGCGCGGGCGAACTCGGCTTCCTTGGCGGCGAACTTGGCGATGATTTCGCCGGTCCGCGCCTCGGACAAGTCCGCGGCGCCGCTCTGGCCGAACCCGGCCGCGGCCAGCGTCAGGATGAGAAACAGGGTTCGCATGGGCATCCACACCTCTCCTCATTATCGGATGCCGCGAACGCCCCGCGGGTTTCCCGCCAAACGTCTCCCGCACCTGTGAAATGATATCGACAGATCCCATGCCCAAGAAGAACGAGTACCTCGAATTCCTGCTGGAATGGCTCTCGCCGTTGGGAACCATCACCGCGCGGAGCATGTTCGGCGGCCACTGCCTGTACTGCGACGGCGTGGTTTTTGCTCTGCTGGCGGATGGCGTTCCGCACCTGAAGGTGGACGACGCGACACGCCCTCGCTTTGAGCGGTTGGGCCTGGCGCCATTCCGGCCGTTTCCGAACCAGCCGGAGGTGATGCAGTACTATCCCCCGCCGCCCGAGTTCTTCGAGGACCGCGACGCGCTGCTGGACTGGGGCCGCGCCGCGGTCGAGGTTGGACGCCGCGCGAAGACCAAGAAGAGACGCGCCCTCAGTCCCGGGTAAAGAAGCCCGTGTTCAGCAGCACCGCCGCGTCCCGCGCATCCACGAACTGCAGCGGCGCCGCGCCCGAAAACTCGTATCGCTGCCCCGTGACCGGACCCATCACCACCACGCGCGATTGCTCGCGAAAGCGCAACGCCACGCGACCGCGCGGCTCAAGCGCCGGAGATGCGCTGGGAACCGGCTGGCTACGGACTGGGGCCGGCGCCGGAGCGCTCCGCATCGTCTCTCGTTTCTCTCCACAGCATCCCACGGTTTTCGTCTCCTTGCGGTTTTTCGGGCAGGGTGTGAAATACAACCGGATCCTGGCCCAGGCGCTGCAACAGGCAGGCCGCGCCGGATAGGGCCAGCCACGTCACAAGCACATCCACCGGTTTCCGGCACACGAAAAAGGCCAGCGGCGCCGCCACCCAGAGGCTCAGGCAATTGAAACAGTCCATCAGTTTCCCGAACAGCCCGCTGCCCAGCCAGGCGCGGAAGCGCGCGATCAGGTCCGCCGGGCCGTCCTCGCCGGCCAGCAGGTGAGTGACCCGCCAGGTGGCGAGGACGGCCAGCGCAAAACGTATCCAGAATCCCGCTTCGATCATCCGGTCACCGGAGGCAAATCGTTACAGATGCACACCGGGAAGTGATGGTAAATCTCGTGGTGACCGCCCGACAGCCACGGGCAGATCGAGTTATCGAAAACGTGCAGCGTAATCACGTACCCGCAGCACTCGCCGCGCTTCAGGGTCAGGTCCGGCTCGGCCGGGTTGCAGACCGCGTCCAGCCGCCGCATGTCGAGCGTGGTCAGGACGTTATGCGATTCCGGAGGGATCACGGCCAGCGCCGGCGACGCGCTGGCGCAGCGCGTGCCCGGGTCGCCCACGCGGGTGGAGCCCAGGTACGGATCGGGGGGCGGCAAGGGCGGGACGACCGGCCCCGGGATGGGGAGAATGTGTCCCGGGTCGGGCGCCCCGTCCTTTTTGATCCAGAGCCGGAAACCGCCCTGGACCACGCCGCCCACCATGGCGTAGTTGTCGCTGGGAACGGCGAAGTTGCCCTCTTCGATCAATTCGTCGAAGGCGATGCCCAGCAGGTCGGCTTTCCAGGGATCTTTGCAGCCGGCGCCCGGAGGCGCGAACTTGCTGAGATACAGCGTGGAGCAGGCTTCCACACCCGCCACCTGCGTGATCTTGCCGTGGATCTCCTTGTTGTCGATCCAGATCTGCTGGGTGTCGTAGTAGTGGTTGCCGGCGGTATCCTCCACGTCCAGCAGGAGCGTGAACCTGCCGGACTGGCAATTGCCTCCGGGTCCCAGGGGCAACTGCTGCGAAGTCCACACCACGGCCGGAACTTCCGGATCCACCGGGTACGACTGCGGTCCGACCGGGACGCTGGGAACCGAACGCCCCGAGAACCAGCGCGTGGGCCACAGCACGTCCTTGGGGATGCAGCAGGCCGGCGGAGAGGGCATGGCGCAGGGGGGCGAGCCGAGGCAGATGGGCTGATAGCCCCAAGAACTGGTAAGCGCGAAGTCGACGGTCTGGATCTCCTTCCGTTGCAGCGCGGTCTGGTAGTCCACCTGCCAGAATTGGGTCCACACGCCCATGCTGTGGTCGGTGACGAAGCCGGACTGGTAGGACAGCGTGTAGCGCTTGACCTCCCGCCCGGCGCACTTGCCCACCCAGGCCCGTCCGAACAATTGCAGGGCATAGCCGAAGGACCGGACCACTGTGCCGCTCTGCAACTGCGCGTTTGCGCCCGCCAGCCCGCCCAGCGGTCCGGGAGAAGCCACCATCACGCCCTCCACGGCGCCGATCCAGACCCGCTGACGGAAGATCTGGAAGTCCACGGTGCGGCAGCAGGGCGCCACCGCCGGCGAGCCGTAGACGCACAGCCGCAGAGTGACGCTGTCGGGAACCGAGGTGGCGGCCGTGCTCAGATAGCCCAGGGTGGTCGCGACTTTGCCGCAAATGCCCTGCGTGAGACCGGCCGGGCCGGCATACACGATCCCGGCCGTCGAATAGGCGCTGTCGGGCGCCCCGGCGGGTTTCCAGTCCAGGATGTAGTGGTCGCAGCCGGCGCCGGTAGCGGTGCCTGCGATCTGGACTCCCAGCACGTCTGGGCCGGCGAAGTACTGCTCGTCGGCGCAGGCGTTCGCCGCCGGCCGGATGATTTCACAGGTTAGAGGTTGAAGACACTCCTTGAGGCAGCGGCGGTACAGCCTCAGGCAGTGGACCACGTCCCTGAACGTGCGCGCGCGAGCCAGGCAGCAGCCGAAGCGGATCGAACACAGGCACCAGCAGCGGCAGAACCAGAAGAAGGGGTCCTTGCTGTGGGCGGCGAAGGCCTCGCGGCCCAGCAGCGCGGGTGCGGTTTCCACCGTCAGGAAGCGCTCGAAGATGGCGGCCGCTTCCTCCTGGCCTTCGAAACAGTCGACCTTGCCGGCGACGATGTCTTCGGCCAGCCCTTGGGTGAATTCCACCGTGGCCAACTGGTCGGTCAGGTACGGCCGGTAAGCGGCCGCGAAGGACTGGATGAGGGTCTGGAAGTCCTTCATCTCCTCCGCGGTGAGGGCCCCCTGCTCGGAAACCCGGCCCTGACCCCGCCGGATGCACAGCCAGTATCGGTACAGGTAATACACAAACGCCCGAAACGTTCGCGGGCCCCGGCACACCAGCCAGCCAAAAAGAATGCAGCAGCGGGCGTGCAGAAAGCACCAGCGCCAGCGCTCAATCGGCCCCAACAGCGCGCGGGCTTCCTCCGGCAGAACCCGGTCGGCGACCTTTTCGTTCCAGAAACTGTCCAGGATCTTGTTGCCCAAAGCCAGTTCGTCGTTACAGTCCGGCGGGCGGGCGTTTTCTTCCTCTACTAACTTGTCCGGTTGTTTGGATTTCTCCAGTTCGGCCTCCAGGATGGGCCGGTACGCGGCCAGCAGCTCTTTCAGTACCATCTGAAAGTCCGGATCGCGCGTCTCCTCCGTGTTGTTCGGCACCTCGCTATCCTCCTCCATTGAACTTAGGGATATTGCTTCCCTTCAATACTCTTACACCCAGATTGTCTTACAGGCAAGTAAATAAGTTCTCTGTGCACTTGTCTGCGTCAGAACCGGGAGTCCGTCCCGCGCTATGATGCCTGCATGGTGCGCGACTGGAAAATGCTGGCGCGAGCGTTGTCGCTCGACATTCCGGAAGGTGACGTAGAGAAAATCGTTGCCCCGCTGGACGGGCTGGAAAGCTCGTTCCGGCCGCTGGCGGAAAACGTTCCGCTGCTGGCCGAACCGGCGGTGGTCTTCTTCTGCCCGGAGGAGGAGCAATGACCATCCTGGAGGCCGCGGCCGCCCTGCGCGCGCGCGAGGTCAGTTCCATCGAGCTGACGCGGCAGTCCTTGCAGCGCACGGCCCGTTTGAACCCGCAACTTAACGCCTTTCTCACTCCCACCGAAGACCTGGCCCTGGAACAAGCCCGCAAGGCCGACGGCGAACTGGGCGGCGGAGTGGACCGCGGTCCGCTGCACGGCATCCCGATCGCGCTCAAAGACGTCTTCTCCACCCGCGGCATCCGCACCACGTGCGGCTCGAAACTGTTCGCCGATCATGTCCCCGCCACGGACGCCGCGGTGGTGGAATCGCTGCGCGCAGGCGGCGCGGTGCTGATGGGCAAGCTCAACATGCACGAGCTGGCGTACGGCATCACGTCCAACAATCCGCATTACGGGGCCGTGCGCAATCCCTGGGACCTGGAGAGAGTGCCGGGCGGATCGAGCGGCGGTTCGGGCGCGGCGGTGGCGGCGGGCCTGGTGTTCATGGCCATGGGCAGCGATACGGGAGGCTCGATCCGCATTCCGGCCTCGTATTGCGGCGTGGTGGGGTTGAAGCCCACCAGCGGGCGGGTGAGCCGTTACGGCGTCATGCCGCTGGATTTCTCGCTCGACCACATGGGGCCGCTGGCGCGCTCGGTGCGCGACGCGGCGGCGGCGCTCAATCGGCTCGCCGGGCACGATGTGCGCGACGACACTTCCTC
>JACQZT010000416.1 GCA_016213755.1 Acidobacteriota bacterium | reverse complement strand
TAGGCGCCGCTGGTCACATCCAGCCGGCCGTCCCGGTCCATGTCGAAGACGGTCACTCCCTCGGAGCGGTCGTTCCCGATCTGGTGGATCAGGAACACGGGATCTTTCGCGCCCGCGGCAAGGGCGCACAAAATCAGCAGCAAAAACGAACGTGTCATGGCGCCAAGAATTGTACCATCCGGCGCGAAACGGATCATAATGACGCCTATGGAGCGACGGCACTTCCTTTCCTGCGCGCTGCCGGCCCTGGCGGCGGGCGCCGCGGCGGGCGCCGAACCGATGTACCTGCTGACCTACGACCACGGCGGCCTGGTGCTGTGGGGCATTCCTCACTTCGCCGAAAAGCTGCGCGAGGCCGTCGCGTGGCTCGACCGCTACCCGGGCTTCAAAATCGGCCTGGACAACGAGGCTTACACCTACGACTTCCTGGCCGAACACGACCCCAAGCTGCTGGCCGAAGTGCGCGGCCTGCTCGACAAATACGCGGGCCGCTTCGGCATCGGCACCTGCACGTACGGCCAGCCGCTTTCGCAGTTCATCAACGAAGAGTCGAACATCCGCCAGATCGGCTACGCGCTGGAAACCGGCCGCCGCCATTTCGGCCGCGCGCCGTCCATCTACCTGATGAGCGAGCACGCCATGCACAGCCAGATTCCGCAGATCGTGGCCGGCTTCGGCTTCGGCGGCGCCATTATGCGCACGCACTTCATGATGTACGGCTACAACCCGACCTTCGACCTGCCCATCGGCTGGTGGGTGGGAGTGGACGGCGCGCGCGTGGCCGCCATCCCCACCTACCAGGGCCAGGGCGCCGAGTTCGGGCGCACCACCTTGGATAACTGGATTCTGACGCGCTGCCCGGGGCCCGAATGCAAGGGGTCGCTCGAGGAATTCCGCGGCAAGTTCTCGCACATCTCCCCGCTCCTCGCCACGCGCGCCGACGACTCCGGCCTGCGCCGCGAAGACCTGGTGCGGCTGACCGAGGGCAAGTCCGAGTACCGCTGGGTTTTGCTCGAAGACCTCCCCAAGATCTTCCCCGCGCCGTCGGCGGAGATGAAAACCGCGCCCGGCGATTTCACTGTCCGCATGCCCTGGGGCTATTGCGGCAACGAAATCTGGAACCGCAGCCGCAAAGCGGAGACGGCCGCGCTAACGGCCGAACGCATGGCCGCCGCGGAGCTCATGACCGGCGGCGCCAGCCGGGAAGCCGAACTCGGCCAGGCGTGGAAGAACCTGCTCGTGGGCCAGCACCACGACATCCAGATCTGCGGTCTGCTTCCGGAGGCGCGCAAGTTCTTGGGCTCCTCGCTGGCGGCGTCCGAAAAGGTGGCGGACGCTTCTCTGCGCTACGTCGCCTCGCGCCTGGCCGGCGGCGGGCCCGCGCAGGTGACGGTCTTCAATCCGCACTCCTGGGAACAGCGCCAGTGGGTGGAGGCCACCTTCGCGCTGCCCCGCCGGTGGGCCAAGGCGATCGAGGTGCGGCGCAACGGCAAGCCGGTTTCCTCGGTGCTGCTATCCGCGTTGCGCGCCTCCGACGAGAGCATTCAGGAAGCGCGTATCGCGCTGCTGGCGGACGCCCCGCCGCTGGGATTCGCCGCTTACTCGCTGGCGCCCGTCGAGCCGTCCTCGCCGCCCGCCGGAGTCGAGTTCGATGCCTCGACGCTGCGCCTCGCAAACTCCTACTGGGACCTTCGGCTGGACCCGCGGGGCGGCATCGCCGCGCTCGCCAGCCGGCGGACGGGCGCGGCGCTGCTGGATGCGAAACGCCGCAGCGGTTTCTTCGCCGGCAGGATCGAGGGCCGGGAAGCCGAGTCGGCCGGCAAGTGGCGCGCGATGACGCCACCGCCGGGCGCGCGCTGGCTCGACTTGCGCGAGGAGGGCGAAATCGCCGGCATCCCCTGCCGGCTGGAGCTGCGCATGTGGGCGGACTCGCCGCGGCTCGACTTCCGGGCCTCGTTCGAGTTCGAGAACCAGCGCATCGGCGTGCTGAGCGAAAACAAGCGCGATTCGCGCTCCGCCTTTCTGCACGAAGAGAAGCTCCGCTTCAAGCTCTTCCCGGCGCTCGCCTCCGGCGCCGTCGGTGTGCGCGACCTGCCGTTCGTGGTGGCCGAAACGCCGAACCGCTATGTCGAGGGCAATTACTGGGCGGCGGTCGCCGATGGCCGCGCCGGGCTGGCCTTCTTCAATCGCGGCACGATGGGTTCGGTGCGCGAGGCCGATGGCGGCTACTCGCTCCCGCTGGCCTGGGCGATGTTCTACATCTGGGGCACCCGCATGCTCTCCGGGCCGTTCGCCTATGAGTTCGCTTTGTTTCCGTTTGAAGGCGCGTGGAAGGCAGCCGGCCTGCACCGGCGCGCGCTGGAGTACAACTTTCCCTGTCCGGTCGTGGCGACCGCGCCCGGCGACGGCAGCCTGGGACACGAGTTCCGAGCGGTGGGAGTTCGTTCGGACGGCGCTCTGGTTTCGGCGCTCTACAGTCGCGGCGGCCAGGTCCATCTGCGGATGTACGAACATCGCGGACAGGCGGCCCAGGCGTTCTTGGACCGCGAAGTCGCGGAAGTGGATCTGGCCGGCAATGCCAAAGGCGCGGCCGGGCGCGAGCTCGAGTTTCACCCCTGGCAGATCCGGACTTTCGTCATTCCGGCGCGACCCGCTTCTTCGCCTCGCTGATCCAGGACTCGAGGACGTAGCGGCTCTTGTCGCGCTCCCATTCGGCCGGCGGCAGCGCGTGGAGCGCCTCGCGGGCGATGGCGGGAACCCCGGTGCCAAGCGCTCGCGTTCCGCCCTCGCGCTTCTCGGTCGCGTAGAGGCGGTCCATGCTGACAGCGTTGGCTTTGGCCCAATCGCCGATGTGCGTCACCGGCATGTTCTTGATTTGCTCCGGCGTCCAGGCGGGAAAGTCGATCTGCCGTTCCAGCCATTCCGCCGCCGGCCGGGTGACGAAGTAGGGCCGGTGGCTGCCGCCCGGCTCGAAGCCGAAGTCGAAGACGCCTTGCGCGCTGCCGTGCAGCGCGATGGTCCGCTTGCGCAGGTCTTCGAAGAAGGGCTGGCCCATGCCCGGGATCCCGACCACCGAATCGGCCGTGCCGTTGAAGATCAGCGTGGGGCCGCGCCAGGCGTGCAGGTCGTAGATCGCCGCCCCGCGGTCGCCCAGAAACGAGAGCGACTGGTACGGGATGGACTGGCACATCCGCTTGGCGCTCGAGTCCCAATAGCCGCCGGGCCCGTCGAGATTGCCTCCGCCCACCAGCACGCAGGCTTTCAGCCGCGTCTCCACCGCGCCCGCCAGGCTCAGGATGAACGAGCCCATCGAGTAGCCGCCGGCGGCGATGCGGCGCGCGTCGGCCTCGGGGCGCTGGGCGAGATTCGAAACCGCCTGCATGATGTCGGTGATCATGAGGCCGCCCATGCGCCGGGCCATCTCGGGCGGCGGAACATAGACGTCGTGCTGGCGCGTGCCGGACTTGCGTCCGATGTTGCGCTCGCCCTCGCCCGGAGGATCGTAGGTCAGCACCATCGCGCCGCCGCGCGCGTAGGCGACACCGGCGTAGTAAGCGTACCAACTGTACTTGTCGCCGCCATGGCCGTTGACCACGATAAAGGCCGGGATCTTGCCCGGCGCCTTCTTCGGCCGGTACAGAATCGCGGGCACGCGCAGGCCGAACTGGCTTCCGTAGCTGATCCGCTCGGCCACCACGCCCGGCGCAGGTTCGAACTTGCCGTGCTTGCGGGCATCGAGCGCGGGCAGCGGGTCGGGAACGAAGAGAGTCTTCTTGATCCGCTCACGCAGCGCGCCCGGCTCGGCCCACAAGGCCGGACACAACAGTAAAACCAGGAATCTTCCCATGGCTGAGGACCAAATCCACCGAACCGGCGCCTTCATTTCGTGCCGGGTACATAATAGACCCTATCATGTGTCGCCGTTCCGTTTTGGTCTTTTTGCCGGTCGCGGCCCTGGCTTGCGCGGCCGAGGTTCGCATCGGCGCCGACAGCGTTTTCGTGGTCGAAGGAGTGCGCTCGTTTCCAATTGGCTTCACCACCGCCCCTCCTCCGGACGGCAAGACCCCGGATGGACGCGATGGATATGCCGAACTCAAGCAATTCGGCGCCGTGTTTCACCGCTGTGGCGCTCCCCACGGAACCCCCTTGCCGGAGGCATTGAAGCGCATCGATCACATGCTCGGACGCTCGGCCGAAACGGGGCTGTCGTGTGCGTTTTACCTGCCCGATGTCACCGCCGTGGAAGAGGGCAACGAGGCTGAGTTGCGGCGCATCGTCGAGAAGTACCGGCGCCACCCCGGACTCGGTTACTGGAAGGGCGTGGACGAGCCCGAGTGGGGCAAGGTGCCGGTGGAAAAGGTCCAACGCTTCTACGACGTGGTCAAATCCTTGGATCCGGCGCACCCGGTCTGGATCACCCAGGCGCCGCGCGGAACCCTCCCGGACCTCAAGCGTTACGATCCGGCGTACGATGTCGGCGCCATCGACATTTACCCGGTCGGCTATCCGCCCGGCACGCATTCGCACCTGCCGAACAAGAACCTCAGCGTGGTGGGCGATTACGCGAACTGGATGCGCGAGATCTCGGGTCCGAACAAGCCCTTCTGGATGGTCCTTCAGATCTGCTGGAGCGGGGTGACCAACCCTGACAAGACGCTGCGCTTTCCAACGTTTCCCGAGGAACGCTACATGGCTTACCAGTCGATTATTCGGGGCGCCCGAGGCCTGCTGTTCTTCGGCGGGAATTCCGAACCCGGGCTAAACGAGCGCGACCGGGCGCTGGGATGGAACTGGACCTTCTACCAGCGGGTGCTCAAACCGGTGCTGGATGAACTCAAGCCCGGCTCGCCCCTCCATCCGGCCTTGCTCGCGCCATCATCCCCGTTCGAGTTGAAAACCTCGGGCGCGGCGGATGTCGAGTGTCTGGTGCGGGAAGCCGGCGCGCGCGTGTTCGTGCTGGCGGCCAGGCGCGAAGGCCCCACGGCCGAAGTGAAATTCAGCGGCCTGCCCTCGGGGCTGAAATTCGAGCGCACGCTGTACGAAGAACCGCGCCGGCCGAAGGTGTTCGACGGCGGCTTCTCGGACTGGTTTGCTCCGAACGAAGTGCACGTGTACAGCTTCACCCGTTGAAGCCCGGCTTTCTACAGGCCGAGAGAGGCGGAGAGCGTCAGTGTCTTGCCCGCCGCGCGGTCTTCGAGGATGAGCTTGCCGTTCTCCAGGCGCACCGAGTCGATCTTGCGCATGCCTTCGGGCGTGCGCGCGTAGAACATCAGGAAGCGCGTTTCGATGGCCGATTTCGCGGGCAGCCAGCGAACCATCGGCGCGCCGAACAGCGGGGGCGAGCTGAGAACCTCCCGCCGCGAGACGTCGAAAGGCTGCGTGCTGAACTCCAGACCGCGCGACATTCTGCCGGTGGGCGGATAGTTGCCCCAATACTGCACCCACGGATACTCTTCGCGCCGGAACAGGTAGCCCACAACCAGGTGCTTGCCGGTGTGCAAAGCCGTGGTCCAGCCGTGCTTCAGGTTTGGATCGACGAGCGTGGTGGCATGGTCCAGATAATGCGGCTGGCCGGGCGTTTCGCGCAGGTCCACGGGCTTTCCGTCCAGCCCCGGAGCCAGGGGCCAGGTGAATTCCTTTCCCGAGGCCAGGCGCCGCTGGGAGGCGCCGGGTTTCGCCTCGGCGTACGGCCGGGTCATCGAGCGGGAGCCGGAAACGTCCACCACCATGGCGCCGGATTCGAGAAACGGCGAGCCCACTGTGGCGTGTTCGGCCCAGTTCACCGGACGGTCGAAGCCCATCAGGTTTTCCAGCCGGCTGTCCGCATAGACCACGTTTTCGCCCTCCACCAGGCGCAGCGTGCGCGTGAACTTCTCCTGCACGATGGGCAGCGTGGCTTCCAGCGCCACTACCGCCGCGCGGCCCTCGACGCCCGAGCGCCGGGTTTCGAACGGCTGCAAGTGCGCTTCGCCGTGGCCGGGCAGGCCGGCGGCCCTTTCCGCCGCGGAGGTGGGACCGAAGCCGTCCACACAGATGAAGTGCCCCGTGCTGCCGCGGAACTGGGCCTGCGCGCCCGATTCCCGCGCCATGCGGACCGGCTCCCACAGCGGGTTCAGCGCGCCGGAGTCGTCGCGCAGCAGGAGTTTCGCGAACGATGCGCCCAGGGTGGTCACGGTCAGTTCGATCTTGTCGCTGGAAAGAACCACCGCGGGCTGGTTTTCAAAAGTACCCTGCTTCACCGACGGCGCCTGGGCCAGCGCGGCGGCGCAAACCAAGATGAGGATCAGTAGTCTTCGCACCTCAACAGACTATCACTCCCGAACGGTCTTTGATAAGCTCATCATCGTGACGATGAAGGTTGGCATCGACAGCTACTGTTACCATCGGCAGTTCGGCGAGGTGTACCCGCAGCAGGCGCCGGCCGAGCGCCGCATGACGCTGGAGGACTTTCTGCGGCGGGCGCACGAGTTGGGCGTGGACGGCGTTTCGCTCGAGTCGTGCTACATCGACCGCGACGCGGTCTACCTGCGCCACATCCGGGATGTCCTGGACAGCTACGGCCTGGAGCGCGTGTGGGCCTGGGGCCACCGCGACGGCCTGGAAGGCGGCACGAGCGATGCAGCCTGCGAGGAGATGATTGCGCACTTCGAGTGCGCCGCGGCCGTCGGCGCGCGGGTGATGCGCGTGGTGGGAAGCAGCCGCAAATTCCGCCACCAGCCGCACGGACCGCAACTCGAGCGCCTGACGCGCCGGCTGCGCGAGGCGGTCAAGGCAGCCGAAGGTTGCGGCATCCGGATGGCGTTCGAAAACCACATCGACTTCACCGCGGACGAGGTTCTGCGGCTGATCGAGGACGTTGGCTCGCCCTGGCTGGGCGTCACTTTCGACACCGGCAACTTCGTCCGCCTGCTCGACGACCCCCTCAAGGGCATGGCCAAGCTGGCGCGCTACACTTACGCCACGCACATCAAGGACCTCAACGTGCGCAAAGGCGTCGCGCCCGACGAGTGGTACTTCTTCTCCTCCGTCCCGGTGGGCGAAGGCATCGTCGACAACACCCAACTGGTCCGCCTGCTCGCCGCCACCGGCTACGACGGCCTGCTGGCCGTGGAGATCGACTTCCTGCACCCGGACTACGGAAACGACGAGGACGCCGCCGTGGAGCAGAGCGTCCGCGCGCTGCGCCGCATCGTCGCGGAGGCCGCGGGGAGCCCGGCAAAAAGCGGGTAGGTCAGGCTGACGGGTTTTTTTGGGTCGGCAGAGGCTGCGTGTCCTTGACCTGCTTCTGCCAGTCCTCGATCTTCTTTCTCAGCCGGGCCTGCACGGCGGCGTATTCCGGCTTGCCGTACGCGTTGTTGAGTTCCTGGGGGTCCTTGTTGTGGTCGAACAGCAGGGAGTGGTCGGTGTCGTAGAGCACCAGTTTGTATCCGTCGGGAGAGACCACGGCGCGGCCGTTGGGTCCTTCGCCGCTGTCGCTGGCGTCCGCGGTCCATTCCAGGAACACGTGGTTGTCGGGGCGGGTTCCGCCGGCCAGCAGCGGGACCAGGCTCCGGCCGGCCAGCCCGGTCTCCTTGCGGCCCAGCAGTTCCAGCAGCGTCGGCACGATGTCGATGTGGCTCACCGGCTGCGGCACGTGGTGCGGCTTGAGCGGACGGAAGGGCACGCGCATGAGCAGCGGCACGTGCACGGCTTCCTCGTACATTACCTGCTTGGCCATCAGGCCGTGCGCGCCCATCATCTCGCCGTGATCGGAAGTGTAGACGACGATGGTGTTTTCGGCCTGGCCGGTGGCTTCGAGAGTCCACAGAATGCGCGAAAGGGCCTGGTCCACCAGCGAGCAGAGGCCGGCGTAGTTGCGTGCCTGGCGCTGCAATCTACGCCCCGGGCCTTTGCCGCGGCGGCGTTTGTACCATTCCGGCTCGGGCCCCAGCGGAGTTCCGGGAACGTTCTTGAGCGGCGCTTCCTCTTCGCTGTGCAGGTCGTCGAGCGCGCTGCCGAAGGGCGTGTGCGGCTCGAGGAAGTTGACGTAGAGCATCCACGGCTCGGCCCGGTGCCGGAGGATGAAGTTGGACGCTTCCCCGGCCAGGAACGAGGGTTTCGAGTGCTCCACCGGCAGCGTGGTGGCGAAGTTGCGGCTGAAGTCGTTCTCCGCGCCGGGCTTGTATCCCTGGCGCGTCAGGAAGTGGTGGTAGGCGCTGCGCGCGTTCCGGTCGCGGCCGGCCGAATAGAACTTGCGATAGATCCCGTCCTCGATGGCGCGCCATTCCTCGAAACCGTGCTGCGGGAAGATCTCGTCGCCCAGGTGCCACTTGCCCATGTAGCCGGTGCGGCAGGCGGCGTCGCCCGCCAGTTCCGGCAGGGTCCTGGTTTCCGCACGCATGGGGATGTTGTTGCGGACGCAGCCGGACTGGTGCGGCCACAATCCGGTCATCACCGACGAGCGGCTGGGCGTGCACACGGGCTGGGTAACGTAGGCGCGGTCGAAAACCACCGATTGCGCCGCCAGCCGGTTCATCGCGGGCACGCGAAACCGCGGGTTGCCGTACGCGGCCATGGTGTCGGCGCGCTGCTGGTCGGTCCACAGGAACAACAGGTTCGGCTTGTCGCCGGCGCGCCGGGCCGCGCGAAGAATCGCGGGGGCGCCGGCGAGGGTCTGCATGGCTGCACGTCGCGTAATGGTCATCACGGAGAATTCTCCCATATGTTAGTTTGGTTCGTCGATGACCCACCGTGAACGAGTGCTGACGGCGCTTCGACGGGAGCCGCCCGACCGGGTTCCGCGAGACCTCGGTGCGACGCTGGCCACCACGCTCACCGCCGGAGCGCATCGCCGGTTGCGCGAACACCTGGGCCTGCCCGCCGGCGAAGAACCGCCTTTCTTTTCCCGGCGCTCCTCCACCGTGCTTCCCGACGAGGCGATTCTGCAACGCTTCGACGTGGACGCGCGCGCGGTCCTGCTGGGCGGCCCGGAGCTGTGCCCGGATCGCGATCTTGGCGGCGGGTCTTTCGCCGACGAATGGGGCATCACCTGGTCCCGGCCTCACGAGGGCCACTACTTGAACACGGACGGGCCGTTCTACCGCATCGAGGATCCGTCGCCGCGCCTGCTGGACCAGTTCTCCGCGCCCGACCCGGCCGACCCCGGCCGCTTCCGCGGTCTGCGCGAACGGGCCCGGGCGCTGCACCAGGGTACGGATTACGCCGTGGTTCTCGGACTCGGCGTCGGCCCGGTGCACCAATGCCAGTTCCTGCGCGGCTACGGCGAGTGGCTCGAGGATCTGCTGGCGCGCCCGGCGTTCGCCGAAGGCCTGCTCGAACTCGCGGCCGATTTCTGGATCGCCGTCACCACGCGTGCCCTGGAAGAAGCCGCCGATCAGGTGGACCTGGTGATGTTCGGCGACGATGTCGGCACCCAGCAGGCCACGCTGATGAGACCGGCTTTGTACCGCTCCCTGGTCAAACCCCACCATCGCCGCATGATCGACGCGGTGAAGCGTTTCGGCAAGCCGGTGCTGTACCACACTTGCGGTTCGGTCGCGCCTCTCATCCCGGACCTGATCGAGATCGGCGTGGATGCGCTGAACCCCGTGCAGGTCACGGCCGCCGGCATGGACCCGTTGCGGCTCAAGCGCGAGTTCGGGCGCGAGCTCGCCTTCTGGGGCGCCATCGACAACCAGCGCCTGCTCCCGTTCGGAACTCCGGCCGATGTCCGGGCGCAGGTGCGGCAGCGCATCGGCGAACTGGCTTCCGGGGGCGGCTACGTGCTTTCGGCGGGGCACAATATCCAGGCCGACGTGCCGCCCGAGAACGTGGCCGCTCTATACGAGATCAGCGGTTCCCGCGGATCTTCTTGAGCGCCGCCTGGATCTTGCCGTCCAGGTCCTTCTTCTCTTTGGAAGCGGGGACTCCCTCCAGCGCCTTCAGCGCCTGGTCGCAGAAGATCTTCTGCTTGTCGGGCTCGTCCATTTTCTTGGGCGTGTACAGATCCGAGATCTCGTACATCGTCTGGGCGACGGCCATCAGGAACTGCCCGCTCGGAATGGAGGTCTCTTCCTTCGAAAAGAGCGCGCGCGCCTTCTCGAGGTCCTTGGGCGCGCCGGCCGCGCGGCAGACAAACTGGACCACCCCGCGCTGGATCATTTCCAGGGTGATCTTCTCCGTCTCCGCCTGCTGGAGCGGCATGCCGGTAACGACTTTCTTCAGGGACGCCGATTCGTCGAGATCCCCTTCCGGGAAGGGAAATACCAGGGTGACGCTGGCTTCCTTGGGTACGCTCAGGTATTGGTTGACCGCTTCCGCGGATTGCATGGCAATGCTCCGCGCCTGGGTGCGGAAAACGGTCATCTGTTTGCGGAAACTGCCCGAGTCGGTGCGGCTGGCCTTGGAACCGGTTTCGTACTTATCGGCCATCTCCATGTAGCCCCGGGTCATTCCCGACGCCACCGCGATCTTCCAGGGGAGAGCGCGCGCGGTGAATTCGTGCTTGCCGCGCAGGAGCTGTTCCAGCGTGGCGTTGGTTTTGACGATATCGCCCTTCTTGTAGGATTCCCGGGCCACAGCCCAGTTGAATGCGGGCGAGCCGGGCTTGGGCGGCTCCGGACCCTTGCTGCAAGAAGTCGAAAGGAGGAGGGCGCCGAAAACGGCGCACATAAAGGTTTGAGATTTTCCGGTCTGCATAATAGCCCCGGCGTTAAGACTTATCACAACCGGCGTTCCAATGCAACGACGCCCGGAGGGCGGGTTTCAACCCGCGCGAGACTTCAGTCTCGCCCGCTCGCGCGGCAGGCGCGCCCACAGCCGCCAACCGGACAATGGCAGGTCTCTTCGGGAAAGCTGCGGGACTGAATTTCGGGAGTGGCTGTGGTGCGCCCGGCACGACTCGAACGTGCGACCTTCTGGTTCGTAGCCAGACGCTCTATCCAACTGAGCTACGGGCGCAGGGAGGATTTACT
>JACQZT010000419.1 GCA_016213755.1 Acidobacteriota bacterium | reverse complement strand
TTCGGCCGGAATGACGAAGCTGGCCCGGGTGGCGGGCGCGTCCAGGGTCTTGAACTTTGCCAGTTGATTCACCGCCCGGTAGTGCAGGCGCACGGTGGTGGCGTCCTTGCCCAGGCCAACGGACAAGACCAGCACAAGGGGTTTGCCGGGCTCGGCCGACTTGGGCGCCACGTGTGTGAACGCCGGGCGCGGAAGCGCCCGCGGCCAGCGCTGCGGCGCGGGCGCCGGATGCGCTGCGCGCGAGGTAATCACCAACCCGGCGACGTTCCATTCACCTTCCGGAAAGACCACGTCCAGCACGCCGTCGCGCACCGCCAGGACCTTTTCGGTTGCGCTTCCATCGGGCGCGAGAAACTTCACCGAGTATTCTCCGTCGCGGGCGCGCAGGCGGAAGGTCTGCGCTCCACGGCCGCGAATCGAATCCCCAAACAGCACGTTGGCCGGCAGCCGTTTGGGATCCTTCACCGCAGTGCGGACCTCCAGGTACGGAGTCCGCTCGAGCGCCATACTCTGCCGCTCGCCTTCGCCGGCCCAGCCATAACCGGTCTTCTCGGAGAAGGGCGTCTTGGCATCCACCGGCTGGAAGCGCGGCTCGACGGTGTTGCGCAGCACGTATGGATCGTTGCGATAGTTCATGGGGCGCAGCTCTGGCACGGGGCCGCCGAAGTCGAAGCCGTAATCGAAGCGGCCAAAAAGTTCGAAAATCCGCGCGCGCTCTTCGAGAGTCTTCAGGTCGTGCGCGACATAGGGCAGCCGGTCTTTCCAATGGCCCGCGTCGTCGGGGCCGGAGGCCATCTGGTCTGGATACACGCCGTCGGTGGCCTTGGTGAGCGATTCCCACACGCTCAGCGCCGCCGCCGCTTCGCGCCGCGCGGTTTCGAGCGCCGTGGCGTCGCCGGTCCGATAGAAGTATTCGAGCTGTTCGGCGGCCACCTGTTTGTGGCTGTGGAAGCCGGCCAGGTGGGCCAGCACCAGGAAGTCGGGTTCCGAGCTGCGCCACTCGGCGCTGGCGGCCAGCTTCCCGCGGGCGCGCTCGACGGCCTGCCGGGTTTTGAGCGCCGCCTCCTGCAATCGCGCCGCGGTCTGAGCGGGCGTCTGCTTGGCCGAGGCGAGCCCGTCGATGCGATTGCGCACCGCTTCGGAGATGGTCGCAATCAGGCGGAAATCGCTGGGACGCACTTCGCGGTAAGCGTCGATCAGCCCGCCCGGATTCACCTCCGGCCAGATGTACATGTTCGGATCCGCCAGGTGCGCGGCCACAATCTCGTTCAGCACGCGGCTGGAAGCACGGTACGCTTCGTACACGTCGGGCGAGGCTGCGCCGAAGCGGCGCTGCAGCTCCGCCGTCCAAACGGTCTCGGGTGTTTTGGGGTCGTAGCTCAATCGGCCCCACAGTTGGTAGAACATCCAGTAGCGCTCGAATTCCCACTTCCAGAAGGCGCGGTCTTTCCGCGCTTCGGTGAACACGCCCCACTTTCCCGGGCGGTTGCCGAAGCCCTTCTGCGCCAGCGGCGGATCGATCTCGAAGCCGCTCGCGCCCGACATTCCGAACGTCGAAACCGCGCGGCGCACATACTCGGGATCGCCCCACAGCAGCAGGCGGTGCGATCCGAGTCCCCACAGTTCGAAGTAGAAATCCCAGGGACGCGTCTTTCCGTTGGGACGCTCCAAGAAGTTGATGTAGCTGTAATTGGGCCAGGTTTCGGCCGGCGGGTAAGGCCGCCCGAGAAACTCGCCCCAGTACTTGGAGGACAGCCGCAGCGGCACGCCGGAGTTGAGCGCCGCCTCCATCAGGCCCGGGCGCATGACCCAGCCGCGCAGGTCGAGCGTCACGCGCCGGCCGGCTTCGCGGATGGCCGGCCAGACCCACTTGCTGTAGAACTCCGTCTGCCGGTCGTTGGGAATGCCGGACTCGGAGTTAGTGCGCATCTGCACGCTGCGAATGGCCGGGCAGGCGGCCAGCACCGCTTTCAGCGCCGCGTAGCTGTACGGCCCGATGTTCTGTTCGGTGATGCCCACAGCAGTTGGCTTCTGGTTGGTCTGCACGTTGTGCTCCCAGACGCCCAGCGTGAAGTCGATGCCGTGGTCGGCGGCGGTCTGGGAGATGAAACGCAGCATATCGAGGTTGCGCGCGCGCTGTTCGGCGCCGAGGCCGGGCACGCGTACCTCGGGGAACTCGGTCAGCGCGAGCCAGAACGGATATGGCGGCGCCAGGTAGTTGGTTTGATGCGCGAAGACCAGGTTGAAGCGGTTGAAGCGGTGGCGCGCCAGCATGCGCAGGTACTCCACCCAGTAGTCTTTCGAGTAGTACCAGTCGCGCTCCAGGTCCTCGTTGTGGAGGAAGTAGCGGATGCCGCGGATGGGCGTGGCGGCCGCCCCCTTGGACGGCAGCACGCGGCCGTGTGCGCGAATCTGCTCCGCCGCGTCCAGCAGGCCGTACATGAGGCCGCGCAAGTCGCCGCCGCTGATGCGTCCGGGCAGGATGCGGTACGTTTCCGGAGCGTCGCTGGTGATCTCGGTCCGGAAACGGAACAGTTCGGGCTTCAGGCGGCGCCCGGCAATGGCGCGGTTCAGTTCGTCGATGCCGAATTCCTTGGGGCCGGCCAGCGCGGCCGCGGCCACCAGAGAGCCGATTGCGATCAGTCGGGTTGTCATCATTCCACCACCGTTGCCCAGCCGCGACGGGAGAGGTCGCGGTAAATCATCGCGCCGGCCGCCGCCGCCACGGCCAGCATCGCGAACCCGGGCGCGTATTCCTTCAGCAGGATTTTGCCGAAGCCGAACAACGCGCCGTAAATCATTGCGCAGCCGCAGACCCAGGCCAGCAGGTTGGAAAGCCCGTCCCGCGTGGCCTGGATCTCCGGGGCCAGCCGGGCGACGGGCCCCCAGCCGGCCGAAGGACGCGTGCGCCGGTAGAAGGCGACCAGCGTCTCCACCGGCTCGGGCTTGGTCAGAAACGTCGTGAGCAGCCACACCGCCGTGGTGATTCCCACGGTGAGGATCATGATCCAGGCGAAATCCACTGGCTTGTCGCTGTCCAGCTTCCAGCCGGTCTGAAGCGCCACCGAAGCAACGAACGCGGCCATCATGGCCGAGACCTCGCTCCAGGCGTTGATGCGCCACCAGTACCAGCGCAGCAGCAGCACGCCGCCAGTGCCGGCGCCAGTGACGATCAGCAGTTTCCAGGCGCCCGTGATCGAGTCCATGTAAAAGGTGACCACCGCCGACGCCACGGTCAGAAACACGGTGGCCCACTGCGAGACGCGCACATAGTGGCGTTCGTCCGCGCCGGTTTTGAAAAAGCGCCGGTAGAAGTCGTTGACCAGGTAGCTGGCGCCCCAGTTCAACTGCGTGGCGATGGTGGACATGTAGGCGGCGGCGAAGGCGGCCACCATCAGGCCGCGCAGCGAGGGCGGCAGGTGCTCGATCATCACCAGGATGTAACCGGTCTCGGGATCGGCCAGCCCGGGGTAGAGAATCACCGACGCCAGCCCCACCAGGATCCAGGGCCAGGGCCGCAGCGCATAGTGCGCGATGTTGAACCACAGCGTGGCCAGCAGCGAGTGCCGCTCGTCGCGGGCGCAGAGCATGCGCTGGGCCACGAAGCCGCCGCCGCCCGGTTCGGCGCCCGGATACCACGTCGCCCACCAGTTGAGCGAGATGTAGACCAGAAACGCGATCAGGGGCATCCAGGCCGAGTGGAGGTCGGGAACGAAGCTCAGCACCGACCCTTCGCCGTGCATACGGTCGATGGCGTGCAGTTTGGTCTTCATCGCGTCGATGCCGCCCACGGCCTTCACCGCCGCCACCGCCAGCACGATCACCATGCCCATCTTGACCACGAACTGGAACAGGTCCGTCACCAGCACGCCCCATAACCCGGAAATCGTGGAGATGAAACTGGTCAGCGCGATCAGGCCCATCACGATCAGCAGGGCCTGGAGCTTGTTCACGCCCAGGATGAGGGTCAGGATTTTGACCATGGCCAGGTTCACCCAGCCCAGCACGATGCAATTAATGGGGATGCCCAGGTACACGGCGCGAAAGCCGCGCAGGAAGGCGGCCGGCTTGCCCGCGTAGCGGATTTCGGAGAACTCGATGTCGGTCGTCACGCCCGAGCGGCGCCACAGCCGCGCGTAGAAAAAGACCGTCATCATGCCGCTAGCCACGAAACACCACCACAGCCAGTTGCCCGCGATGCCCCAGCGCGCCACCATGCCGGTCACCGCCAGCGGCGTGTCGGCGGCGAAGGTGGTGGCCACCATCGAGGTGCCCGCCAGCCACCACGGCACGTCGCGCCCGGAGAGGAAGAACTCGCTGACGCTTTTGCCCGCGCGCGCCTTGTAGTAGAAGCCGATGGCCAAGTTGAAGGCGAAGTACAGCGCCACCACCGCCCAGTCAAGAAATGTCAGTTGCATATCGGGAGGCCCGCGGCCCGCGCGGAAAAGGTCATTATACAGAAAGGAGTTTCCGCCCGATCATGATTGCGCTTGGCTGGCTGGCCCTGATTCTGATTGCCGCGCCCGAGGAGGACGCCGCGGCGCGGAGCGAACGCGCCGCCCGCGCCATGCTCGACGAGCGCTTCGCCGAGGCCGAAACGCTGTACCTGGAACTGGTCCGGGCCGATCCAGGCAACCCCGGCCTGCTGCTCAACCTGGGGCTGGCGCAACAGTCGCTGGGCAAACAGCGCGAGGCCGCGGACCGGTTTCGCGCGGTGGCCAAGCTGCAACCCGGCATGCCGCTGGCCTGGTTTCTGCTCGGCGTGGCCGAGCACAAGCTCGGCCGGCCGGCCGAGGCCCTCCAGCCGCTGGAACGCGTGCTCGAGATCGAGCCGGCCCATCACGCCGCGGCGCTGGAATTGGCGGAGGCCCTTTTCGACCTCGGCCGCTATGAAGCTGCCGCCACGCGCTTCTACCGCGTGGTGGAGACGGAGCCAGGCAGCCTGCGCGGCTGGCAGGCGCTGGGCACCAGCTACATCCTGCTGGCGCGCCGCGCCTTGGGAGAAGTCCCTCCCGAATCCGCGTGGTGGTGGGCGCTTATGGGCCGCGAGCGCGCCGAGGCCGGCCGCCTGGAGGTTGCCTCTGCCTTTTATCGCGAGGCGCTGGCCAAGGATCCCAAGCTTTATGGCGCTCACGCCGCCCTCGCCGGCCTCTACAGTGCGGCGGGCCACGACGACTGGGCCCGCGCCGAACTGGAGCGCGAGGAGCAACTCCCCGAACCGGACTGCACCCAAGAGACCCCCGAGTGCGAGCTGCGCAACCAGCGCTACTGGCAGGCGGTGGAAGCGGCCGGGAAGCTGAGCGGCCCGCGCGCGGCGTACTGGAAGGCGCGGGCCTGCTATGAGCTGGCCAATGTGGCCTTTGCCCGCCTGGCCGAGGCGCCGGTTTCGGAGGAGTTCCACGAGCGGCTGGCCGAAACGCACCGCCTGCTGGGCCGCCACGCCGCCGCAGTCAAGTCCTGGGAAGAAGCGCTTACGCTGACGCCCGGCGACCGCGACCTGGAGCGCCAGCTCGCGCAATCCCTTTTCGACGCGCGCGACTACCTCTCTGCCCGCCGCCTGCTTGAACGCCTGGTGGCGGCCGAACCCGATTCGCCCGAACTCAACTGGCTCTTCGGGCAAACGCTCCAGGCCCTGGGCCAGGGCGAGCGCGCCGAAGCGTATCTCAAGAAGGGCCGCGCCCCGGCCTCCAAACCGCCTCTGCCCCCGCGCGCCCAAGCCCTCGAAAACCAAACCCGCCTAAAACGGTGACAGGCTACTCTTTCCCCAATTTCATTTCCTGATCTCAGCCGAATCTTCCGATCAGGCAGGGAAATCCGCCTGACCCCAAGTGCTGGGGCAGAGCCAGCCGGAACAGTCGGGAGTGATCAGCGAACGTCGTCGCGCGGCGCAGTTGCCAGGAAAGCCCGGGAAGTGGAGTCATTCAGCCAGATCGGGAGCCTGAAATTGGGGAAAGAGTAGCCTGTCACCGAATTGGCGGGCGGATGTCGCGGAGGATGGCGCCCCAGCCCGCGAAGCCGCGGTTGAGCGAGTAAAGGTCTTCTTCGAAGTTCACCACGGCGTCCACGCGCGCGCCGGGGGCGAGTTCCGCCAGCCGGCCGGCGAAGTTCCAGGCCTTCACCGCCAGCGTGCGGCCGTTCTGGCGCAGCTTGAGGCGCAGGTGGCGCTCCCTCAAGACCACCGGCTCGCCCGCCACCTCGAGGTTGCGCACGACGAACAAGGGCGCCGGGTTGCCGTTGCCGAACGGCGCCAGCGCGAGCACCTCGCCCACCGAGGCGTCGTCGACTTCGTCTAGGCCGAGTTCGCCGTCCAGTACGAAGCAAGGGACCCGATCGTCCGGCGTCAGGCGGGCGGCGGCATATTCGTTCAGCCGGGCGCGCAATTCCTCCAGCCGGTCCAGTTCGACGCTCAGCCCCACCGCCTGCCGGTGCCCGCCATAGCGCACCAGGAGGCCGGCCATCGATTCCAGCGCCGCCAGCAGGTGAAACGAGCCGACGCTGCGGCCCGATCCCTGCGCCACCCCCTCGGCCGGCTCCTCGCTCAGCACCAGCACGGGGCGGTTGAACTTCTCCACCAAACGGCTGGCCACGATGCCCACCACGCCGCGATGCCAGCCCTGGCCGGAGAAGACCAGCGCCGCCTGGCCGTCGCTCACCGGCTGGCGCTCGCACTCGGCCAGGACCAGGGCGACAATGTCGCTCTCGGTCTGCTGCCGCTCCTGGTTCAGCGATTGCAGCGACTCCGCCAACAGGCGGGCGCGGCCGGGGTCCTCGGTCAGAAACAGCTCGACGACGTCGCTGGCGCTGGCCATGCGGCCCGCGGCGTTCATGCGCGGGGCGATGCGGAAAGCCACCTGGCCCGCCGACGGCGCGTCGCCGCTGTTGAATCCGGCCACCTCCAGCAGCGCGCGCAGACCGGGGTTCTTGACCTGCCGCAAACCCTCCAACCCCTTCTTCACAATCACGCGGTTTTCGCCGGTCAGCGGAACCACGTCGGCCACCGTGCCGATGGCCACCAGCTTCAGGAACGAGGCGGTCATGCGCTGGACTTTGTCCGCCGGCCAGCCCAGCGTGGTCACCAGCGCCTGCACCAGCTTGAGCGTGACGCCCGCGCCGCACAGGTTCTTCTCCGGATAGGGGCAATCCGGACGGCTGGGATTCAGCACCGCCAGCGCGGGCGGCAGCTCCGTTTCCGGCAGGTGATGATCGGTGACGATGACGTCGATGCCCAGTTCGCTCGCCCGGCGCACGGCCTCCACGGCGCGGATGCCCGTGTCGACGCTCACGATCAGGCGCACGCCGTCCGCCGCCGCCTGCTCGATGATCTCCCGCCGCATGCCGTAGCCATCGCGGATGCGGTGCGGCACGTGGAACTCGGCGGCGCCGCCGGCCAGCTCGATGGCTTTCTTCAAGACCACGATGGAGGTTGTGCCGTCGGCGTCGTAGTCGCCGTAGACCAGGATCTTCTCGCGGTTTGCGATGGCCGCGCGCAGGCGGTCCACCGCGGCGCGCATGTCGCGGAACAGGAACGGATCGTGCAGGTGGCTGAGCGAAGGCGCCAGGAACCGCGCCGCCGCCAGCGGGTCGCCGAACCCGCGACGAACCAGCACGCGCGCCGCCAGCGGGTGGATCTCCACCGCCGCCGCCAGCGACTCAACTTCCCGGGGATCGATGCGAGGGAGAATCCAGCGGGCCCGCCGGGAGGGGTCCATCAATTCCGGGAGAAGTAGCCGCCCAGCGGCTCGTCCCCTTCTTCCTCCTCCTGCTCCGGATAAGATGCTTCGAGCTCGTCCAGGATGTCCAGCAGGTCCTCGTACCACTCGGTGCGCAGGCTGAAGTAGTAAACCCGCCCCTGGTAGTCGTAGGAAAGCTCGATCGTGCAGGTGAAGCCTTCGTAGTCGCGCAGCGCGTTCAGCCGGCGCTCGATGGAGCGCTGTTCGTCGCGCGGCAACTCGGCCGTTTCCAGGCGTTCCGCGGCGTCCTCGACGTAGCTGGCATCGAAGACGCGGTAGTGAAACACGATCAGGCGCGCGCCCGCCTGCGCGGCGGTTTCCAGAAACGCTCCGTAGCCGGGGTGCTGCTCGGTGTCCCAGTAAACAAAGGGCGTCGAACCGGCGATGCGCGAGTGGCCCCGGAAAACCACGAAGCCGCGCGCTTTCAGCTCGTCTTCGATTTCGTTGCGCAGATGGTCGAGGTCCAGCTTCATATCGTTCAGCGCTGCGCCAGGACCAGGACGTCACCGGCCGCGGCGGCTTCCCGCGCCGCGGGGGTCACGATGGTCTTCGGCCCGATGTAGATCTTGCGGTTTTGCCGCATCGCGTCGCGCACGTCGCTCTCGCAGACGAAATCCACCACCGTCACCGGAGGTGCCGGAGCGGCCGGCGGAGGCGTCGCCGGGGACGCGCACACCGGCGGGGCGGGAGGCGCCGCGCGCCGGGCCGCCAGGAAACGGTCCACCACGTCGGCCACGGCCGGAGCGGCCGGCTTGGCGGCGCCGGAAGTCGCGAACCCCTTTTGCGCCAGGTACTGCTCGACGGCGGCCGCCACGGTCTGGCGGTCGATGCCGGCGGGAGCGGCGGCAGCCGGAGCGGCCGCGCGCGCGGCGGTCTTCACTTCCGGAATCTGCAAGGCCTCTTCGGGCAGGCGCACGGCCCACGCCAGGCGCTTGATGTTGATCAGGTGTTGCGGGCCAATGTTGTCCGAAGTGCTGTTGCCCCCCACCGCGCCGCAGCCTAGCGTCATCGACGGCTGCAAGTTGGTGGTGATGCCCACCGAACCCTGCGGCGAGGCCGTGTTGGCCATCACTCGGTAGGCCGGCATGCGGCGGCCGAACTCGCGGATGCGCGTTTCGTCCTGGGAGTGGATCACCGCGGTGTGGCCCATCCCGTTGAACTTCAGGATTGCTTCGCAGGTATCCAGCGCCTGTTCCCAGCCTTCCACGATGTACAGCGCCAGCACCGGCGAGAGCTTCTCGGCAGATAGGGGATGCATCTTCCCGACGCCGCCGATTTCAGCCACGATGATGGAGGTTTCGGGCGGCACCGAAAACCCCGCCAGTTCCGCGATGCGCCCGGGCGATTGGCCCACGCAGCGCGGGTTGATCGTCCCCGCCGGGGAAACCAGCAGCTTGCCCAGCGCCTTGGCCTGCTCTTCGGTGCACAGGTAGGCCCGGTTCTTCTTGAGCTCGGTCACCACCGCGTCCTTCATCGCGTGGCAGGTCACCAGCGACTGCTCGCTGGAGCAGACCGTGCCGTAATCGAACGACTTGCCGATCACGATCTTGCGCACCGCGTCGGCCACGTCGGCGGTCTTTTCCACCAGCACCGGCACATTGCCCGGCCCCACGCCGAAGGCCGGTTTCCCGCTGGAGTAAGCGGCCTTCACCATGCCGCTGCCGCCGGTGGCCAGGATCACGGCGATCTTGTCGTGGCGCATCAGCGCCTGGGTGCCTTCCATGGTCGGCGTATCCAGGCACTGGATGATGTCTTCCGGCGCGCCGGCCGCCACCGCGGCCTCTGCCATCAGTTTGGCGGTATACGCCGTGCACTTCCTGGCGTGCGGATGAGGGCTGATCACCACGCCGTTGCCGGCCTTGAGCGAGACGATGGCTTTGTAGATGACCGTCGAAGTCGGATTGGTGGTGGGCACGATCGCCGCCACCACTCCCTGCGGGACGCCGAATTCGACGATCTTCTGTTCCGGCAGTTCGCGCAGGATTCCGAGCGTTTTCATGCCCCGGATGGAGCGCACCAGCAGGTCCGAGCAGAGCAGGTTCTTGGCCAGCTTGTCCGGCACGTTGCCGTAGCTGGTCTCCTCCACCGCCATCTCGGCCAGCGGCTGCGCGTGCGCGCGGCCCGCGGCCCCCATGGCCTCGACGATGGCGTCCACCTGTTCCTGCGTGTAACTCCGAAACTTCTGCCAGGCCGCATAGGCCTTTTCGACCTTGCCGCGGACCTCCTGAATGGAAACTAGATCTTGATCATGGACCATGGCGCTAACTCACACTGGCGAACCGCGCGGCCCGCCACACAAGTCCAGGGAGAGCTTACTTCCTCTTCCCGGGCAGGGCCTTTTCCACTTCCTCGTGCGGGTTGGGGATGACATGCACGGCCACCAGTTCGCCCACCCGCCGCGCCGCCGCGGCGCCCGCGTCGGTGGCGGCCTTCACGGCGCCCACGTCGCCCCGCACGGTCACCATGACCAGCCCCGCGCCGACAATCTCCTTGCCGGTCAGAACCACGTTAGCCGTTTTGACCATCGCATCGGCAGCCTCGATCGCGCCGATCATCCCTTTGGTTTCAATCATTCCGAGGGCTTCCATGAATCCTCCTCAAGGCGCGACACTACGCCCGAACCACCACCCTATCACAGCCGCTCGGGTGGGAACAACGGCCGTTCCGGAACTCGCGTTGAATGACCGTTCCCTGACGGTCGCGACCGATGGAGCCTGCCCGGCGGCGCAAACGCGGAAAAATGAAAGTATCGTTTTCAGGAGGTGACATCGCGGGCATACTGTATGTATGAACACCCGCCGCGAACTCATCCGCGACTCGCTGCTGGCCGCCGCCGCTTTGCGGCAGACCGCTTCGGCCCAGTCCAGGCCGGGGCTTGGGCTGCCGGGTCCATATCCGGGCCGGGTGGTTGCCGTCAGCCACCCGGCCTCGGTCGTCTCGGGCGCCTATCAGGCCCAGAACGTCGCCGAGATGATGCGCAAGGGGATGATAGAGCTGACCGGCGCGCCCGGATGGGCGGACGCCTGGAAGGTTTTCTTCGAGCCTGGCGACGTGGTAGCGATTAAAGTCTGTCCGGTGGGAGGGCGCCTGATCTGCTCGGACGGCTCGGTTTTGAACCGGATTGTCGATGGCCTGAAGCAGGCCGGCGTGCGGCCCGGAGACATTATTGTTTACAACCGCTATCGCCGCGAGATGTTCTCGGCCGGAATTCCGAAGTGGGTCCCGGAAGGAGTCAGGCTGGCCTGGGCCTCGGAGGTCTACGACACGATTCAGCACGACATCGAGGGCTACGACCGCGATACCTTCCTGGAACTGGCGCTCGCCCTGCCCGGTCAGGACATCCGGGAGGAGCAGGTCCGCCGCTCCTGTGTCGCAAAGTTGCTGGCGCGGCAAGTGAACAAGGTCGTGAACCTGCCGGCCCTGAAACACCACGACGCCTCCGGCGTGACCATCGCCCTGAAGAACCTCTCGCATGGGTTCGTCAACAACGTGGAGCGCAGCCATGCGACGCCCACCCTCAACGCCACCGGGACTTTCATCCCGGCCGTCCTGGACCTCCCCGTGTTTCGTCAAAAGGTGGTCCTGAATATTGTCGACGGAGTGCGCGCCTCGTTCGAAGGCGGACCGGGGGGCCGGGCGCAGTTCATCTGGGAACCCAAGACCATGTACTTCGGCACCGATCCGGTCGCGCTGGACAAAACCGGCTGGAAGGCGATCGACCAAAAGCGCGCCGAAATGGGCCTGGCGCCAGTCGCCGAATCGAAAGCGAACAAGTTCAACCGTTTCTCCTTCCCGCAGGTGGAACACATCGAACTGGCCGGCATCCTCGGGCTGGGTGAATTCGACGACCGCAAGATCGGCGTCAAGCGGTTCGACCTGAAGGCCTGACCGATGGCCCGACGGTGGGTTCTCCGGGGTGTGGCAATCGCGGCAGCCGCCGGGCTGTCGCTCCCAGCCGCTTCCAAGCGGCCGCACTTTCGCGACGTCGCGCCACGCTCGAACTTCTCCTACATTTCCAATAACGACTTCCACGACAGCCGTAAGTACTTCCAGCAGCCGATGTGCGGCGGCGTCGCGATTCTGGATTTCGACGGCGACGGCCGGATGGACATCTTCTTTACCAATGGCGCCAAGCTGCCGGAACTGAAGAAGACGAATCCCTCCTTCTACAACTGCCTGCTTCGAAACAAAGGCGACGGCACCTTCGAGGATGTCACGAAGAAGGCCGGCGTCTCCGGAGAAGACCTGGATTTCAGTTACGGGGTCGCGGCCGGGGACTACGACAACGACGGCTGGACCGACCTTTTCCTGGCGAACACCGGCCAGAACACCCTGTACCGCAACAACGGGAACGGCACATTCAGCGACGCGACCGGCTCCTCCGGGCTCGGCTCCAAGCCGAAGGACACCCTGAGCGTGCAGGCAGCGTGGTTCGACTACGACAACGACGGGCTGCTCGATCTGGTGTTGTCGAACTACACCTTGTGGACGCCCGCCACGGACCGCCGCTGCGTGCGGGACGGCGTCGAAATGTATTGCAGCCCCAAAACATACGCCGCGGTGCCGCACCGTCTCTATCACAATTTGAACGGCGGGAAATTCGAGGACGTGACGGAGAGGTCCGGGTTCGGGAAGGCGCTCGGAAAGGGAATGGGCGTGGGAATCGCGGATTTCAACGACGACGGCTGGACAGACGTCTTCATCGCCAACGACACCGAACCGAATTTCCTGTATTTGAACCGGGGCGACGGAACGTTCCGGGAAGCGGGGTTGCTGTACGGGGTGGCTTACAACGACGACGCGAAAGCGGTTTCCTCCATGGGCTGCGATGTCAAGGATTACGACAACGACGGGTGGGTGGACGTCTTCTACAACAACCTGATGGGACAGATCTGGGGGCTGTTCCGCAACCAGCGCGGCAAGTCCTTTCGCTACGTCTCGCCGGCGGCCAAGATGGTGCAACTGAGTTCGCCGCGCTCGGGCTGGAGCAACGGGTTCATCGACTACGACAACGACGGCTGGAAGGACCTGTTTTCCGCCAACGGCGACGTGGACAACTTGGTCCCAAATGCTCCGCAACACGACACGATGTTCGAAAACGCGGCCGGCAAGGAATTCAGGGACGTGTCCGGGGAGATGGGAAAGGACTTTCTGCGCGTGGGTTTTCAGCGCGGTTCGGCGTTCGCGGACCTGAACAACGACGGGTTTCTGGATGTGGTGGTGACGTCGCTGAACCAAGAGCCGCGCATCCTGCTTAACTCGGCGGACAGCGGCCATCAGTGGCTGCTGATCGACGCGCGGGGGCGCCAGAGCAACCGCGACGCAATCGGCGCGAAAATCAAACTCACCACACCCTCGGGGCGGACGCTGTACAACCACGTAACGGCCAGTGTGGGTTTCATGTCCTCGAGCGACCGGCGGGTGCATTTCGGGCTGGGCGGCGAAAAGTCGGTCGCGCTGGTGGAAGTTCGGTGGCCCAGCGGCGCCGTCCAGACGCTGACGAACGTGGCCGCCGGCCAGATCCTCAAGATCGAGGAGCCGCGCCAGGCGGCGCAATAGCCAAGAATTGTCGTGGCAAACTCTCTCCGATTGTGATACATGTTATCTGGAATCGAACAACGCTCCTGAGGGCTGGTTCCGCCTCAGGAAGGCAGGGGTCTTAGAAAGAGTCGCACAGGAGTGAAATCATGAGATTCAGAGAATCGCGCATCCGGTTTCTTCTGTTCGTGTTGCTGGCCGTACTCGCCACAGGCATGTACGCTCAGGAGTTCCGAGGCAGAATCCAGGGCACCGTTGTGGACACGAGCCAGGCCGCCGTTGTCGGCGCCACCGTGACCCTGTTGAACGCGAATACGGGCGTCTCGGCGACGCGCAGGTCCAGCGAAACGGGTTCATACATCTTCGATCTGCTAAACCCCGGCACCTACACGGTCACCGTGGAGTTCGCCGGCTTCTCCAAGTTCGCGCAGGCGGGAATCATCCTGCAACAGCGCGGCGACATTGCCCTGCACGCGGAACTGAAGCCGGGCGACGTCAAGGAAACCGTCACCGTCTCGGCCGAAGCCAGCATGGTTCAGTTCAACACCGCCAAGCTCGACACCACGGTGGACAGCAAGCTGGTCAACAACCTGCCGCAGATCTACCGCACGCCGTTTCTGCTGGCGCAACTCGATCCGGCTGTCGAGAAGAACGACGGCGGCACGGAGTTCCAGCCCTATCACAGTTGGGGCCCCAACAACCAGCGCGTGGGCGGCGGCGCCCTGTATAGCAACGACCTGCAAGTGGACGGCGCCGCGGTGGGCATCGGTTATAAGACCGGCTACGTTCCTTCCCCCGACATGGTGCAGGAAGTCAACGTACAGCAGAACGCGGTGGATGCCGAATACGGCAACAGCTCCGGCTCCAACATCAGCCTCACGCTCAAGTCGGGCACCAACGCGTGGCATGGCACCGGCTTTTACCAGGGGCAGTATCCCTGGGCCAACGCATATGAGAACCGGGTCTTCCGGACCATCAACCTGGGCCGGACCCACATGTACGGAGGCACGGTCAGCCACCCGGTTCTGAAGAACAAGCTGTTCAACTTCGTGGCCTACGAAGGGTGGAAAAAGACCGACCCGCAAACCCTGCTGAACACCCTGCCGACCGACCTGGAGCGGACAGGCGACTTCTCGCAATCGCTGAACGGCTCCGGGGGCCTGCGCACGATCTACGATCCCTGGACCACGAAGACCTCCGCGGACGGGGCCACCATCACCCGGACTCCGTATCCGGGCAACAAGATCCCGAGTTCCTCGCTGGACCCAGTGGCAACCCACTACATGGGAAAGCTGTGGAAGCCCACTTGGGAAGGTACGGGCAACTATCACCTGAACAACTTCGCAGCCGCTCTGCCCATCATGTTCCCCTACAAGAACTTTTCGGACCGGGCGGACTTTCAGGTCACCGACACACTCCGCGTTTCCGGCCGCTACAGCATGTTTGTGACGCCGATCACCGCCACCAACCCGACCGGATCGGATTACTTCCAGTCGGACCGGGGCAGCCAGCGCGACGCCAAGTCGATGACCGGCGACGTCACCTGGACGGCGTCCGCCAACACGGTGCTGAACTTCCGCGGGGAATATCACAGCTTCGTGGATGCCTCGAAGTACGACAAGTCCTTCGCCGACACCAGCAAATGGGCGGAGATCTGGCCGAATTCGCAGTTTTACAAGCAGACCTTCGCGGCCGGCAACGTTCCGATTCTGCTGCCGCGCATCTCGATCTCCGGAACCGCTAACGCCAGGATGCTGAACATGGGACCCGGCGGCGGCTACTGGGACCAGCGCCCCAACGGCGATATGTTCAGCTTCAAGATCTCGCAGCAGCGGGGCGCGCACTACCTGAAGGCCGGCGCCGACACGCGCGGCAGCCGGGCGAAAAGTTTCCTCTCCTTGGCCAACCCCGGCTTCGGGTTTGACACGAACCCCACCAACGCCACCTATGTGAACCCGAACACTTTGACCTCCGGCGACGCATATGCCACGTTCCTGATCGGCGCAGTGGCTCCCACTGCTTCGGGTGCGGCCAATGGTTGGGATACCAATGCGACTTCCATGCCCATCCTGGCATTCCCGAGCTCATCCACCCGCACCTACGGCGCATTCATTAACGACGATTGGAAGATCAGCCGGGACCTGACGTTGAATCTCGGCTTGCGATACGAGTTCCAGCGGGCTTACACCGAGGAACAGGACCGGCTGACCCTGCCGCTGGACCTCACCGATCCGATTCCCGAGTTCCAGGGAGCGAATGCACCGCAGATGCCCGCTCAAGTGAAGCAGTTCTACAGCGGCTCCTGGATTTTCAACGGGGCCTACCGGTTCGCCGATTCCGGCCACCGCGGGGAGTGGAACTCCGGCAAGGGCGTCTTGTCGCCGCGCATCGGCATGGCGTACCGGATCAACGACAAGATGTCGATCCGCGCGGCGTACGGCCGCTATATCACGCCGTGGACCAACGCCAATCAGAACATGTCCACTGGAGGCACCGGCGCGAACTTGCTCGAGGTCCTGGTTCCCGGCTCGTTCAGCTACTACACGGGGGCCTACTCGATGGTGCAAGGTGTGCCGGTGATGAACCTGAAGAACCCCTTCCCCTCCGAATACCCGGTCATCCCGACCTACCAGAAGACCCTGGGCCGGTACACGTCCCTGGGGGACAGTATCACCTACATGATCGCCGACCGGCCGCGGCAGCACAGCGACCGTTTCAACTTTTCTCTGCAGCGCCAACTGCCCGGCGGCATGATCCTTGACGCCACCTACTTCCTGAATCTGTCGAACTTCGCCTGGGACCTGAGCCGCGACTTGAACATGGTGGACCCCAGGATCTCGTATCAGTACAAGGCGGCGACCAACGTCCAGGTCGCCAACCCCTTCTACAATATCCTCACGGTGCAGAAGTTCCCGGGCACGCTGCGTTCGCCGCGGACCGTCGGCGTCACCTCCCTGATGAAACCGTATCCGCAGTACGGCAGCATCAATGTGACCGAAGGGCAGCCGGGCGGGAACATGCGCTACCAGTCGCTCCAGTTCAAAGTGCAGAAGAACTTCAGCAAGGGCTACTCCATGCTGTTCGGCTACAACTATCACCGCCAGAGGGACCAGCGCTACTACGACAACATCGCGCAGTACGTGCAGCAGTACACCTGGATCCCCTCCGACGCATCGAGGAACCGGCTGACGTTTGCGGTAACGTGGGACGTGCCCTTCGGCAAAGGCCGGCAATACATGAGCGGCGCACCGCGCCTGCTGGACGCGCTTTTGGGCGGCTGGAGTGTCACGCCCACGGGCTTCTGGCGCTCGGGCCGCTTCATCCGCTTCGGCAGCCTGGTGGTGAGCGGCGACCCGCACGTGTCGAATCCGGACCAGACCCGGTGGTTCGACAAGTCCGTGTTTTCGATCGTTCCGGCCTACACGGCCCGCACCAATCCGTGGCAGTACGACGACCTGAACGGTCCGCAGCAGTATAACGTGGACGGCTCGCTCGTGAAGAGCTTCCAGATCGTCGAGCGTTTCCGCTTCGAGTTGCGCATGGACGTGTTTAACGTCCTGAACAACATCACCTGGAACAATCCGGACACGAGCGTGACTTCGGCGAATTTCGGCCGGTCCGCGAATAACGATCAGTTAACCCAGACCTACGGGCGCCGCGCTCAGCTCGGTCTCCGGCTGCAGTTCTGATCCGCTCCGCCGACCCGGCAGGACAAGGACCGCTCCCTAACGGTCGCGGGTGGAATAGTTGTCCCTATGCGCAGGGAATTCATCTTCGCCGTTCTTCAAGCCGTGGCGCAGGACCCCTTGCGCGAAGCTCTCCGGCTGGATGAACAGGGAAAGTGCCAGGAAGCCGAGCGCCACTACCAGCAGGCTTTGGCCGCAAGCCCATCGTCGGCGGTGGTTCTGAACAACGCCGGGAATCACTATCTCCTGTGCGGACAGCCGGAGAAGGCACAATCCTATTTCGAACGTCTCCTGGCGGTCAACCCGGCCCACTCTAACGCCAGCCTGCAACTGGCGCGCATCGCCGCGGATCGGAAACAGGGCGCCAAAGCTCTCCAGTACCTGGCGCGGGTGAAGGACACCAGCCCGCCGGTTCTCCTGTTGCGGGCCGAAGCCTCTCACTGGGCCGGCCAGCGTGGCGCGGCCCTGGCGTTACTGGACGATCTCGAAAAGGCGGCCGGCGGAGACGCGCGCGTGCTCTTCACGATGGGCATGGCCTGCGCCCGCATGGGCCTGTATGATCGCGCCGAGGCGGCCTTCCAGGCCGTGCTGGTGAAGCATCCCAGCGATTTCAGCGTCCTCTTCAACCTGGGCCGGGCGGCGGCGCTGGCCAGGCACTACGACCGCGCCCAGAGCGCGCTGGAAGCGGCCGTGAAGGTGCGCCCCGGCGATGCGGACGCGCTCGTCGAACTGGGCCGCGTGCATGCGGCACGCCAGGATTACAGCCGCGCGGTGTATGTGCTGGCCCAGGCCCGCCAGCGCGCTCCCGGCCGGCCCAACGTTTTGCTGGCCCTGGCGCGGGCCGCCGAACAGGCCGGCTTCCACGGGGACTCCGAGCTGGCTTACGACGAATACCTGCGCTTGCAGCCGGGGGACGACACCGCGCGGCGCGACCGCGCCCGCGTCCTCGGCCTCACGGGCAACCGCCAGGAGGAAGGCCGGAAGGAACTGGCCGGGTATCTGAAGAGGCATCCGGACGACCCAATCGCCTGGTTCTACCTGGCGCAGTTCTCGTGGGAGGCCGATCCCGAAAAGGCGCTCGGGCAGTTGTCGGGCGCGGTGCGCTTGAATCCGAATTTCGCGGCCGCCCGTTTCGCGCGCGCGTGGCTGCTCAACCGGCTGGGGCGCACATCCGAGGCGTTGCCGGATTTTCAGGCCGCGGCCCGGCTCACCGGGCGCAATGTGCGCGCGCTCGACCAACTCGGCCTCGCGTATCTCACGCTGGACCGGCCCGCCGAGGCGGAAAAGACACTGCGGGAGGCGCTCGCGGTCTCGGCCGAAGATCCCGAGGTGTTGATGCACCTGGGCCGCGCGCTAATGGCGCTGGGACGCGAAGCGGAGGCGCAACGGTATCTGGAGGCATTTCGGAAAGCCGGGCCGCGGAATGCGCGAGGTCCCCGGAAGGAGCCGGGGATGATCGAACTGGCCACGTTGTCCCAAGGCGAGCGCGTGCAGCGCCAGATCGGCCGGCTTCGCAAGGATGCCCGCGATCATCCGAACGACCCGGAACTCCAATTGGCTCTGGCCTCTTTGCTGCTGGCGGACGGCGGAACCGGAGAGGCCATCGCGGAATTCCGCGAACTGCTCGCCAGAAACGCGGACGGCCGGATCTGGGAAGAGGCGGGAAGGAGCCTGGTTCGCGCCGGACAGTATGCGCTGGCGAAGGACTTTCTCGAACGCGCCGCGGCCGCCAGGCCTGCCGCGCGGTTGGATCTGGCGATCGCCACTTTCTTTGCGGACGGACCGCGGGCGGCGCTCCGAGCGATCGGGGAAGCGCCCGATCAGGAGCATGCCGGAGACTATCTCTTGCTGAAGGCCTGGATTCTGGATGCCGCCGGGCAACGGGCCCAGGCGGACGAAGCGCTTCGGGAAGGCCTCCGCTACCCAGCCTCGCGGCCGGAGGCGGCCCGGCAGGCTGCCTTATTGCTGCTCCACCGCGACCGCAAGACGGAGGCTTTGGGAGTGATCGGCCAGGGATTGAAAACCGCGCCGGACGATGCGGAACTGCTGTTGACCAAAGCCATCGCGCTGGGGCTGACGGGCCAGATCGCCGGCGCGGAGAAGACGCTGGTCCAGATCGGGTCGCGCTGGCCGGAGTGGGACCGCCCCTACCTGGTTCACGGCCTGGTCCTGGAAAGCGCCGGAAAACGAGAGGCGGCGCGGCAGAAACTGCGGACCGCGCAGGCGCTTGGATCGCGCGACCTTGCGGTGAACTGCGCTCTTGCGCGCTTGGCGGCTGCGCCCGCGCCGGATGCGCAATGCGCCTGTCTCGCCGGGCTCCGCGAGTTGGTCCTCCCGGGTTGTGGTAAACCTTGAACCAATGAAGCGGCTCGGCGTGAGCCTCGCCTTGGCAGCGGCACTGGCCGGCGCTCCCCGCCAGCCGGCCGCGATCACCGTCGACTTTCCGGAGCAGGGATCCATCTTCCCTCCCGAGATCACGCCGCCCGCCTTTCTTTGGCGCGACCCCGTCGAGGACGCCGCGGTGTGGCGGATTGAGATCAAGTTCGCTGGCGGATTGGCGCCGATTCGCGCTCAGTCGCGCGGGGAGCGGCTGCCCATCGGCGAGATCGATCCCCGCGCGGTCGCCGAGACGAACCAGCCGCCCCAGTGGAACCCCCAGATTGCCGCGGCGCGGAGTTGGACTCCCGACACCGAAACCTGGGAGGCCATCAAGAAACGTTCCGGGAAGCGCCCGGCGACCATCACGATCCCGGGCTACCGGGAGGAGAAGTCGAAGCAGGCCGTCTCGCGGGGACAGGCCGCGTTTCAGACTTCGCCGGATCCGGTCGGCGCGCCGATCTTCTATCGAGATGTGCCGCTGATGCCCTCCGAAACGGAGAAAGGAGTGATCAAACCCCTGGCCGCGGCCGCGGTCCCGCTGATCGGCTGGCGTCTGCGCGATGTCGGCGAGCCAAAGAGCCGGCTGCTGCTCGAAGGCCTCCCCACCTGCGCCAACTGTCATTCCTTCTCCCGCGACGGCAAGACGCTGGGGATGGACCTGGACGGACCGGGGAACGACAAGGGGATGTACGCGATCGTGCCGCTCGCGCCGAAAACGACGATCCGCAACGAAGACGTCATCAACTGGGGTTCGTTCCGGGGCAAGCTGGGGGCGGACCTGAGAGTCGGTTTCATGTCCCAGGTCTCTCCGGACGGACGGCACGTCGTGACCATGATCGACCGTCCGGACGCCGCGGCGGCGGAGCGCGCGCGGGCCGGCCGGGGTCATTTCTACGTGGCGAATTTCAAGGACTACCGCTTCCTCCAGGTGTTCTACCCGACGCGCGGCATCCTGGCCTGGTACAGCCGCGCGACGGGCCGGCTCGAACCCCTGCCGGGCGCCGACGATCCGCGCTATGTGCATACCAACGCCGTCTGGTCTCCCGATGGCAACTACCTGGTCTTCGCTCGCGCCCAAGCCAGGGCGCCTTATCCCGAAGGCCGCCGCCTGGCCGAGTTTGCCAACGACCCGAACGAGACCCCGATCCAGTACGACCTCTACCGGATCCCTTTCAACGACGGAAAGGGCGGCCG
>JACQZT010000418.1 GCA_016213755.1 Acidobacteriota bacterium | reverse complement strand
TGCCCCACGGCTTGCGCCAGCCAGTCCATATAGGCCGCGAGGCGTTTCTCCTGTGGTGCTGGCGCCGGATTTTGCGCAGCCACGGAAACATTCTAGCACGGTTTTGTTGTTTATGACACAGTAAAATTACGGTCGCGGCTCGGTATCGGGTTTCGAGCCGCGCGACCGGGAACCTTCGGTTTGAACTGTTGCAGAATCTGCAACAGTTCGAGACGGGTACAGTTCTCCCTCGGCCAGGAAGTTCCTTATGTGCCTGGAGACAACTGACTTGCGGGCGGGTCCGCGGGCCAGCCTGGGAGTTTCGGGGTTGTGTAGCCTGTCCCCGAAACTATATGCTTCTGGGATGACGAGTTTCTTTTTGTGCGCGCTGGCAGCGGCGATGGCGCAGAATGCCACCACTCCGGGCGAGGTGAGCTCGCCGTATCCGACGTTGACGAACCTGGCTGTGGAGTGGAAGATCTCGGGTGACGACAACCTGAATGGGGTAGTGGAGGTGGAGTATCGTCAGTCCGGGGAACGCGCCTGGCATCGCGCGCTGCCCTTGCGGCGGGTGCCGGCCGGGGAGAGCGTTGGCACGCGGCCGATTTTTCGATGGGAGAACAAGCATTCGGGCAGTGTTTTCGACCTGCGGCCCGGCGTCGAATACGAGATCCGGCTGAAGCTGGCCGATCCCGACGGAGGTTCGGCCGAGCGCACCATACGCGCGCGAACGCGACCCGTGCCGCGCGCCGCGCGGGGTTCGCGAACCGTGCGCGCCGACCCGCGGAGCCTGGACCGCCTGGCCAAGGCCGCGCGTCCCGGCGACACGCTGCTGCTGGCGGCGGGCGACTACGGCGAGTTCACGGCGCCGCGCGACGGCGAGGCCGGGCGGCCCATCGTCATCCGGGGAACCGGCGGTTCCGCGGTCTTCAGCCGCGTGTCGCTCCGCAACCGCAAGCACGTGTACCTGGAAGGCGTGACGGTGGACCGCAAGCCAAGCCTCGATAATCTCAAGGACAACACGGGCGCCGTGGACCTGTTGGGGGGCGAGGGACTGGTGGTTCGCCGCTGCACCATCCGGGCGCTCTACGGCGTGGTCGCCACCCGTCCGCCGGGAGCGAAGAACTGCTACGTCGCCGACAACGTCATCAGCGGGGCCATGCCGTGGGAGACCGACCGTATGGGCGATGTGCCGCCCTGCATCGGCGAGGGGGTCCAGATGACCGGCCCGGGCAACGTCATCTGCCACAACCGCATCACCGGCTACCGCGACAACATCTCGCTCATGGAGGACACCGGGGCCCACGAACAGGTGTGCGTGGACATCTACAACAACGACATCTGCCGCGCGGTGGACGACGGGGTGGAAGCGGACTTCGCCATGGGCAACGTGCGCGTTCTGCGCAACCGGCTCACCAACAGTTTCATGGGTGTCAGCTCGCAGCCCGGCCTGGGCGGCCCGACGTACTTTATCCGCAACGCGATGTACAACGTGATCCTGGCGCCGTTCAAACCGTCGCGGCGCAGTGTGGGCGACGTGTTCCTGCACAACACCGCCATCAAGGTGGGCGACGGCTTTCGCGCTTCCGGGCAGCGGCCGTGGGCGCACGCGCTGTCGCGCAACAACCTCATGCTGGGCGGGCCGGGCGGGGGCTACTACGGGCGTTACGAGAGCGGGCGCGGGCTGGCGGTGGGGTTGCCCGGCGCCGACGAAACCGACGATTTGGACTACGACGGCGCGGGCAGCCATCAGATGCCCTTCCGCGGCATCATCGGCCTGGTGCGCTTCGAGAGCTTCGACGAGATGCGCCGGCTGACGAGCGAAAAGCACGCCGTGCAGGCGGACCTGGACGTCTTCGCCGCCGGGGTCCCATTTCCCAACCCGCCGCTGCCGGAACGCCCGGTCCCGGACCTGCGCCTGAGGCCGGGATCGAACGCCGTGGATGCCGGCGCCGTGCTAGCGAACATCAACGACGGCTTCACGGGGAAGGCGCCGGACCTGGGGGCTTACGAACTGGGCCGGGAATTGCCGCACTACGGGCCGCGGCCGGAAGGAGTTGACGAGGAGAGCGTTTTTAAGCTTCAGCGCCGCCGACCGGCCGGAGACCGGCCCCACGGAGCGTTTTTGGGGATTGAGTAGCCCGTCACCGAATTTCGGTGGTGGTGGCGGCGGAGCCGATTTGGATTCGGAGCGGGCCGGTGGCGGCGGGGGCGGGGAGTTCGACGGTGAGCTGGTATTGGCCGGGCAGGTAGGGGGCCAGGCCGGCGTAGAGCAGGTTGAGGCGGAGTTCGCCGAGCCAGACGGCGGCGGGCAGGGCCAGCAGGGGGAAGGGCGGGGCGGCGCCCGTGCCGGCAACGGCGGGCGGGTTGGTGGGGCCGAGGCCGGTGCAGTAGATTTCCAGGTACCGATCGGCTACGCGGCGCAGGCCGAGGACGGCGGGCGCGGCTTCGACGGCAGCGACGGTGAGCGGGGCGGATTCCAGGCCGGCGTGTTTGACGACGATGGTCCAGCGTTCGGCCGCCAGGAAAGGAAGCTGTAACTCGAGGCGATCGGGGGCGACGGAGAACAGGGGCGCGGCCATGCCGTTGACCACCACCTGGGTGGCGCCGAGTTCGGCGGGCAGGGGGGCGGCGGAGGCGTACAGCGGTTCGGCGGCGAGCATGGCGCCGTGCAGGGAGAGGACGTCGCCGGGCGCGGCGGCGGACTTACTGGCCTGCACGAGGCGGGGCAGGGCGCGGGCGAAGTCCTCTTCGCGGAGGTTCATTTCGAAGGCGATGGCGCGGCCGGCGGCGATGTCCTGGGCTATGGTCCGGAAGACCTCGAGGCCGGCGCGCTCGACGCGCACGCGGTAGCGGTCGGGGGGCAGGTCGGCGGCGCCGAAGAAGCCGCCGCCGTCGGTCGTGACGCGGCGGGAGACGGCGGCGCCGGTGTCGGACTCGACGACCACGGTGGCGCCGTCGGCCAGCCAGCCTGGCCCCGAGCCGAGATGCAGCCAGCCGTACACGTGGCCGGTGGAGGGAGCGGACTTCCAGGGCATGGCTGGAGGCGCGGCGGGTGCGCCGAATAAATCGGCCAGAGCCTGATAAAAAGTGGCGTTGGGAGTGATGGGCGCGCCGGCGGCATTCAGGATGTTGGTGCTGGCGTAGCTGTAGAAGGTGATGCCGAGCGGGCGGTTGCCGGCGGGGGAGGGCGCCAGGACGCGGCGGGTTTGGGCCAGCGAATCGGGAATGGTGTTGAGGTAGATGCCCAAGCCGGGGGCCATGGCTCGCCGGTACTGGCGGTCCTTCTCGAACTCGAGCCAGCGATCGAGGTAGGCGGCGTAGCGGGTCTCCACGAAGTAATTCATGGGCATGCCGAGATCGAGGATGCCCTCTTCCATCCAAGAGCGCCAGTCCTGGAAGACGCGGCGGCAGGCGTCGGTGGAAAGAAACGCGGCGTCGGAGGCCGGGCCATTGCCCCAGGTGACGAGGGCGGCGCTGATTTTGAGGGAGGGTTTGAGAGCCATGGCGCGGAGGTAGATCTGGCGGACGAGGGCGGTGACCTGGCGGCGGCGGAAGTCGGACCAGCGGGGGTCGCGGGGGTCGGGCGGGCCAGTGCGGTTTTCCAGGCGCTGGAAGCGGGAGACGGCGGTGGGATTCCAGCCGTAGTCGGTGTCTTCGGGGTAGCGGATATAGTCGAGGTGCAAGCCGTCGAGGTCGTAGTGGTGGGCGGGTTCGAGGATGACGTCGGCGAGGTAGCGGGCGGCTTCGGGGTGGCCGGGATCGACGGAGGTGGAGAGCCGGCCCGCGGCGTCGGCGGTCATCCACATGGCGTCGCCGGGTGCGTGGGGTCCATGGGCGTGCCAGACGTGGCGGGGGTCAACGGGGGGGCGGGTGAAGGGCCACAGGGGGGTGACCGGATACCAGGCGTGCACTTCGATGCCGCGGGCGTGGGCTTTCCGGATGAGGTATTCGAGCGCGTCGAAGCCGGGCGCGTAAGCAGAGTCTTCCGCGGGCGGTTCGAGGGAGTGCAGGTAGTAGGAGCCGCCGCGGTTGCGGATCTCGATGAAGATGGCGTTGCCGCGCGCCTGGGCGACGTCTTCGACCATGCGATCGACTTCGAGCGGGTTTTTGTAGCCGGAATGGAAGGCGTCGGCCCAGAAGGCCCGGTATTCCTGCGCGGGGAGCGCGGCGGCGAGCGCCAGAAGCGCGGCGAGTAATGGTCTCATCGGTCTTGCAGCCTGAGTTCCCGCCCGTCGCTCTCGCCCTCGCGGCGGAGCACGAGACGGCGGGCGAAGACGTCCACCACGCGGGCCGAATCGCGAACTTCATGCTCCACCACGCCGGCAAGCGTGACGTGATGGAGTCCCGCGCGGACGGCGTAGCCGCCGCGGTGATCATGTCCATTGAACCACGCCGCGGCGGCGGGCGAGGAATCGAGGAGGGCGAGGACCTCGCGCCAGTTCCAGAGCAGGTGCTCGGGGCGGCAGGATTCGGGGAGCACGGGGAAGTGGCAGAAGAGGATGGCGCGGCGGCCCTGCCGGCGGGCGGCGTCGAGCTCGCGACGGAGCCACGTCATCTGCGCCTGGCCGAGGCCACCGTTCCAGGTTTGCGCGTTGGGCTCTTTGCGGGCGCGGAGTCCGGCGAGCGTGGTTTGGGCGGGGACGGTGGGATCGGTTCCGTCGAGGACCACGAACTGCCAGTTACGCACGGTGAAGGAGTAGTACGCCCGCTTGAGTTTCAGGCGGGCGAGCAGGGTGGGGCGGTCGATGGCGATGTCGTGATTGCCGAGCACGTGGTAGCGCGGGGGCGCGAGGCGGTTCCACTCGGGGAGCATTCGGTCGAGGTTCGCCAGGCCGCCGTCGACGAGGTCGCCCAGTTGGGCGACGAATGCCAGGCGCTCGCGCGCGAACCCCTCGCGGGCGGCGCGGAGCTTCTCGATGGAGCGGCGGTAGTCGCGCTGGCCGGCGGGGTCCTGGTCGGCGTACTGGAGATCGGCGACGAGGCCGAAGGAGAAGCGGGGCGCCGTGGCGGCCGGGACGGCGGCGGCGAGAAAAGTTCTCCGCGAGAGGGGCATAAGTAGATAATGCCTGTATGCGAGAGATTGTGCTGGTCCTGCTGGCGGCGGCTGCGCTGAGCGCGCAGAGCGGCGCGATTCGTCCGGAGTTCCCGCGCGCGGAGTTCCGTGTGGATCCCGAGGGGATCGACGTGGCGGCGCCGCGGCTGAGCTGGCGGGTGGTTGCGGCGCCGGGGGTGCGCGGGGCGAGGCAGTCGGCAGATCGAATCCTGGTGGCGTCGGAATAGGCCACGCTGCGGGCGGGCAAGGGCGACCTGTGGGACTCGGGAAAGGTGGGGTCGGGAGAGACGGCGCACATCGTGTATGGCGGCAAGCCGCTGGGCTCGGGCGCGCGGGCGTACTGGAAGGTGCGGGTGTGGGACCAGAAGGGCGCCGCGCCGGCGTGGAGCGCGGTGGCGCGGTGGTCGGCGGGGCTGTTGAAAGCGGAGGACTGGAAGGGCAAGTGGATCGGCCAGGACGAAGCGGCGGCGCCGGGGGGAGAGGGGCGCGTGCTGCCGGCGCGGCAGCTGCGCAAGGAGTTCGAAGCCGCGAAGCGGGTACGGCGGGCGGCGGTGTACGTTGCGGGGCTGGGACATTACGAGTTGTACCTGAATGGCGCGAAGGTGGGAGATCACGTACTGTCGCCGGGCCTGACCGAGTACGACAAGCGCGTGTTCTACGTCACTTTCGATGTCACCCGGCAGGTGCTGGCGGGCAGGAACGCGCTGGGCGTGATGCTGGGCAACGGGCGGTACTGGGCGCCGCGGGGAAAGGTGCCGGTGGCCATGCGGAGTTACGGCTATCCGAAACTGCGGCTCGAACTAAACCTGGAGTACGCGGACGGGACGACGGCGCGAGTGTCGAGCGATGAAAGCTGGAAGCTGAGCGCCGAGGGTCCGGTGCGGGCCAACAACGAGTTCGACGGGGAAGACTACGACGCGCGGATGGAAATGGCCGGGTGGACGCGCGCGGGCTTCGACGATGCCAGGTGGGAAGCGGCCGGCGCGGTGGCGGCTCCGAAGGGCGCGCTGGTGGCGCAGATGGCCGAGCCGATGCGGGTGACCGAGACGCTGAGGCCGGTGAAGCTCGCGCAGCCGCGCAAGGGCGTGTGGGTGTTCGACCTGGGCCAGAACATGGTGGGCTGGTGCCGGCTGCGAGTGGCGGGGCCGAAGGGGGCGACGGTGCGGCTGCGCCACGCCGAGACGCTGCAACCCGACGGCACGCTGTACGCAGCCAACCTGCGTTAGGCGCGCGCGGAGGACCATTACACGCTCAAAGGCGGGGGCGTGGAGACGTGGGAGCCGCGGTTCGTGTTCCACGGCTTCCGCTTCGTGGAGGTGACGGGCTACCCGGGCGAGCCCAAGCTGGATGCCATCGAGGGGCGCGTGGTGCACGACGATTTGCGGTGCGCGGGGGACTTCGAGTGCTCGAACCCGCTGTTGAACCGGCTGCACCGGAACATTCTGTGGGGCGTGCGGGGCAATTACCGCAGCATCCCGACCGACTGCCCTCAGCGGGACGAGCGCATGGGGTGGCTGGGCGACCGCTCGGTGGTGAGCCGGGGCGAGTCGTACCTGTTCGACGTGGCGGCGTTCTACGAGAAGTGGGTGACCGACATCGAAGACGCGCAGCGGGAGACGGGCAGCATCCCGGACGTTGCGCCGGCTTACTGGACCATGTACAACGACGGCGTCACGTGGCCCAGCACGTTCGTGCTGGCGTCGTCGATGCTGCACGACCAGTACGGCGACCGGCGGGCGATCGAGCGCCACTACCCGGCCATGAAGAAGTGGGTGGAGTATATGCGCGGGTTCATTAAGGACGACATTCTGCCGCGCAATACGTACGGGGACTGGTGCGTGCCGCCGGAATCGCCCGCGCTGATCCACTCCAAGGACCCGGCCCGGAGGACCGACGGGGCGCTGATCAGCACGGCCTACTTCCACGAGATGCTGCGGCTGATGGCGCGCCATGCGCGGATGCTGGGGAGGGAGGCCGATCGAACGGAGTACGAAGCCCTGGCCGGGCGCATGCGCGCGGCGTTCGTCCGGAAGTTCTTCCGGCCCGAGCGCAACCAGTTCGACAACGGCACGCAGACGTCGAGCCTGCTGCCGCTGGCGTTCGGGCTGGTTCCGTTGGAGCGCCGCGGGGCGGTGTGGAATACGCTGGTGGCGAAGATCGAGAAGGAAAGCGACCGGCACATCGGCGTGGGTCTGATTGGGGCGCAGTGGCTGATGCGCACGCTGACCGAACAAGGGGGCGCGGATCTGGCGTATGCGATCGCGACGCAAAAGACGTACCCCGGCTGGGGCTACATGATCGGGAAGGGCGCCACGACGATTTGGGAGTTGTGGAACGGCGACACGGCCGACCCGGCGATGAACTCGGGCAATCACGTGATGCAAGTGGGCGACCTGGCGGTGTGGATGTACGAGTACCTGGGCGGGATGCGGCCGGAGGCGGAGCGGCCGGGATTCCAGCACGCGGTGGTGCGGCCGTACCCGGCGGGCGATTTGACGTTTGTCAAGGCGTCGCACGAATCCATGTACGGCCGCATCGCCACGCACTGGCGCAAGACGGCGGGCGGCTTCGAACTGGACGCTACGATTCCGGCCAACACGACGGCCACGGTGTACGTGCCGGCGGCGGACGCGGCGCGCGTGAGCGAATCGGGGCGGCCGGCGGCAGGGGCGCCGGGGGTGAAGTTCCTGCGCCTGGAGGACGGGGCGGCGGTGTACGCGGTGGAGCCGGGGAGTTACCGGTTTGTGGCGCGGTGAAATGGGGGATTGAATAGCCCGTCACTGAAATGGGGATTTAGAATGGGATTATGGATCTGGTGATCCGGAAGTACGCGAGTTTCACCGAAGCCGACGCCGACGACGAGAAATCCGACATCCAGATGTCCCCTCAGCAGCGGCTTTTGATGGTGATGCAACTCCGAGAGCAATACTATGGCGACGCCGTACACCAGCGACTGGATTGCGTTTATCGAATCGTTAAACGCGACGCAAGCTGAGTACCTGATCATCGGCGGGTGCGCCGTGGCTTTTCACGGTTATCCGCGACTGACCGGCGACCTCGACATCCTCGTCCGGCCGACTGTCGATAATGCCGAGCGGGTTGTGCAGGCGCTGGCCAGGTTTGGTTTTGGCTCCCTGGCGGTGAAGCCTGGCGACCTGGCAGGTTCCGATCGGATCCTGCAACTCGGCGTCCGGCCGAACCGGATCGGCCTGGTGACCTCGATTTCCGGTGTGAGTTTCGAAGAGGTCTGGGCCCGGCGCGTGGCAGGAGGTTTTGGAGACAAGCTGGCCACTGGGCGCTCCCAGGATGTCCGCGACGCCGAGCAGTTGAGCAAGCGGCTGAGGCGCCGGGAGTGAACCGCGGCGCGGTGAAATTGGGGATTGAGTAGCCCGTCACCGAAAGAGGTGTTACATGAGTGGACGCATTTTTCTCGCGCTGATGTGGTGCGGCGCACTGATGGCGCAATCGGACAACGCCCAGGTTTCGGGGTTCGTCAAGGACCCGAGCGGAGCGGTCATCGTGAACGTTTCAGTGACGGTGCGCAATGAGGCGACCGCCCTGCAAAGGCGCGTGGCGACCAGCGAGAGCGGTTATTACGTGGTTTCGAGCCTGCCGCCGGGTTTCTACACGATCACCGTGGAGGCGGCGGGCTTCAAGAAGTACGTGAAGACGCACAACAAGCTGGATCCGAACCTGGCGGCGACCATCGACGCCATGCTGGAGGTTGGCGCGGCCACCGAGGTGGTGGAGGTGGTGGCGGCGGGCGCCGCCGTGCAGTCGGAGACGGCCACGGTAGGCAAGCTTATCGAAAGCTCGCAGATCCAGAACATGATGCTGAACGGCCGCAACCCGGTCTACCTGGCGCTGCTCAAGCCGGGGGTGCGGGGCGGGTCGCTGCAGGGCTTCGAGTTCGGGATGACGCTAGGGGGGCTGAGCATCAACGGGTCGCGCGCGCAGGACAACCTGTTCACCTACGACGGCGCGGTGGCGATTCGCACGCGCGGCAACAACACCAGCGTGGGCGTGGCGGACCTGGAGACGGTGCAGGAGATCCAGATCCTGACGGCCAACTACAACGCCGAGTACGGGCGCGCCGCCGGGGGACAGGTCCGCATCGTCACGCGGAGCGGATCGCAGCAGTTTCACGGCAGCGTGTACGAGTACTTCCGAAACGAGAAGCTGGACGCCAATACCTGGTCGCGGAACCGGGCCGGCGAGGACCGGCCGGCCAACAAGTTCAACCAGTTCGGTTACGTGATTGGCGGGCCGGTGTACGTTCCTGGCCGCTGGAACACTTCGCGGAGCAAGCTGTTCTTTCTGTGGGCGCAGGAGTACGTGCGCTACCGGCAGGAGAACACCTCGATCCAAACGGTGCCGTCGCTGGCGATGCGGGAGGGGGACTTCTCGGAGCTGTTGAGCGCCGCGAACCCGCTCTTCCGCCGGGTGCGCGTAGTCAGCGACCCGGCGGCGGGCCAGCCTTTTCCGAACAACGCGATCCCGCGCAGCAGGCTCAGCTCGAACGGCCTGGGGTTCCTGCGCTCCTACCCGGCGCCGGTGGCGGGATTCCTGCAAGGCGCGAACAACTTCATCCAGACGCGGCCGCAGCCGCAGGATCAGCGCAAAGACACGGTTTCAATCGACTTCCTGCCGGCGCCCAGGCACAACCTCCGCTTCCGGCACCAGAACTACTCCTTCCGCCAGCTTCAAGCGTTCAACAGCGGGTTTGACCTGGCGGTCACCGACAGCGACCGCCCCAACCAGACGGCCTCGCTGAACTACATCTGGACCGCCGGCCCGAGCATGGTAAACGAGCTGCTGGCGACGGTGAGCGTGGACCGCGTGCGGATCGGCGTGCAGCGCGAGGGAGGCCGCTACTCGCGCAGCAAGTACGGCATCGATTACCCGTACCTGTTTCCGGAGCGCAAGGAGATCGAGGACAAGATCCCGACCATCAATATCGCCAACTTCGGAACCGTCGACGGCAGCCCCTACCCCTCGTCTTCGGCGGGACCGATCTACGTGATCTCGGACAGCATTACCAAAGTGGCGGCGAGCCACACGCTGAAGTTCGGAGCATCGCTCGAATACTCCGGGCAGAACGATTTCGACCAGATCAACGTGCAGGGCGTGCCGGGCGGGACGAACAACCAGAACGGGCGGTTTGTGTTCACCGACGCCCGGGCCGGCGCGGCGACATCGGGCCTGGCCTTGGCCAACGCGGCGCTGGGGCTGTTCGACACCTACGCGGAGATCGGCCAGCGCTCCTACACGCCTTACCGCGGCAAGATGTTCGAGTGGTTCGCGCAGGACTCCTGGAAGGCCGCCTCGCGGCTGCGCATCGAGGCGGGCGTGCGGTACACGCGCATGACGCCGTTCTGGTACAGCCTGTGGCGGAACATCGCGGTGTTCGACCCGCGGCGCTACGATCCGGCCAAGGCGGCAGTGCAGGACCCGAGGACCGGGTACATCCTGCGCGGCGAGCGCTACAACGGCGTGGTGATTCCGGGCCAGGGCTGGCCCTCGGCGGCCAAGGGCCGGGTGGCCATCGCCGGCACGGGCCAGTTCGATTACCTGTTCAGCGGCGGCGGCAAGAGCTGGGGCGAGCAGCAGAACCTGGACTTCCAGCCGCGTTTAGGCCTCGCGTACTCGCTCGACGGTCGGACGGTGGTGCGCGGCGGGCTGGGACGGTTCGTGGTGCGGCCCGGCATGAGCGGCAACATCCTGCTGGGCGGCAACCCGCCCTTCCAGCCGATGGCGTCCATCGCCGGCGGACAGGCGGACAATCCGGGCGGCGGCCAGCCCTCGAACTTTCCGTTCTACTTCATGACCACCGAGCCGGTATTCAAGAGCCCCAATGCTTACAACTGGAACGTGACGTTCGAGCGGCAAGTGGGGCTTGAAACCACCGTATCGGCGGCCTTCGTGGGGCGCGTGGGCCTGCACCTGGAGCGGGCGCGCGACCTCAACCAGCTTCCGGTGGGCACGCTCCAGAATCCGGCCAACCGCGGCGTCAACGTCAACGTGCTGCGGCCGTACAAGGGATTCGCGTCCATCGAGATGCGCGAAACGGCGACGCGCTCCACGTACAACGGCCTGCAAATCGAGGTGAACCGGCGCTTTACCCGGGGGCTGAGCTACGGCTTCGCCTATACCTGGTCCAAGAACCTGGATAACGGCTCGGACTTCCGCGCGCGCCTTTATAACGCCTACGACGCCGGCAACTTCTGGGGCCCGGCCGACACCGACACGCGGCACGTCGCGGTGATCAATTTCATTTACCAACTCCCGTTCTTGCGCCAGGCACAGTCGCTGGCGGCAAAGCTGCTGGGAGGCTGGCAATTAACCGGTGTGACCCAGTTCCAGACGGGCACCCCTTTCACCGTCGGGACGGGGGACGATTTCGCCGGCATCGGCAGCTCGGACTCGCAGCCCTGGGAGGTGGCGGGCGACCCGAAGCTGCCGCGGGCTGAACGGAAGTTCTCCGAAAGCACGGCGGACCAGAACTTCTACTTCCGCACCGTGAAGCCGGACGGCGGGCCGATGTTCACGACGCCGGCGGCGGGAACGTTCTCCAGAACCCAGACACGCAACTCGCTGCTCTATAACGTGGGCTTCCAGAACTGGAACCTGGCGGTGTTCAAGGGTTTCAGAGTGAGCGAGAAGCAGGGCCTCCAGTTCCGCCTGGAGATGTTCAACTGGCCGAACCATCCCAACTGGAACGCGGCGGTCACCAACCCCCGCAGCGGGACGTTCGGCAAGGTGAACGGCAAGGGCAGCGAGCGGAACGTGCAGCTCAGTCTGCGGTATGCATTCTAAAGGGGGGTGGTGGACCTGGTCGGATTCGAACCGACGACCTCTTCAATGCCATTGAAGCGCGCTCCCAACTGCGCCACAGGCCCGTGACGAACTAGTGCTCTACTATCTTAACAACCACGATCAGGACTTGGCAAACAGCGGCGCCACGGAAATCAGGCCCAGGCCGATGGCGAACAGAATCAGCATGGCTACGATGAGCCGCTTCACCTTCGTCGTGGCGCCCGCGAACTCCTTCCAGACCAGCAGGCCCCACAGGGTGCTGATGAGGGTCGCTCCCTGGCCCATCGCGTAGCTGACGGCCGGGCCGATGTTGACCTGGGGCGGGGCGCTGGAGGCGGTGAAATTGGAAATGGTTCCGATGCACCAGATGGCGCCGCCGGCCAGCCCCAGCAGGTGCTGCTTCAGCGTGCCGCGGAAGTACTGGAAGGGAGAGATGGCCGGCCCTTCCACCGGCAGATTCATGAAAACCAGGTTGAAGCCGAAGGTGGAGAAGAAGACACCCAGGGCGAACATCAGCGCGATGGAATACGGTCCCAGGGCGAAGTCTCCGGTCTTGCCCATCTCCACCAGGGGATAAAACGATCCCATGAGAACTCCGCTCACCAGGCTAAGTACCACGCCCCGGCCGGCGCGCTTGGGCCGCAGTTGGCCGGGTTCCGCCTTGCGGCCGGCCGCGTGCGCCCGGTAGGCCTTGGAGCAGACCACGATGGCGGCCACCACCAGGGCCGCGCCGCCAAACAGCAGGAACGGGTTGCCCTGCGGGTTGAGGATGTAGTTCCAGATCACTCCGATCACCAGCGCCAGGCCGATGCCCACGGGGAAAGCCACCGCCAGGCCGGCCACCGAAATGGCCGCCACCAGCAGCATGTTGGCGAGATTGAATACCACCCCGCCCAGGAAGCCGAGGGCCATTTTGCGCTTGCTGGCGATCAGGAACTCGTCAAAGGCGGTCAGATCCTCTCCCATCGAGCCGAAGGTATAGGCGGCGAGAATGGCCAGCAGCAGGACGCCGAGCGCGTAGTCGAAGTAAAACAGCTCAAAGCGCCATTTGCCGGTGAGTTTGGTGGTGTTGGCCCAGGATCCCCAGCAGATCATGGTGAGGATCGTGAGCAGCAGGGCGGCGGCGTAGGTGGTTGGAAGTATCATGTCTTTGCCCGCGGAGTAACGACAACCGAGCTTATAACGCGGCGCATGACCGGGTCAACCGGGATCAGGGCGTGCGCGAGCCCTTTACTTCGCCCGAGGCCTGTTCGCCGCGGCAGGCGCCCTTCACTTGGTCGCCGGAGAATTTCAGTTCGAGCTTGTAGCGCGCGCCATCGTAATTCACCTGGAAGGTGAGAATGGAGCCGTCGAGTTTGGGATCGATCACGGGTGTGGCGCCGCGTGCGTCCTCGACCGTCGCGGAGACGCGGCCGCTCTGCTCCTGCACTTTTAGAACGAACTTCACCGCCTCCCCGTCCGGGGACATGGCGGCGCAACTCCAGGTTCCCACGGCCTCGCTGGCGGCAGCCAGCACGCCGGCCAGGGTCAGGACAAGCAATACAACCCTCATGCGATTCAATCCTCCCGATTAATGTTCTATAATAACACCCGTTCCGAAATGGGAACGACTAATCGAAGGCGGGGAGGCCGAGGATGAAGCTGGCTGGGATCGTGCTTGTCGCAATTCTCTTGCCGGCGCCGGTTGGGGCGCAGGGGCACAAGTTCACCATCAACGCGGAGACGCCGGAGGGGCAGTTGCTGTCCCAGATCGGCCAGGAGCAGGACGCGGCGAAAAAACTGGAGCTGATGGAGCAGTTCGCCGGCAAGTACCCAAAGCATGAGGCGGTGGTTTGGGTGTATGAGCAGATGTACCCGGCGTACCAGAAAGCCGGCCAGCTCGACAAGGGGCTGGATATCTGCGACAAGCTGCTCACGGCGGATCCCCTGGATGCCCGTTCCGCCCACGCGTGTCTGAAAGTGGCCGAAGCGACCAAGAACCCCGACACCGTCAAGACCTGGGCGGCTCGAACGTCCGGGATCGCCCGCAAGGTGGCGGCGCTGCCCAAGCCCAAGGACGAGGATGCCGCGGAGGAGTGGAAGGAACGGACCGACTTCGCCCGCCAATTCGACATTTACACCGAATATGCGGTCTACGCCGCGGCGCTGGCGGCGCCGGACGCGAAGAAGAAGGCCGAGCTGCTGGACGCGCTGGAGCAGCGCAATGAAAAGTACGAGCACCTGCCCGCGCTGCGCGACCAGGTTTTCCGCGCGCTGCTGGCGGCCAACGACGTTCCCGCGGCCCTGGCGCTGGCCGACAAGGCGATGGAGAAGAACATCGCCACCGAAGACATGCTGCTGGTGAGCGCCGACGCGGCTTTCAACAAGAAGGACTACGAGCGCACGCAAAGCTGCGCCGCCAAGACGGTGGCGGCCCTGGAGGGGAAGGCCAGGCCGGAAGGCACGAGCGACGCCGACTGGGAGGCGCGCAGAAACAGCCTGCTGGCGCGCGCCTACTGGCTGGAGGGCGTCAGCTACGGCATCCAGAACAAGTACGCGCAATCGGACAAGACCTTGCGCGCCGGCCTGCCCTTCATGAAGGGCAACGACCAGCTTCTGTCCGGGGCCTACTTCTACCTGGGGCTGGCCAACTTCAAACTGGGCGACCTGAAGACGCCCGTCCGGGACCGCATTATCGACGCGGTGAGATTCAACGAACTGTGCGCGGGCATCCCCGGTCAGTTCCAGGCCATGGCGCAGAGAAATCTCAAGGCGATTCGCGCGCAATACCGCATCCAATGAACATACTGGTTCCCAATCTCGGTTCGACTTCGCTGAAGTATCAACTGATCGAAATGCCCTCGGAGCGGACGCTGGCGCGCGGGCGGCTGGAGCGCGTGGGCGACTATTGCGCGGCGATCGGCGAAATCCAGGTGGACGGCGCGGCCATCGATGCCGTGGCCTTCAAAGCCGTGCTGGCGGGGCCGCGATATTGCGGCACGTTCGCGATCGACGACGCGCTGATCGGCGCGCTGGAGGAGTACCTGCCCGCATCTCCGGCGCACAACGCGATCTATCTGACCGGCATTCGCGCCTTCCGCGACGCCATGCCCGGCGTGCCGCTGGTGGCGGCCTTCGAGCCCGAGTTTCACCGCACCATGCCCGAGTATGCCGTGCGCTACGGCGTGCCCGCCGAGTGGCGCGAGAAGTACGGCGTGCGGCGCTACGGCTTCCACGGCGCGTCGCACGAATACGTGAGCCGGCGGGCGCCGGAGATTCTGGGCCGGGGGCCGGAAGGCCTGCGGCTGGTGAGCTGCCATCTGGGCGGCAGCTCGTCGATGTGCGCGATCCGGGACGGCCGGTCGGCGGACACCACCATGGGCTTCTCGCCGCAGTCGGGTCTGGAAAACGCCACGCGGCACGGCGAACTGGACGCCTTCGCCGTCCTGTACATGATGGACCGCACCGGCTGGAGCGTCGAGCAGGTGCGGCGGCAACTGGCGCTTACGGGCGGGCTGGCCGGATTGTCCGGAGTGCCCGGCGGCGACGTGCGCGACCTGGAGAAAGCCGCGGCCGGCGGCAACCAGGACGCCGCGCTGGCGCTGGAGGTGTTCGCCTACCAGGTGCGCAAGACCATCGGGGCCTACGCCGCCGTGCTGGGCGGGCTGGACGCCATCGCCTTCACCGGCGGCATCGGCGAGAACTCGGCGCGCCTGCGCGAGGCCTGCTGCGCCGGTCTCGGCTTTCTCGGCGTGAAACTGGATCCCGAGCGCAATCAACAGGGCACGGGGGACCGCGTCGTGTCGGCCGGCGATTCCCGGGTGAGCGTCGTGGCGCTGGCGACCAACGAAGAACTGGTGGTGGCACGGCGGGCGTATCGCTGTTTGAACGCCTAACTCTTTGCGGGTGAGGCTTCCAGCAACTGCTCTTTGCGGCAGATCAGGGTGGAGGTGTCGTAGGCCGCCAGCTCGAAGCCGTGTCCGTGGGTGATGGCGTCGGTGGGGCAGGCTTCCACGCAGTAGCCGCAGAAGATGCAGCGGCTGTAATCGATGTTGTAGACCCTGGCGTAGCGCTCGCTGCCCGAGATGCGCACCAGTTCGGTGTTGTCGGCCGCTTCGATGTAGATGCAATCCGCCGGGCAGGCCACCGAGCACAGGAAGCAGGCGACGCATTTCTCCAGGCCGTTCTCGTCGCGCCGCAGGATGTGGCGTCCCCGATAGCGCTCCTGGAACTTGGGAGGCGTGTCGGGGTAATCCTCGGTCACCGTGGGAGACATCATTTCCCCGAAAGTGACGCTCATGCCCTTGGCGATGGCCGCGGCCGAGTCCAGAATTTCGCTGATTTTCCCAGGCATCCCAACCCCAAGGCTCCCGCCGGGAGCCTAATTCTTAGAGCTTCAACCGGCCTTCCATTCGGGCACGTAGTCGTCCGGCTGGAAGAGCTCGATCCCCGCGCGGCGAGCCAGCCGCTCCAGGTCCCGCTTCCCAAAACCCTCGCCGGAGTAGGAGACCGTGCCGTCGCCTTCCAGCAGGAACAGCGAAGGGACCGTGGTAATGCCGAAAGCGTTGCTGGTCGCGTAGCCCGAGGACGACTCGTCCAGCAGCATCGGGAACGTCAGTTCGTACTCCCGGCTGAAGCGGGCGGTGGCTTTGGCATCGTCCTGCGAAACGCCGATCACCCGCAAAGAACCGCCCTGCGCGAGGCGTTCCAGGAAAGGAAGCGTAAACTGGCAGACCGGGCAGGAAGCTTTGAAGAAAGCCAGCAGCGCCGGTCCCCCGGCCAGGATTTCCTCCCGGGCGCGCCCGGCGCCCTCCAGGCTCGTAAGCCGGAACGCCGGAGCTGGCTGGCCGGGGCCCAGAAACTGGTTTCTCTTTCTCCCGAAACCGAACGCCATAAAAAGTCAGTCTAGCAGTTTCTCGGCCTGCTGGGCCGCGATGAGCAGGGGATCCCAGACCTGCGAGTAGGGCGGAGAATAAGCCAGGTCGAGCTGCGCGAACTCACCAACCCGCATCTTCTGCGTAACCGCCGCGGCGATGACGTTGATGCGCCCCTGCGCGCCGTCCTGGCCGATCACCGAGCCGCCCAGCAGGCGGCGGGTGCGCCGGTCGGCCACCAGTTCCACGCTGGTCTTGCGGCCCCGGAAGTAAGCCGGGCGGTCGAGGTCTTCGATGCGCGCCGAGACCGCGTCGAAGCCTTCGCGCCTGGCCTCGGGCGCCGAAAGCCCGGTGAAGGCGAAGGCCACGCCGCAAATGCGCACGATGGAAGTCCCCGCCACGCCGGGAAAGCGCTCGCGCGCGCCGGCCAGGTTGGCGCCCGCCACGCGCCCCATCGTGTTGGCCGTGGTGCCGAGCGGCAGCCAGACCGGCCGGCCGGTCACCAGGTGGGTGGCCTCGGCGCAGTCGCCGGCGGCCCACACGCCGTGGAGGTTGGTCTCCATCCGGTCGTTGGTGCGAATAGCGCCGGTGCGGCCGATTTCGACGCCGGCGTCGGCGGCGAGTTCGGTGTTGGGACGGAGACCGGCGGCCAGCACCACCAGGTCGCAAGGAACCTCGCCCGCGCGATCGGGCTGGATAACGTCGATGCGCGTCCCAAGGCGCAACTCGACACCGAACTGCTCCAGCAGTTGCGCCACGCGCGCCGTGAGTTCGGCTTCTTCGCGGCCCAGCACACCGGCGCCGCTCTCGAGCACGGTGACCGCCAGCCCCTGCGCGCGCAGGGCGGTGGCGATCTCGAGACCGATGTAACCGGCGCCGATCACCGCGGCGCGGCGCGGCCGGTGCGCGCGCAGGAACTCGCTGAGGCGCCGCGCATCGTCGATGGTTTGCAGCGTGAAAACATGGGGCAGGCCGGAGCCCGCGATGGCGGAGTGGCCGGCCCGCGCTCCGGTGGCGATCACCAGTTTGTCGTAGTGCAGGCTCTCGCCGCCGGCCAGCGCCACCTCGCGCCGCGCGTGCCGGATGGCGATGGCCTGCGCGCCGGTGCGCACGTCGATGTTGCGCTGGCTGCGGAAAGCGCCGGGCGTGAAATGGATCAGCTCGCCGAGGTCCCGCACCTGGCCTTCGATGTAATAGGGCAGGCCGCAGGCGCCGTAGGAGATGGTGGAGCCCTTTTCGAGAACCACGATCTCGAGGCTCGGG
>JACQZT010000429.1 GCA_016213755.1 Acidobacteriota bacterium | reverse complement strand
TGGGGTTGGCGATGCCGCGGCCGGCGATGTCGGGCGCCGAACCGTGGACGGCTTCGAAGACGGCGTGGGCCTCGCCCAGGTTGGCCCCCGGGACGATCCCCAGGCCGCCCACCAGGCCCGCCGCCAAGTCCGATACGATGTCGCCGTAGAGGTTGGGCATGAGCAGCACGTCGAACTGCTCGGGGCGCATGACCAGTTGCATGGAGGCATTGTCGACGATCAGCTCCCGGTACTCGATCTCCGGGTACTCCTTGGCCACCTCGCGCGCGCAGCGCAGGAACAGGCCGTCGCTGAGCTTCATGATGTTGGCCTTGTGCACGGCGGTGATTTTCCTGCGCCGCGCGGCGCGCGTGAAGTTGAAGGCGTAGCGCGCGATGCGCTCGCTGGCCGCGCGGGTGATCACCTTCAGGCTGGTGACAACGTCCTTCACCACCTCGTGCTCCAGGCCCGCATACAGGTCTTCGGTGTTCTCGCGGAAGATCACCATGTCGATGGGGAGGTCCTGATAGCGTGTTTTGAGTCCGGGAAGGTTGCGCACCGGGCGCACGTTGGCGAACAGGTCCAGCCGCTTGCGCAGGCTGACGTTCACGCTCTGATGACCGCCCGCCACCGGCGTTGTGACCGGCCCTTTGAGCCCCACGCGGGTTTGCCGGATCGAGTCGAGCACCCACGGCGGCAGGTCGTCGCGCGAAGCGGCGATCAGGTCTCCGGTCAGCTCCACGCGCTCCCATTCGATCTTCACGCCGGTCGCCGCCAGGGCGCGCACCGTGGCTTCGGCGACTTCCGGGCCGATGCCATCCCCGGGAATGAGCGTTACTTGGTGAGCCATGCCCGCATTGTGGCATAGGCGGTCCGCGAGGTGTGGGAAAATGGTGCGTCATGTCCAAAATCCAACGCGCCATTCTGAGCCTGACGGACAAGACCGGAGCGGCGGAGTTCGCTCGCGGCCTGGCCGGGATGGGCGTCGAACTGATCTCCACGGGCGGCACGGCGCGCCTGCTCCGCGAGGCCGGGCTGGCGGTGAAGGACGTCTCCGAGCTGACCGGCTTTCCCGAAATGCTGGACGGCCGCGTGAAGACCATCCATCCGCGGGTGGCCGCGGGCGTGCTGGCCATGCGCTCCAGGCCCGAGCACATGCAGGCGCTCATCCAGCACGACATCCCGGCCATCGACATGGTGGTGGTGAACCTGTACGCCTTCGAGAAAGCCGCGGCCAAGGAAGGCATTGGGGTCGAGGAGCTGATCGAGAACATCGACATCGGCGGGCCGACCATGATCCGCGCGGCGGCGAAGAACTATCAGGACGTCGCGGTGGTGGTCCAGCCCGGCGACTACGAAGCGCTGCTCAGGGAGATGCGCGCTTCGAACGGAGAACTGTCGCTCAAGACCAAGTGGGACCTGGCGCGCAAGGCCTTCTCCCTGACCGCCGCTTACGACCGCGCCATCACCGCGCGGCTGGCGCGCATCGAAGTGGAAGAGAGCGAGTTTCGCGACCGGCCGGCGGAGACTCTGCCGGCGGTGCTGAATGTCTTTGCGCCGCGCACCCTGTCGCTGCGCTACGGCGAGAACCCGCACCAGCCGGCCGCGCTCTACACGGCCGCCGATTTCGGCGTGGCCGGCGCACGGCAGCTTCAGGGCAAGGAGCTTTCCTACAACAACCTGGTGGACCTGGATGCGGCCTGGCAGCTCGTGCTGGAGTTCTCCGAGCCGGCGGCGGCCATCATCAAGCACACCAATCCGTGCGGCTGCGGCGAGGCCTGGACGCTGGCCGACGCCTACCGGCGCGCGTTCGAGTGCGATCCGGTGTCGGCCTACGGCGGCGTGCTGGCCTTCAACCGCGCCATCGACGAGGAAACCGCCCGGGAGATCGCCAAGACCTTCATCGAAGCCGTCGCCGCGCCGGAGTTCGCGCCTGAGGCGCTGGCCGTGCTGGGCGCGAAGAAGAACCTGCGGCTGGTGAAGGTGGCCCCGGCGCCCGCGTCCGAAGCGGTGGTGAAATCCATCAGCGGCGGCTTTCTGGCGCAGAGCGCCGACCTTCTCCGGCTGGACCGCGCGGCCGTGCAGGTCAAGACACAGCGCGCGCCGGGCGAGCAGGAGTGGGCGGCGCTCGAATTCGGCTGGAAGGTCGTCAAGCACGTCAAGTCGAACGCCATCGTGTACGCGCGCACCGGGCAGACGGTGGGCGTCGGCGCGGGGCAGATGAGCCGCGTCGATTCGGTCAAAGTGGGCGCCATGAAGGCGGTCCTGCCGCTGGAGGGCACGGTGCTCGCCTCGGACGCCTTTTTCCCCTTCCCCGACGGCGTCGAGGAGGCGGCCAAGCACGGCATCACCGCGGTGATTCAGCCGGGCGGCTCGGTGCGCGACGCGGAAGTGGTGGCCGCGGCCGACCGACTGGGCCTGGCCATGGTCTTCACCGGCATTCGCCACTTCCGGCACTGATCACCGTGACGCGGGCGAAGCCCTCCTCTTTCGAGGGCGGAACCAGGCGCGCCGCCAGCCGCTCCATGGCCTCGTCGGGGACCACGCGCGCGCGGGCGCGGTTGCGCTCGCGGCAGACCTCGATCGGCACGTCGAAGAACACCGCCTCGGCTTGGCCGCCGTGGACTTGCGCGAGGTGTACGTAGGGGCGGCGCTCGGCCGGCGTCAGGTTAGTGGCGTCGATGTAAGTGACCTTGCGGCCCAGCGCCAGGCGCCGCCGCGCCAGCCAGCGCAGCAGGGCGAAGACCTCGCGGTTCACCGCCTGGCTGGACGCATCGTCCGCCAGCAGGCGGCGCAGCTCGTCCGACGACAGCGCCACGGCGCCCAACCGCTCCATGTAGGTCGACTTGCCCGACCCCGGCAACCCCACCAGCACCACAACCCGCGACCTCACCCTGACATAAACACGGGGACAGACGGAACGTTCCCCGGTTTTTGTGGCAAAACGCAACAGCCTGCCGAAACCCGGGGACAGACGGAGCGCTCCCCAGTATTTGTCTCAAAAAGCAACAGCCCGCTGAGCGAGGTCGTCGGAATCTGTGCGGCGGTGGCCGGTCCTGCGCGGTTCCAGAGGGCGCGCCAGCGTCAGTTCCAGCCTTTTCACGAAATCGGAGGTGCCCAGCGGGCGTCCCGTGTGGGTGTTCTTGCGGATCTCGTCGGCTTCCCGCTCCTCGGAATCGTCCGCGGCTCCCAGGAATTGCCGCCAATCCGAGGGGTTCCAGGCCGCGCGCCAGATCTCGAAATCCAGGAGCCGGTGCGCGTCCTCCCGACCGCTGTGAGCCGCGGCGCTCGACCAGAGAAACTCCTCGGGAGACCTGACCATGCCGGTGCGGACCGGATTGCGCTCCGTGTAGCGAAGGGCGGTCCACAGATGGTTGCGATCCAACGCGCAGGAGTAGTAGCGCCCTTGCCAAACGTGGCCGGAGGCTCCATTGCGGGCATTCAGGCAGGCGGCATAGCGTCCGTGGGTCTGCCGCAAAGCCAGGGCCATCGATTCGGGCTTCTGTGGAACGACGACCAGGTGGACGTGGTTGCTCATCAGGCAATAGCCCAGAATGGAGAGGTGGTGCAGGGTGCTGTATTGCCGCAAGAGGGTGATGTAGACCGTTCGATCACTTTCGGAGCTGAAGACGGTGCGCCGGTCGTTGCCGCGCTGTGTGACGTGGTGGGCAACCTCTGGGATGACGACGCGGGCAAGCCGGCTCACATCGAATCAGTGAGCCGGCGGTGTTGATTTTCTCCGATTTTTCCGGGGAGCGTTCCGTCTGTCCCCGGGTTTTGGGTATGCTGTGGAGTATTGTGACAGCTTCTCGCAGAGAGTTTTTGGAATCTTCTACGGCGGCGGTGGCCGCCATCGGCGCGGCAGTCAAAGGAGGTGTTACCTTGCAGGACGGACCAGCCACTTCCCGCTTCTCCCCGGTCGCTCTCAAAGGAAACACCAGTTTCGAGGACCTGGCCGGGGCGGGCCTTTCCGAGGCTCTGACAGGCGCCATTCCCAGCGCGCCCCGCGGGGCGTGTGTCTCGTGGGGCATCCCCTTCCGCATCGACCGCCCAATTCTTCTCCAGGACCAGCCGGTCACTGAGCCGGTTCGCGGGCTGAAGGCCGAGTGGCTCGTCTTCGTCCACACCACCGACCTCAAACCCCTGGCGCCGGACGCGCACGGCCTCATCCGTCCCATGCGCGGCGAAGGCCACCTCGGCGAGCACATCGCCGACTACTCCATCGTCTACGCCGACGGCAGCGAGGTGAAGGCCGAGATCCGCCGCCGTCACCACATCGGGACGTTCCGGCGGCGCTGGGGCGAAAACTGCTTCCAGGCGGTGGCGCACCGCAAGCCGCACGCGATCCGCGCGGTGCACGAGCAGCCTTCCATGCTCCTGGACGCCGGCGGCGGCCTGCGCTGGGGCAACGCCGAGACGCGAGTTTCCACGGCCGACAGCGGCGCGTGGGTCAACTGGCTGTGGGCCTGGCAGAATCCGCATCCGGAAAAGGAAATCGCCGCGCTGCGCTTCGAGCCCAAGGCGGGGCCGATCCTGCTCTCGGCGGTGTCCGCCGGCAGCGCGACTGCACAACCGCTGCGCTGGGAGACGCGAAAAAAGGCCGTGGTGCGGCTGCCGGAAGGCGTAATGTTCGATCCCGCGGTGGACGGCCGCGGGCGCTGGAAGCAGATGCAGATCGACATGGGGCAAATCATCTCCGCCCAGCCGCGCAAGGACTATCCGAACGGAGCCTGGGACGGGTCCTATAACAACCAGGTGCCCGAGATCCGGCCCAACGAAGTGGTAGTCGAATACTGCGCTCACCCGGATGCCCGGTTCCATTTCGAATCCGGCGACTGGCCGATGACTCCGATCCCTCCCGCCACCCAGCGCGTGCGCATCCGCGTGCGCGAGAAATCGTCCGGCAAACTCACGCCGGTGAAGCTGCACCTGCACGGTGAAAGCGGCGAATACCTGGCTCCGGCGGACCGCCACCGGCAGCCCAACCCCGCGTGGTTTGAAGACTACGCCCCCGAGTTTCAGCACCAGGGGCGGCACTACTGCACCTACATTCCGGGCGAAACGGTGGTTGATCTGCCGCTGGGCAGCGTGTACCTGGAGGTCAGTAAGGGTTTCGAGATCCGGCCCATCCGCAAGACGGTTCGCATCGAACGCTCCACCGAGATCCTCGACGTCGAGATCGAAAAACTGCTGCCCTGGCGCGAGCGCGGCTGGGTGACGGCGGACACGCACGTCCACTTCCTGTCGCCGGCGACGGCGCAACTGGAAGGCGCGGGGGAAGGCGTGAACGTGGACAACCTGCTGGCCAGTCAGTGGGGCGAGCTGATGACCAACGCAGGAGATTTCGACGGAAGGACCACCTTCGGCGCCAGGGAGGCAGGCGGCGACGGCGAGTATCTGGTCCGCGTGGGCACCGAGAACCGCCAGCACGTGCTGGGGCACATCTCGCTGCTGGGCTACAAGGGAAACATCATCTCGCCCATGTGCGCCGGCGGCCCGGACGAAGCCGCGCTGGGCGATTCCATCGGCGTGCTGCTGATGGAGTGGGCCGAGCAGTGCAAGGCCCAGGGCGGACTGGTGGTGCTGCCGCACTATCCCAACCCGCGCTGCGAGAACGCCGCAGATCTCGTCAGCGGCGTGATCGACGCCGTCGAGATGACCTCCTGGGGCAGCCTCTACGGCGGCATCGATCCCTACTCGCTCTCCGACTGGTACCGCTACCTCAACTGCGGCCACTTCATCGCCGCGGTGGGCGGCACCGACAAGATGACGGCCACCACCGCCGTCGGAACCGTGCGCACCTACGCGCGAATTCCGGACGGGCGGGAATTCACCTACGACGAGTGGATGCAGGCCGTGCGGGCGGGTCACACCTTCGTCACCTACGGTCCGCTGGTGGAGTTCAGCGTTGGCGGGCGCGCGCCGGGGACCGGCATGAAGCTGACCTCGGGCGGCGGCACGCTGGACGTGGCCTGGGACGCCGCCAGCGTTACCGTGCCCATGAGCAAGGTCGAACTGGTGGTGAACGGAGAAGTGCGTGAGAGCCGCTCGGTGCGGCCGGACAAGGACGCGGGCCACTGGTCCGTGCGCGTGGAGCGGAGTTCCTGGATCGCGCTGCTGGTACGCGGCCACTACGCGGACAAGCCCGAGATCATTGCCGCGCACACTTCGCCGGTGATGATCGAGGTGGACAACTCGCCCTTCTTTTCGGCGGCGGACGCGGTGACCATTCTGGACCAGATCGAAGGAGCGCTGGCCTATCTCGACACCGTGGGCACGCGGGCCGAGGACGCGGTGTACAAGCGCCTGCGCCTCAAGCTCACCGCGGCCCACCGCACGCTGCACAACCAGTTGCACCAGCGCGGGCAGTATCACGAGCACACGCCGGTGACGCAACATTCCTAGTTGAGGCCACGATGAGAAGACGCGAATTCATGGCCGCGGTTCCGATGCTGGCGTCGGCCGCGAACCCCAAGGTCCTTCGCTGGACCGTGATCACCATCGGCAACCTGTCGCGCAACCGCTACTGGGGCGAGTCGGACGCCAAGCCCCTGCGGGATGCGATCTGCACTTGCACTCTGGTCAGCGGCGACGGATTCCACCTGCTGGTGGATCCGTCGCTGACGGCGAAAGACGCCATGGCGAAAGAACTCGACCGGCGGACGGGTGTGAAACTCGGCGACATCAACGCGGTCTTCGTCACCCACGAGCACGGGGACCACTTCTTCGGTGTCGAACATTTTCCCCAGGCCGCCTGGTATGCCGCGGCGCCAGTGGCGGAAATCCTGAACGGCAAGAAGTTCTCGCGCAAGTTCGAACCCGCGCCCAAGACCCTGTTCGGCGCGGTGGAAGTGATACCGACGCCGGGCCACACGCGCTCGCATCACAGCCTGCGTTTCGACTGCGACGGCCGCTCCATCGTCGCGGCCGGCGACTCGGTGGCCACGCGCGACTTCTGGCGGGAGCGGCGGAGTTACTTCAACGCCGTCGACCCGGCGCTGGCGGCCAAGACCATGGACCAGTTGGCCGCCATCGCCAGCGTCATCATTCCCGGCCACGACAACTACTTCCTGGTGTAGCCCGTCAGTTGATTTTGGTCGCGGAGGCTTCGACGTCGAACTTGCGCATGCTGACCGGGTCGTCGATGGAGGCGACCAGCGCGGGCTTGCCGGGATTCAGGCTGGCGTTCACGCTGATACGGACCTGGGCGATGGTGGGCGGCGGCGGACTGGCGGCGGGGCCCTTGTCGTGCTGGACCACCAGGCTGATTTCCAGTTCGGCGTTGAGGGCGACCTTGGCGCCCGCCTCGCGCAAAGAGCAGTTGATGTTCACGCCGGTCTCCAGGAACTGGTACTGCGGGACCTGTTGAGACGTTCCTGCTACGTACGGGACGCGGGTTCCGATGCGGATGGCACTCCTGCCGCCGGTGTCGGTGAGCATCACGTAGCGCCGCCCGGCTTTGGCCGCGGCGTCGCCGGCGTCGCGGATGACGAACTCAACCCGGTAGACGACCGGCTCGGGGGTTTCCTTTTTCTCCTGGGCCGAGGCGGGCGCCAGCAGAGCGGCAAGTGCCAAAACGGCGATGGTGCGCATGACGGTTGAATCTCCTGCCAGAGTTGACGCGCACCCGCCGGAAACCGTGGAGCCCGGCGCGGTCCCGAGACTCTCAAGTTTGGGCGGTTTTCCGTCGATAGAGGAACGATGAAGCTGGTGTGGCTCTATTTCTGCCTGGCTGGGGCGGTCTGGACGCAGACCGCGGACCCCAGGGAGGCGGCTCTCGAACAGCAGCGGGCGTCCATCGCCAAGCAGAGGGAATCTGCTCAGGGCGGGATGAACGAGTCGCTGGCCAAGCAGCGCGCCTCGGTGCGCAAGCAGGTGGAATCGGCGCGGGTGGTCGAGGCCGGCGCGGCCGAGCACGGGTTTTACACCGTTCCCTGGCCCAGTTCGGTTGCCATGCTGAACTTGGCCGATTGCGACCCGCTGGCGCCCGCCCAGCTCAATTCTTATGTGCAGGATGCGGCAAAACGGGAGGGGGTCGAAGCGGACCTGCTGCTGTCGGTGATCCGCCAGGAGTCCGGTTTCCGGCCGTGCGCGGTTTCATCCAAGGGGGCCCAGGGGCTGATGCAACTGATGCCCTCGACGGCGGCCATGCTGAACGTCCACGATCCATTTGACGCCCGGCAGAACATCGACGCGGGTTCGCGCCTGCTCAAGCAATTGATCACGCGCTACAGCGGAGATCTGGCGCTGGCCCTGGGCGCCTACAACGCCGGCCCGGGGGCTGTGGACCGGCACGGCGGTGTGCCGCCCTACCGGGAAACCGTCAACTACGTTTCCGATGTTCTGAGCCGCGTGCCGTAGCTCCAGGCTTGGAGATCCCGCGCTCAGGCTTCCTTGTACAGCCAGGCGCCGGCCACAGTCGCCACCACGATCTCCGCCAGCGAATAAGCCGCTCCGATGTTGATCAGCCGGGCTGGGAACAGGTCCATGGTTAAGAAACCGATACTCGGCAGCAGCCCATAAAAGAACCAGACGCCGACACCGGCGCGAATCGCCGTCTGGACCCCCGCCCCGCAACGCGGACGGATGGCGGCGTACAGCAGCACCGCGCCGATTCCGATCGCGAACCCGATTAGATTGAACATGATGATCGCGCCGGCTCCGAACTCGGCGGACTTGCCTATGGACTTCATGACTGCGGCCCAATCCCCGGCCAGGACGTACATGTTCATCACGAATTCCACGGCGTTGATGACGACACCCGCGACGATTCCGCCCAACAGAACTCGTCCGCAATTGATCTTGCCCACTGGATCCTCCATTTCACTTTCGTGTTACGGCTCTTGCCAGTATACGGCGCGGGGAGCGGAAATCCAACGTTCTTTCCAGTGCAACCGGGCGTCCTCACGACTGGTGTAAGCTGTGGGCATGCCGCCACAAGTGGAACTCGGCCGCACGGGCCTCATGGCCGGCCGCCTGGGCCTCAGCGCCAGCTACGGCGTTCCGGCCGCGGCCGTGGAACGGGGTTTTGAAGGCGGCATGAACTACCTGTTCTTTGCCAGCCGGCGCACCCGCGCGTTCGCCGAGGCGCTGCGCAACTTGCGGCCGAAGCGAGAGGGCATGGTGCTGGCACTGGAGTCCTATTCGCGAGTGGCCGGCCTGGTGGGTTGGAGCGTCGAGCGGGCCCTGCGCGGCATCGGCTACGATCACGCCGACCTGCTCCTGTTCGGCATGTGGAACAAGCCCGTGCCGGAGCGGATTCTGGATGCCGGACGGCGGCTCAAGGAGCGCGGATTGGTGCGCTTCCTGGGCCTGACCACGCACAACCGCCGGCTGGTTCCTCAACTGGCCGCCGGCGCGGATCTGGACGTGGTCCACTTCCGCTACAACGCGGTCCATCCCGGCGCCGAGCGCGACATCTTTCCGCACCTGCCGGCCCAGAACCGCCCGGGCCTGGTTTCGTTCACTTCCACCAGTTGGAACCAGTTGCTGGGCCACCGCCGGATCCCCAAACACGAGGCCGTTCCCTCCGCCGGCGATTGCTACCGTTTCGCCCTGGCGCGGCCCGAAATCGGCGTTTGCCTGACCGGTCCGGGCAAGGCGGAGCACGTGGAGGAGGCGCTGGCGGCGCTCGAACAAGGCGCGATGGGGGAGGCGGAACTGGCCTGGATGCGCCGCGTCGGAGCGGCCATCTACGGCAAGTAGGGTAGTGACGAATCGCCCGCCGGCTGGTATCCTGTATGATCTTGACTCCGCGGGACACATCTCGACCCATGCCCAGCCTGAGCGTGTTTTTCCCGGCCTACAACGATGCGCCGTCACTGGCGGGCCTGATTGGGAAGACCTTCGAGACGCTGGAGAGGCTAGTAGCCGACTTCGAGGTTATCGTGGTCAATGACGGCAGCCAGGACAACACGGGCGAAGTCCTGGAACAACTGCGCGAGCGCCACGGCCCGCGCCTGCGCGTCGTCACTCACGAGGTCAATCGCGGCTACGGCGGCGCGCTCCGCAGCGGGTTTGCGGCGGCCACCAAGGACCTGGTGTTCTACACCGACGGGGACGGCCAGTACGACGTCGGCGAGCTGCCCAAACTGCTGGAGCGGATGAGCGACGACGTGGGCTTGGTGAACGGCTACAAGCTGGAGCGCAACGACCCCCGGCACCGCATCTGGATCGGCAACACCTACAACCGGTTTGCGCGCTTCCTGTTCCGCATTCGCATCCGCGACATCGACTGCGACTTCCGCCTCATTCGCCGCCGCGTGCTGGATGAGATTCGGTTGTTCTCCACCAGCGGCACCATCTGCGTGGAACTGGTGCGCAAGCTGGAACTCAGCCGCTGCCGGGTGGAGGAGGTGGGCGTCCACCACTATCCGCGGCTGCACGGCCGCTCGCAGTTCTTCCGGGTTCGGTCCCTGCTGAAGACCCTCTACCAGCTCGCGAAGCTGTATGTTAGCCTGTGCCTGATGATCCTGCTGAGCGGGTGGGAGAGCGTCCTGTTATGCCGATTCCCGTCGCAAACCTGAAACCTTCGCTGGAAGCCACGGCCAGCGAGTGGCAGGCGCGCCTGGCCGAGATGTTCGAGCGCGGGCAGTTCATTCTGGGCCCGCAGGTGGCTGCTTTCGAGCGGGAATTCGCCGCCGCCATGGGCGCCCGGCAGGCTCTGGGCGTGGGCACCGGCACGGCGGCGCTGGAGCTTGCGTTGCGCGCCGCGGGGGTTTCGGGCGAGGTCCTGACCACGCCGCTGACGGCGTTGTTTACGGGCATCGCGATCCTGACGGCCGGCGCGCGGCCGCGCTTTGCCGACATCGATCCGGAGACCCTGCAACTCGACCCGGACGACGCGGGAAACCGCGCCGGTAAGAAGACCGCGGCGCTCCTGCCGGTGCATCTCTATGGCCAGCCGTGCCGCATCGACCGTTTCTCCAGGCTGGCGCGTGCGCTGGGCGTGCCGCTCGTTCAGGACGCCTGCCAGGCGCACGGCGCGCACTTCCTGGGGCGACCGCTGACGGACTTCTCGCCCCTGGTGGCTTACAGTTTCTATCCCACCAAGAACCTGGGCTGCCTGGGCGACGGCGGCGCCATCGCCACCCGCTCGGCCGCGATGGCCCGGCGCCTGTTGCTGCTGCGCGACGGCGGGCGCCAGGGCGGCCAGGTCAGCCACGCGTTCGGAATCAACTCCCGTCTGGACGAAATGCAGTGCTGTTACCTGCGCGCGTTTCTGCCGCACCTGGCCGATTGGACCGCGCAGCGCGCGCGGCTGGCCTCGGTCTACGACCAGGCGCTTGCCGATTGCCCCGGCGTGCGCCTGGTGAAGCGCTACCCCTGCTCGGTGCATCACCTGTACGTGATCCGCGCCCAGCGGCGGGACCGGCTGCGAGAGCACTTGGCCGGGAAGGGCGTCGGAACCGCGATTCACTATCCGGTTCCTCTGCATTTGCAGCCCACGTTCCGGGATTGCGGCGCGCGGCGCGGCGACCTGCCTCAGGCCGAGAAGGCCTGCCGGGAAATCGTCTCGCTGCCGTTGTGGCCGTACATGCGGGAATCCGCCGCCCTGGAAGTGGCCGGGCGGATTCGGGAATTCTACCAGGCGAAAAGGTGATCTGACGTGTCGTACGCAGGGAAGAAGGTTTTGGTAACCGGCGGTCTCGGCTTCATCGGAAGCAACCTGGCGATCCGCCTGGCCGAGGAGGGCGCCGAGGTAGTAATCGTCGATTCGTCGGTGGCCGGCTGCGGGGCCAACCTGCACAACATCGCGCCGGTGCGGGACCGCGTGCGGCTGATTCCGGCGGCCGTCTGCGAGATGGGGTCGCTGGGCGAGGCGCTGGCGCGCACGGAGGTGATCTTCAACCTGGCGGGCGAGATTAGCCACACGCACAGCATGGAGTTTCCCGAGCGCGACCTGCAAATCAACGCCGTGGCGCAACTGCAATTCCTGCTGGCCTGCCGGCAGTACGCGCGCGGGCGGCGCATCGTGTACGCCGGCACACGCCAGGTGTACGGAGCGCCCGAATACCTGCCGGTGGACGAATCGCATCCGGTGAACCCGATCGACTTCAACGGCGTGCACAAAGCCGCCGCCACGACGTATCACCTGCTGATGAGCCGCTCGGGCGATCTGGACGCGGTGGTCCTGCGGCTCACCAACGTGTACGGTCCGCGCATGGCGCTGAACATCCCGTGCCAGGGCTTTCTTTCCAACTTTTTGCGCCGCCTGCTGCTGGGCCAGACGGTGGAGATTTACGGGGACGGCAACCAGTTGCGCGACCCCATGTTCGTCGACGACGCCGTGGAGGCGTTTCTTAGAGCCGGTGAGGCCCAGCCGCTTCCCGCGCGAATCTACAACGTGGGCGGGCCGGAAGCGTTATCGCTCGCCGAGGTGGCGAGCCTGGCGGTGGCCGCGGCGGGCGCCCCCGGTCCGGTGTACCGCCCCTTCCCCGAACACCAAAAGGCGATCGACATCGGCAGCTACTACACCGATTGGACGCGCATTCAAAGGGAGCTTGGCTGGGTTCCCCAGATGCGCTTCGCCGAGGGGATCCGGCGCACCATCGAATACTACCGGCGGGAGTTGCCGCACTACCTGGCTTCGGCGGCCGATCCCACCTGCGACCTGCCCGAGCACATCGGCTTTCGCCGGCGCCTGCGCTACCACGCCCTATGATGAATCCGGCCGAGTTCGCCAACATCGCCCGGGCCGAAGCGGATTTCTGGTGGTACCGCGGGATGCGGAAGATTTTGTTCGGCATGCTCGACCCGGTGGCGGCCGGCCGCCGTTTGGAGCGGGTGCTGGAAGCCGGCTGCGGCACCGGCTACATGGCGCGCGCGCTGGGCGAGCGCTACGGCTGGCGCATGTTCCCGGTGGATCTGGGCTGGGAAGGGCTGGCCTGCGGGCGTGCGATGGGCCTGGAGCGGCTGGCGCAGTGCGACATCGCGGCACTGCCTTTCCACGACGCGGCTTTCGACGCCGTGGTTTCGCTGGATGTCATCGTGCACTTTCCGCGCGGCCAAGAGGGCCGGGCCATGCGGGAACTGGCGCGCGCTCTCAAGCCGGGCGGGCTGCTGGCGGTGCGCGTTTCGGCGCTGGACATCCTGCGCAGCCGGCACTCCCTGTTCGCGCACGAGCGGCAGCGCTTCACGCGCGGCCGGCTGACGGCGCTGGCCCGCGAGCACGGCATCCGGGTCCTGCGCTGCACCTACGCCAACGCGCTGCTGTCGCCGGTGGCGTTGGTGAAGTTCCGTCTCTTTGAGCCGCTGACCGGCCAGCCTCCGGCCAGCGGCGTAATTCCGGCGCCGGGGTGGCTGGACCGCGCGCTCTACGCGCCGCTGGCGCTCGAAGCCCTGTGGCTGGGCGCGGGCGGCGGTTTCCCCTTTGGCCAGTCGCTGGTGCTGATCGGAGAGAAGAGCCGCGGCTAAACGCTCAATCCGCTCACCGAATCAGGTGCGCATGCGCATCAGCAGGTACGTGCCGGCCAGCGCGAACAGCGCGTCGGGGGCCCAGGCGGCCATGGCGGGAGGCAACTGGCCGACGTTGCCGAACTGCTCGAAAAGCTGGCTCACAGCCCAATAGGCGATGGCGATTCCGAAGCTGACGCCCACGCCCGCCATGGCTCCGCGGTTGCCGGTCAGGAAGGCGAAGGGCGCCGAAATCATGGCCATGATCAGCGCAAACAGCGGCACGGCGAACTTCTTGAAGAACTGCACCTGGAGCTTGACGGTATCGAATCCGCCTTGCTGCAATTCGCGGATATAGGCGTCGAGTTCCTGGAAGTTCATCTGCTTGTCGAGCTTCACTTCCTTGAGGAAATAGCTGGGCGGCTCGCCCAGTTCGGGAAACGTGGTGGCCTGGAACTGCCGGAAATTGGCGACGCGCACGCCGTCGATGTCGCGGGTCCAGCCGTTCTGAAAGATCCAGCTCTTGAGCGACGGCTCCCAGCGCGCGCGCTCGGCCGAGATGTGCCGGCGCAGGCGGAAGGTCTTGGGATCCAGTTCATACACGCTGACGCCGAGCATGACGTTTTCGGCTTGGTCGAAGTAGCGGTAGTAGTAAATGCGCCAGTCCTGGCCCATGATCCACTTGCGGTCCGGGCGCAGGTAGGTCTGCACCGGCCGGCCCTTGATCTCGTTGCGAATGGCGTCCTGGATGCGGTTGGCCTCGGGAACGTAGTAGTGATCGAAGGCGAACAGCCCCGCGCTCAGCAGGGCCGAAATCAGCAGCACCGGAACGGCCAGCCGGTGGAGGCTGATGCCGCAAGCCTTCAGGGCGGTCACTTCGTTCTGCTTGGTCAGGATCCCGAAAGTCACCAGCACCGCCACCAGCACGCTGACCGGAGTGGTGTCGTAGATCAGCTTGGGGGTCAGGAAAAAGAAATAGGTCAGCACCCGGGTCATGGGGATGCGGTTGCGGATGACGTCGCTGAGCAGCTCGAAGAAGAAAAAGACGTGCGCCATCAGCACGAAGCTGACCAGCAGGAGCGCGAAGTAGAAGGCAAAACTGGTGAGGATGTAAGTGTCGATCAACTGCGGCAGGATCGGAAACCGCGGCATGCCGCCGCCGTTCCCGAATAGCGCCATGGACCGGGGCAGGCGCTTGCTCAGGCGGCGCAAGTGGTACTCGAACCAGGAGCGGATTGCGCCGATGGCGTCATGCTCGCCGGGCTTCTCCAGGCGCGCTATCATCACCAGCCCCGCCAGCGCGAGGATGGCATTCGGGGTCCACGCCGCCAGCTCCACGGACAGCGTGCCTTCGCGCGCCAGGCCGATCAGGCTGATCAGGCCCATGTAATACAGAAACGCCAGGAAGACGGTCAGCACAAAGGCTGTGGACTTGCCCGCCTTGCGCACGGAAACGCCCAGCGGGATGCCGACCAGGGCCAGCAGGATGCAGGCGGGCGGCAGCGCCAGGCGCTGGTGCAGCTCGATCTTCGCCGCCGTCCGGGCGCGCGCGTCCAGCTCCGGGCGCCGGTAGGCATCATTCCAAAGCGGGCCGAGGTCCATTTCCACGTAAGGACGCGCCCGCACCTCGTCGGGCGGCCGGGCTTCCAGAGTCTGGTCGCCGCGCGGAAAGGCCGAGCTGATGTAGTCGGTCGGATCCTTTCCCGCCTCGTGCGAGCTGCCGTTCAGCATGGAAAGCTGGATGCGGTTGGTGAGCGGGTCGGCGATGGCCACCGCCTCGGAGGCCACGGTCACGCGCGGCCCTTCGCCTTGTTCGGTGGCGCCGCCGGCGCGCTTGTCGGGCGGCGTGAGGTCGGCCAGGAAAACCTGGCGCCACAGCACCGTCTTGCCTTGCGAAACGACATCGCCGACGTACAGGATCGCGTTCGACCCGGAAAACTGCTCCTCGAAGACGCGGGGCTGGATCTCGGCGGTGATCTGCGACTAGGCCAGACGGTTCAGAATCTGGTAGCTCAGGCGAATCGAATACGGCGTCAGCCACAGCGTGCAGGCCGAGGCGCCGAGCATGGCCAGCGCGGCGAACAGCATCACCGGGCCGAGGACCCTGCGGCTGGCCTGCCCGCCGGCGCGCATGGCGGTGATTTCGCCGTCGCCGGCCATGCGGCTCAGCCCGATCAGCACGCCCACCAGGACGCCGATGGGGATGGTGAAGGTCAGCGCGAACGGCAGCACCAGGGCGAAGAGCTGGAAAATGGTCCCGGCCGTGGCCGAGCTGCGCACCATCAATTCAAACAGCCGGCCGATGCGCTGCAGCGAGAGGACGAATGTGAACAGAACGCCGCCCAGCAAAGCTCCGGAGAAGATCTCCCGAAAGACAAGGCGGCCGAGGATTCCCATAACTCAACGCGCGGCGGCCGGCGGGGGTGGCACAATCGGCAGCTTGGCCCGTTCTTCGGAGGGCAGTTCCAGGTCCAGGTCGTCCGCCAGGACGGAGGGGGCGATGACGGCGGCTCCGGTCAGAAAGTTGCCCGCGCCCACCAGGGCCATGGGGGCCCCGTTTTCCAGGTAATCGAAGACGTGCAGCGCGTCGCCGGCCGCCAGCAGATCTTTCAGCGCGCGCGTGCCGAGCCCGCGAAAACGCAGCCCGCGCACGAGTTCCTCTTTCCCGTCCGGAGTAACGCGCCAGACGGCCAGCGGCGCGCTCACGGGCTGCGAATTTCCGCCCCCCTGGGCGCCGGCCGCCAGGCGCCGCAGCTCCTCCATCGAGGCGGTGGAGGGGAAGTCCATTTTTCGAACGATCAACCCGAAGGGCTTGCCCCGCTGCCGGCAAATCCCGATCAGCCTGTTCTTCAGCTCCGCTTCGCTCACCGTCTCGCGGGCGCGGACAAACAAGTTACTGGGACAGGCCAACCTGGCGCCAAAGGGCCCCGGCAACCGCGCCCGCCCGTTGGAGCCTTCGAAGCCGTGCACCGGCTGGCGGGTGAGCAGGAAGCCTTTCAGGACGCCCGCCTCGACCAGCGAGACCGGCTTGGGCGCCACGCCTTCCTGATCGGCCTCGAAAGAGCCGAGCAGCGGCCGCCCGCGCCATTCCGGCTGCGTCGGGTCGTCGACCACGTCCATCCACTCGGGCAGAACGCGCGCGCCGAGCCGGCCCTCCAGCTCGCTCGCCGGCAGGGGCACGGGGCGGTTGGGAAGCGAGACCGGACGGCGAGAAACGCGGGCCTGCCGGCCCAGCAGTTCGGCGAAAAGCTGTGCGGCGGCCGCGCCCTCCAGCAGGACCGGTCCCGAGTAGGCTTCGCCCGCCGGAGCCGAGGCCAGGGCGGTCACATGCCCGGCGACGGCGCGCACCGCGCGCTCCAGTTCCGCGCTGGAGACCGCCGGCGACGGTTCCCTCCAGTGCAGCGTGGCCGCGTCGCGCACCAGCATCCCGTCGGCCGCCTGTCCCCAGGCCCGCACGCGCAGCCAGGCGATCCGCTCGGGAAGCTTGATTTCGGAGCCTTCCGAGTTGGCAAAGCAGAAGTCGGACTGAATAGCGTCGAATTCCACGCTCGATCCAAACACGCGCGGATACTCCCGAAACACCGCCGACAGGGACCGAAGGCGTCCTTCCCACAGCGCCGCATCGAGCTTGATGCGGGGCTGCCGGCGGATGAGGCGCACCGGTTCGGCGCGCGCGAAGTCGTTGAGCGTCTCGCTCTGGGTCACGTTTCGAAGGGCCGCGCGCTTGGCGGCCAGCGCCTCGACGGCGCCCTTGTAGCCGCGGTCGGTCAAGAGCCAGAACGAGTGCCGGATGGCGCCGATGTCGTCGTCCAGCGGCACCTGTTCGGCGTCGAAGCGGGCGCCGGGAGCGTAGTCGGCATAAATGAAGTTGGTGTTGTCGAACTTGTAGTCGCCCACCCGCACCTGAACGCGCGGGACGCGATAGCGGTTCGAGCGGGAGGATACCAGGCCGCCCAGCGTGGCCGAGGCGCTGAACTGTTCGGCGTCCTCCAGCACGTACTCGATGTAGTAGGGTGTATCCAGATTCACCACGCGCAGCGCCCGGGAGCGATCCAGTTCCTCGCGCATGGCGCGCAGCACGGGGTCCGGTTTCTGGGCCGCCAGGAATCCGGGCGCCAGGGCCAGCCCCAGGCACAGCCAACCGCGTCTCATCGCCCCGCTCCCGCCGCGCTCGGAGACGGCAGCAGCGGCGGCCGGTCGCGCGAGGCTTCCTTCTTCTGGATTTCAATTTCCGACACCAGCAGGGCCGGGCTCACCGCCGACACCGGCACGCTGCCCGATTCGGCGCCGCAGTAGCCGTTGAAGACCTCCCGCTGGTCGGAGGTGGCCAGGATTTTGGCGAAACTCGCCAGCGGCGTGCCGACGATGTCGGCGCCGCGAACCAGATCGTCGGGCCGCCCATCCGGGTAAACCCGGTACACCACCAGGGGGATCACTTTGAACGCTTGCACGCCCCGGCGCTGGGTGGTGGTGAAGCCGCCGGTCACCTCTTTGAAGTAGTATCCGTAAGGCTTCCCCTGACGCCGGATCTCGTCCCGCAGCATTTCCCGCAGCTTCGCTTCCGGCACGGTTCTGGCGGACTCGACGAACAGGTTGGACTGCCGCGACACGACCTCGGACCCCGGCCGCCGCCGTCCGTGACCGTTGGAATGGTCGAAACCCTGAATGGGCGACCGGGACATCAGGAAGGTCTTCAGCGTGCCCTGCTCCACCACGGTCACCGGCCGCGCCTTCACGCCCTCGTCGTCGTACAGATAGGACCCGTTCAAATCCACGCCCTCGGCGCTTCGGCGCGTGGGATCGAAGATCACCGACAGAAACTCCGGCAGGACGGGCTGCCCCACCTTCTGCGTAAACGTCTGGCCTTCCGCCTCGTCCTTCTGCCGGTGACCTTCGATGCGGTGGCCGAAAATCTCGTGGAAGAAGACGCCGGCGGCGCGTCCGGACAGGATCGCCGGGCCGACGAAAGGCTCCACCAGCGAAGCCCGCGTCTGGCCGGTCAGTTCCGCCGCGACGCGCGCCACCGCAGCCGCGATAGCGGCATCCTTGGGCAAGCGCGCGGCATCCCCGGCCTCGAAACTGTCGGTGGTTTCCAGCGTCATGCCGTCGGGCGCCTTGCCCTGCGCGCGGATCACCAAGCGCGCAAGCCCGTGTCCGTGCTGGATTCGGGCGCCTTCCGAAGTCGCCAGCCATTTCGTCTCGCGTTGCGCCAGCAGCGTGATGGAGCCCGACAGAACCGCCGGGAAACCGTCGAATGCGGCGGAGAGCTTGCGCATCCGGGCGACCCACTCGGCGGCCTGAAATTTCAGGTCTTCCGGTTTCTCCGCGTAGACGGACGGCTCCTCGCGGGAGAAGTCGTCCGAGCGGTCGCTGGGGCTGGCCTTGATCTGGGTGCTGGTTTTGAGCGTAGTCAGCCGCTGCCCGGCCAGGCGGTACACCCGGTCGGTTTCCAGCCAGAGCCGGTTCTGGATGGCCGCGGCGTTGTCGTCCAGGCTCAGGCGGGCGCCGGAGGTGAACTGCGGCATTTCGCCTGGCAGCCGGTGATAGTTGTCCAACTGCGGGCTGCCCACGCGCAGGGTGAGATCGAGGTAGCGGTCGCGGGCGGAATCGTCGGCAATCAAGGCCCCGCGCGAGGCGGTCAGGACCCGCACTTCGCTCTCCGTGACCGCATACGCGAGGAAATAGGGAGGGGGGTCGGCTTTCTGCTTCAAGGCCTGGAAGTTACGGTCCAGTTCCTGGCTCAGGATCCCGAGTAGGGGAGAGGGTTGAGCCCAGCCGGCAGCGCTCAATGCCAACGCCAGAAAGGCGCCGAGAAGGTGGTGCACATCCCCAAGAATATCAGAGCCGGACGGATTGGGGCTGGGGTGGCCTCGTCAGGGAGCGGGGGGAACGGCGATGCCGGACCGGTTGCCGACTGGACCCGCCGGCAGGGGGAGGGTGAGCAGCCCTTTGTCGCGCAGGCCGGTCAGCGCCAGACCGTAGCGCCCGCGGACGCCGGTTTTCTCGAAGATGTGTTTCAGGTGGATCTTGACGGTTCCGGGCCGGATGTCGAGTTCCTGGGCGATCTCCTTGTTCTTGAGGCCCTGCTCGACCAGTTCCATGACCTGGTGCTCGCGAGGCGTCAATTCTGAGCGAGAGGTGCGGGTGGCGCGCACGGCCTCGCTGAAGACGCAGTCCTCCATCCAGTTGGATCCCTCGCTGACCGAGCGCAGGCAGGCCAGGATGGCGCGCAGATCCGCCGTTTTGCGCAGGATCCCGCGAGCGCCGGCTTGCAGCAGGCGCAGGGCTTCGGCGTCGGCCAGGACTCCTCCCCAGACCACCACCGGCAGACGGGGATGGCGCTCCCGCAGGAGGGCGAGTTTCTCGCTCACGGCGGGCAATCCAAAGGCCTTGTCCAGGAGCAGCACCGAGGGGTCGCGCTCTCGCACCAGGGTTTCGACCGCCTCCAGGCTGTCGGCGGCCCCGGCGAATTCCAGATCGGGAGAGGAGTTCAGAAACGCCCTCAGCCCCTCCACGGTGATCGGCTGGGTTTCGCAAACCGCCACCGTCTTGCCAAATTCGGTTCGTAACATGCGGGATTCCATAGTCTTAGCGGCAAGACCCGGGAAGCCAGCCCCGGTTTCTTGCGGCCCACATTCCGCTTATCGACCTCGGCTCCTGATGGTTTAGTACTTCCAAGCCGCTCTTGCTCTCATGTTTTGATTGCGTACCGCCGATTTAGGGCTTGGCAGTGCTTCGAAGTACTCACCGGACCGACTAAAGATGAAGCAACCCGACGCCAAGGCGGCCGACCAGGCCTGGAAGACGCTGTTAATCTGTCCCAACCGCGGCCTGCGCGGCGAATTGCTGCCCCTGCTGGCGCAGCAATCGAACATGGCGCTGGCGGCCGATCTGGACGGTTTTCCGTCTCGCCAGCCGCTGTGCGAAATGGTGTCCCGCGAGGGCGTCAACCTGGCCTTCCTCGACATGACCTCGGACGCCGCGCGCGGACTGGCCCTGATCGAGGACCTTCTCGCCATACACTCCTCTCTGCCTGTGGTGGTCCTGCTGGCGGACCAGCAAGCGGACCTGCTGCGCTGTCTGCGCGCGGGCGCCAGCGAGTTCCTGGTGAGCCCGTTCGGCGCCGATCAGCTCCAGGCGGTGATGGGGCGGCTGGCCCGGCGGCTCAACCCGGCCGGCGCCAGCCGTGGCGGGCAAGGCCGAATCCTGTGCGTCATGCCGGCCAAGGGCGCCTGCGGCGCCAGCACGATCGCCTGCACGCTGGCGTTCCAGTGGAAGCGGCTGGGAAGCCAGCGCATCCTGCTGGCGGACCTGGATTCGATCGCCGGCATCCTGGGATTCCTGCTCAAGGTGAAATCCACCTACAGCTTCGTGGACGCGATTTCGCACAGCGTGACGCTGGATGCCGACGTCTGGCGCGCGCTGGTGACGCCGTTCGACGGAGTCGACATCCTGCTGCCGCCTGACAGCCCGGTGGAGGCGCTAGGCGGCATGCGCGATGCCACCGCCCTGATCGAATTCGCCCGCAACCATTACGATACCGTGGTGCTGGACGTAGGCTCCGCCTATGGAGACTGGAGCCTGTCGATCGCCCGCCAGTGCGATGAACTGCTGCTGGTAGCCACCAACGAACTGCCGGCGCTGCAGGCCACCCAGAGAGTGCTCGGCTACTTCGACCGCAACCGCGTCGAGCGCTCCAAAGTCCGCCTGGTGATCAACCGCTACAGCCGCGAGGTTGGCCTCAGCCGCGAGATGATCGAAACCGCCCTGAACGCCGAGATTTATCAACTGATTCCGAGCGACTACGAGGCCGTGCAGCGGGCCTTGATCGAGGGCAAGCTGATCCCCTCGGGCAGCCTGGTGGGCAAGAGCATCGCCCGCCTGGCGGACCAGTTGGCGGGCCGCGAGGCAGCCGGCGAGCCGGAAACCGGCAAGCCCGCCGGGCTGGGCGGGATGTTCAACAAGCTGCTGCGCCGCAATCTGCCGGCCTGACATCCGCTCAGGACAGGTTAATCGTGCCCCGGCATTGCGCCGTTCCGCACTTGCACGGCACGGCTTCCACTTCCTTCGAAAAGTGGTAGTCGACAGTCAATTCCTCACCCGCCTGGATCTCGCGCAGACTCATGTACAGAATATGGCCCTTCACGATGCGCGTCACCAAGTTGGGCGCACAGCAATGATTGATGAACTCGGCGCCGCTGCCGCCCACGGCGCCGTCCAGGGTCCAGTACGGGTCCAGCGTAAAGAGATAATTCAACTCCGCGTGCGCGCGGCGCTTGGTCTCCCGCCGGTTGATCTTCTCGCCTGTATACTCTATTACTTTGCGCCCCTTGGGGATCGTTTCCGCGGCATAGACGCCCCAACGGTGAATTTTCGACCGGCCCAGGCGCAGCCGGAAACAGGCATACCGGCGATCGATCGACGGTGTTTGAGGCCGAGTTTTGTGTGCCAGGCTAGAACTCGTCCTCCTGCTTCTTTTTCTTCTTCCGCCGCATGATGACGATAACCACGCAGACGACCGCGAGGATACCGCAAATGATCTGCACCATTTCCTGTGACACTGGGTCCATCCCCTCCCATCAAGCCGTTTTCTGCTTCAGTACGTCCACCAGTTCCTGGACCGCCGCGGCGCTCTTCCGGAGAGCCGCGTTTTCGCCGGCGGAGAGCTGGATTTCGTAAATCTTTTCGATGCCGCCGGCGCCGATCTTCACCGGCACGCCGACGAACAGCCCCGCGATCCCATACTCGCCTTCCAGACAGGCCGCGCAGGGCAGGACCTTCTTCTTGTCCTTCAGGATCGATTCCACCATCTCGACGGTAGCGGCCGAGGGCGCGTAGTAGGCGCTGCCGGTCTTGAGATACTTCACGATTTCGGCGCCGCCGTTGCGGGTGCGCTGCACCAGCCGGTCGATGGCGGCCTCATCCAGCAGCTCGCTCAGCGGAATGCCGGAGACGCTGGTCAGGCGCACCAGCGGGACCATCGTGTCGCCGTGCCCGCCCAGCACCATGGCGCTGATGCTCTCCATCGACACGTTCAGTTCCTGCGCGATGAAGGTGCGGAAGCGCGCCGTGTCCAGAATGCCGGCCATGCCCATCACCCGATGGCGGGGAAAACCGGAAACCTGGTGCGCGGTCCAGCACATGGCGTCCAGCGGGTTGGTGACCAGGATCAGAATGGCGTTAGGCGAATACTTGACCGACTGCTCGGTGGCCGTGCGCACGATGTCGTAGTTGGCCATCAGCAGGTCGTCCCGGCTCATGCCGGGCTTGCGCGGAAAACCGGCGGTGATGACCACGATGTCGGAATCCGCCGTCGCCGCGTAGTCGTTGGCCCCGGTCAGGGCCACGTCGTAGCCTTCCACCGGCCCGGACTGCAGGATGTCCAGACCCTTGCCTTGCGGGATGCCCTCCACCACGTCCACCAGCACGACGTCGGCGAGTTCCTTGCCCGCGATCCGCAACGCGCAGTTGGCGCCCACATTCCCGGCCCCGACCACGGTCACTTTCTTTCTCATTTTAGTGCCCCCTTTAGTAGATTGAAATGCACCACCTTCTCACGGCCCCGGCGCCTGCATGCGAGGATTGCAGCTCGGCCACGGAGCATACCCCAACACCCGGTCCTTGCGCTCCACCCAGAGCAGCAGCGGGTCTTCGTTCTTGCCGTATTCCAGCGTGTAGATCACGCCCGTGTCACAGGAACGGGTCTTGGCAATGCGCGCGGCCGCAATGGCGCCGCGCGGATTCTTCGGACCCCAATCCTCCAGAAACTTCTCGAACCGGTAGTCCCGGCAAGGCGCGGCCTGGGTGCAACCCCAGAGCTGGTACGCCGCCGGATAGTCCTGCTTGCGCACCAGTTCCAGAAACGCGCGGAGCTGCCGGTCCTCACGCCAGTTGCGGAAAAAGAAATATAGCGTTGCCGCCAGGATCGCCGCCGCGAGCGCGCCCAGGAGCAGCCGCCGGACGATCTTTTCGCGCCGCTCCTGGCCGGCGCCGTAGGAATCCAGGTAACCGCTCACGCGCGTCCTCCGCGATCCGGTTTACTTCGCCGGGTAGGCCTTGTCGTAGGCCGCCGTGGACTCGGCGGTGAGGTCCAGAGTGGGTTTCACGTAGACCGTGTTGGAGACGTCGACCACCACGTCGAGTCCCTTCTCTTCGGCCAGTTTCTTCACCACCTCGGTCATACGCTGCCCGCTGCGGCCCAGAATCTCGTTGCGCTCGGCATCCACATCGCCCTGCAGGTCCTCGGTCATGCGCTGCAAATCCCGCTGTTTCTTCTGGCCCTGCGCAACCATGTCCTGCTCGGCCTGCGGGGTCAGCTTGCCCTGCATGGTCTGCAACTGCTGCTGGAGACCCTGGATCTCCTTTTGCAGCTTCTCGATTTGCTCCTGGCGCGGCCGGAACTTGGCCTCCAGCCCGGCCTGGGCTTTCTTGATCTCGGCGGTGTCGATGACTGCCTTCTGTAAACTGATCACCGCGACCTTCGTCTGCGCGGATGCGACGGCCGCCAGGGCCAGACAGACAGCAGCGGCCGCCGACAGACGAACCCGGTAGAATGCGAACATATTGCGGAATCTCCTTGCTGTTTCTACGGCCATAGGGTACCACACACAGCCGCGCTTGTCGCAACGGCCAAGGCGTATTCTGTAAAAGATGACCTGCCCGGCAGGAGTTTTCTGTTTGCTGGCTGGGATGAGTGTCCTGGCCGCCCGCTCGCCCGAGCCGCGGTTTCGGGAGCACACGATCGGCGCGAACCTCAAGTTCGGATACCAGTTGGCGGCCGCCGACCTGAACGGGGACGGCAAGACCGACCTGATCGCCGTCGACGAGCGCGCCACGGAACTGGCCTGGTACGAGAACCCGGGCTGGCAGCGCCACGTGATTGCCGCCGATGTTCCGCGCACCATCAACGTCGATTGCGCCGACAGCGACGGCGACGGCGCGCTGGAGATCGCCATTCTGTACCGCTTTGAATCGCGGCCGGAGAAGAGCGAAGGAATCGTAAGCCTGCTTTCTCGCGACGGCGACCCGCGACGGCCCTGGAAGGCCAGGGAGATCGACCGGGTCCCCACCGCGCACCGGGTGCGCTGGGCCTATCCGGAGGGCAGCCGCCGGCCGGTGATGGTGATGGCGCCGATGGTGGGCCTAAAGGCCGAGCCGCCCGACTACCAGGCCCCCGTGCCGATGTACCTGTACCGGCCGGGCGTGTGGAAGCGGGAACTCATCTCCGACCGGTTGCGGGGAGTTCTGCACAGCATCTATCCGGTGGACTGGGACGGAGATGGGCGCCAGGAGTTGCTCACGGCGAGCTTTCTCGGCCTGCGTCTGTTCCGCCTGGCGCCGGACGGCGCCTGGTCGTCGAGTCCTATCGCCCAGGGCGCTCCCGACCCATGCCCCAAGTGCGGCAGCAGCGAAGTTGTGCTCGGGCGCCTGGGACAGCGCCGGTTCCTGGCGGCCATCGAGCCCTGGCACGGCGACCAGGTGGCGATCTACCGCGAGCGCCGGGACATCTGGCTGCGCAAGGTGATCGACGACTCCTTTCAGAACGGGCACGCGCTGGCGGCGGGCGACCTGGACCACGACGGGCGCGACGAGGTGGTGGCCGGCTACCGCGGCAAGGGATTCCAGCTCTACTACTACCGCGCCCTGGACCCGGCCGGCGAGCGCTGGCAGCGCCAGACCCTCGACGCCGGAGGCATCGCCGCGGCCGACTGCAAGATCCGCGACCTGAACGGCGACGGCCGCCCCGACGTGGTCTGCATCGGGGCCTCGACCGGCAACGTGAAGTGGTACGAGAATCTGGCGCCCTAGCCGGGTATCATTATCCGTATGCACGGACTTCTGGTCGGATGTTATTTGATGGCCGGCGCGCTCGCCGCGCAGCCGGTCTATGATCTGCTGCTCAAGGGCGGGCATGTCATCGATCCCAAGAATCAGGTCAGCGCCATCCGGGATGTCGCCATTGCCGGCGGGAAGATCGCTCGCGTGGCGGCCGACATCCCGGCCGCGCAGGCCAAACGAGTGGCCGGCGTCAAAGGGCTCTACGTCACGCCCGGGTTGATCGATATCCACGTCCACGTGTACACCGGCACCGGATTGAAAGGGCTCACCGGGGACAGCAGCGTGTACCCGGACGGGTTTTCCTTCCGCGCCGGGGTGACCACCATGGTGGACGCCGGCACGGCCGGCTGGCGCAATTTCCCGGACTTTTTGGACCGCGTCATCCGGCGCGCGCGGACGCGCGTGCTGGCGCTGCTGAATGTCTCCGGCGTGGGCATGGCGCCCAAAGGCGAGAACGATCCCGCGGACATGGATGCCGAGGCCATGGTGCGCATGGCCAAGGCGCACCCGGACGTCATCGTCGGGTTCAAAACCGCGCACTATGCCGGTCCCGGCTGGGTCGCCATCGACAACCTGGTCCAAGCCGGCAAGATGGCGGGCCTCCCGGTGATGGTCGATTACGGGACCGTCACTCCGCAGCGCACCCTGAAGGCGCTGCTGCTCGAGAAACTGCGGCCGGGCGACATGTACACCCACTGCTATTCCGGGCTGCGCGACGAACTGACCCCGGAAGGCAAGGTGAATCCGGTCCTGTGGGAGGCCCGCAAGCGCGGCGTTCTCTTCGACCTCGGGCACGGCGGCGGAAGTTTCTTCTGGTGGGTTGCGGTCCCGGCCTTCGAAGAGAAGTTCTACCCGGACGCGATCTCGACCGACCTGCATACGGGGAGCATGAACGGGGGCATGAAGGACCTGGTCAACGTCATGTCCAAGGTTCTCAACCTGGGCGTGCCGATCGAGGAAGTGATCCGCGCTTCCACCTGGGTTCCCGCGCAGTGGATCCGCCGCCCGGAACTGGGCCACCTCGGCGTGGGCGCGGGGGCCGATGTCACCGTGCTGAAGCTGGAACGCGGCCAGTTCGGTTTTCCCGATTCGGCCGGCGGAGTGCGGCCCGGCGACAGGCGCCTGGCGCCTGAGATGACCCTCCGCGACGGCGCCGTGGTCTGGGACCTGAACGGCCGCGCCGGCCAGCCCTGGAAGAGCTTCCCATACAAGAAACGCCGCTAAGATCGGTGCGACAATGGGCCCATGGGACTGGGACGCAGGCAGTTTCTTCTAACGGCGGGAGTACCGGTGCTCCGGGCGGCGGGGCAAGCGGCTTCCGGCAGATTGGGGATTCCGGGGCCGTACCGCGGCCGGGTGGTGGCGGTCGAACATCCCGCCAGCATTGTTTCCGGGCGCTACCAGCGCGAGCCCGTGCGCGCCATGATGCGCAAGGGGATGATGGAACTCACCGGCGCGCCCGGGTGGGCCGAGGCCTGGCGCGTATTCTTCGAGCCGGGCGACGTGGTCGGAATTAAGGTGAACCCGGTTGGCCAGCCGTTTCTGATCTCCGCGCCGGAGGTCTTTCAGGAGATTGTCGCGGGACTGGAATCGGCCGGCGTCAACCGCAAGGACATCGTCGCCTACGACCGCTACCAGACCGAATTCCTGAGCGGCGGCTTCGACAAGTGGCTGCCGGAGGGGGTGCGCTGGATGGCCGCCACCACCCGCGCGGTGAACGGCCTGCAACTGGACATGGAGGGATACGACCGCGACCAGTACATGGAGATGGCGCTGGTGCATCCCAAGGGAGATCCCGGGAATCCGCACCATCGCCGCTCCTACGTCGCCCGCTTCTTGAGCAAAGAGGTCAACAAGGTGGTGAACCTGGGCGTGCTCAAGCACCACCAGTCGGCGGGGGTCACCATCGCGCTGAAGAACCTGTCCCACGGACTGGTGAACAACGTGGCGCGCAGCCACGGCAGCCGGTTCAACAACTCCTGCGGCATGTTCATCCCCACCGTGGTGGATCTCGCGGTGATCCGGCGGAAGGTGGTGCTCAACATCATCGACGGAATTCTGGGAGCCTGGCACGGCGGTCCGGGCCGGAAGGTGTCCAAGTACCTGTGGGAGAACAAAACCCTGTACTTCGGCACCGATCCGGTGGCCCTGGACGCCATCGGGCTGGGCATTATCGATGGCAAGCGGCACGAAGCGGGGATGGCCCCCATCGCTCTGGCGCAAGCCGATCAGGACAGCCTCTACGTGCGCATGCAGCCCGAGTTCATCGAAATCGCCGGTGTTTTGGGCCTGGGCGAAAGCGACGAGTCCAAGATCGACCTGCGGCCGGTCAAGCTGACCTGAGCTATCCGCGCCGCGTAAGCGCTACGTAGCGCACGTCGGCTACCTGCGCGCCGGCGATCTCGGTGGCGCGCAGCGCCAGTTTGCCGCGGCCCTTGGCGAGCCGGATGGCGCCCAGCCGCAGGGGCCGGAAGTCCTTCACGTAGGATTCGCCCTTGCGGTCCACGCGGTCGCGTTCGGCGCCCATCAAGGGCGGGTTGTGGGCCGGCGTCACCTTGCCCGCGACCTTGCCGCCCAGGAAACTCAGTTCCACTGTCGAGCCTGCGTCCCGCGGGGCGCACGTGTAGTAGATCTCAGCATCGAACTCGCCGGCCTGGCCGACCTCGATGTCCCAGGAGATCTCGTCTTCTTTGCGCGTCCAGTTGGTGAAGTATGAGCAGTTCGGGGCCCCGGCGCTACGTTTTATTCCGCCCCCGGGGACGCCGTCGCGCGCCGGCAGCAGGGTGGTCTTCGAGTACCCGACCGGGTATGGGCGGTCGTCCGGACCGACGTTGGGCAGCATCTCTTTGGCCCACTCGGCCACCGCTTTTCGCAGCCTCGCCGCGACTTCGGGCTTCTCGGCGGAGATATCCCGGTCCTGCATCGGATCGGCCTGCATGTCGTACAGCTTCCCGGCGGGGTCCAGCCGGTACTGTTGAGTGCGGACGCTGATCCTCTTCTGCTGCAAGGAGAAGATCATCCGGTCCGGCCAGCCCTGGGTCTGCCCCATTAGAAGCGGCTTGACGCTCTTGCCGTCCAGGGGCTTGGCGCTGGCCACCGGAACGCCCGTCAGGTCGGCCAGCGTGGGCAGCAGGTCGATGGCGCCGGCGATCTGCGGAATCCTGGTCTTGGGTCGGATCTGTCCCGGCCAGCGAATCAGGAGCGGCGCGCGCACGCCTCCCTCGTCGACCGACCCTTTGCGGCCCTTCATGTTGTCGTTCCAGCGCCAACTGTTGGGGCCGTTGTCGCTGAAGTAGAGCACGATGGTGTCGTCGGCGAGTTTCAGTTCGTTCAACTTGGCGAGCACCCGGCCCACGTTCCAGTCGATGTTCTCGCACATGGCCAGCGCGGCCCGGGTCATGGGAATCTCTTCCTGGCGAGGATCCCGGGCGCGCATCTTCGGTTCGAAGGCTGCGAAGCGGTCGAAGAAGCGGTCCGGCACCTGCATGGGGGAATGGGGCGTGTTGAAGGGCAGATAGCAGAAGAACTGGCGGTCCTTATTTTGCGCGATGAAGTCCATGGCGTGGTTGGTCAGGTCGTCGGTGATGTAGCCTTTTCCGCGGACCAGCGTGCCGTTGTGGTCGAGTTCGGGATCGAAATACTGTCCCCAGTGTCCGGAGGTGAAGCCGTAGTATTCGTCGAAGCCGCGCGCGTTGGGGTGGTAGGGAAACTGGGAGCCGTTGTGCCACTTGCCGAAAGCGCCGGTGGCGTAGCCGGAAGTCCTGAATGTCTGGGCGATGGTCATTTCGTCCAGATTCAGCCTTTCGGCGCCGGTCGACACGCCGCGCACGCCGCCGCGGGCGTGATAGCGCCCAGTGAGGAACTCGGCGCGCGTGGGAGCGCATACGGCGCAGACGTAGAAACGGTCAAAGAGCGCGCCATCCCGCGCCAGCGAATCGATGTTGGGAGTCGAAAGATTGGTGTTGCCGTGAATGCCGAGGTCGCCCCAGCCCTGGTCGTCGGCCAGGATGACGACGATGTTAGGCCGCCTTCGCGGCGCGGCGGGCAGGGCGTTCAGAGCCGCGAAACCCGCGGCGGAGCGCAGCATCTGGCGGCGCGATAACGAATCTCTCGAAATACTCACAGCGATCCTCCATTCTTCTGCATTAGCCACGCCACCGATTCCTGCACGGCTTCCAGGGAGCGGTAGCGCGGCTGGTAACCCAGCAACCGCCGGGCCTTTTCGATACTACAACTGGGCGAGTGGGCGATGTGATCCCAGGTGGCCGCGGCCTCTTCCGGCGAAACGGTGTCCTTCCATTCTTCCCAAGGGAGGAAGCGCAGCCGGGCTTCGCGGTCGAACCAGGCGGCCATCGATTCGGCGTAGCCGCGCAGCGTCAGCGCCGCCGGCGAAACCACATGGAAGCTCTCGCCCACGGCCGCGCTCCAGCGGGCGATGGCACGCTCGAACGCCTGGGCGACGTCGCCGGCGTGCACGTGGTGGACGGTCTCCAGCCCCAGGTTTGGCAGGGCCACCTCGGCGCCGCGCGCAAGTTCTCCAAAGACGCGCGGATTGAAATGCCCCGCCGGGTTGAGCGGCGGCCAGCCGGGACCGACGATATGGCCGGGATGCAGCACCGTGGCCGGGAAGCCGTTCCGGCGGGCTTCGGCCAGGAGGTAGTCTTCAATGGCCGCCTTGCGGCAGCCGTAGTCGCCAAACGGGCGGCGCGGCTGTTCCTCGGTGGTCGGAACCTCGACGCCGGGCCCGTGAACCCAAATGGTTCCGCAGTGGAGGAGATGCCGGACGCGGCCGCGCAAGGCCTCGACCAAATGTTTGGCGCTCTCGATCCGGAAGCAAATCAGGTCGATCACGATATCCGGTTCGAGGGCTGCGATCTGCTCGCCGAACGTGCCCGCGGCCTCTTCGGCCTTACGGTCCAGGATGACGTGCCGGACCCGGGCCCAAGCCGCGTGCGGCTGGTACGGCTCGCGCTGCCGCCGGCTCACGCAGACCACCTCGTGGCCGGCGGCGACCAGGCGCGGGACCAGGTGCGTGCCGATGTGCCCCGTTCCTCCGATGACCGCTGTTCGCAAGGCCGCCTCCTCACTGCGCATCTTAGCATTTTGGTCTTCTCAGATCGGGGTGTTCGATGGTATAAGGTTTAAGACGGGTTTGTCTCAGGAGCTAAAGCATGTTTAGGCCAAAGGGTAAGTTTGTCTTGTTTTCGCTGGCGGCGCTGGTGTTGGCGGCCGGCTTTCTGCCGGCGGGCCTGTGGGCCCAGCCAACCAGCGGAGCCATTTCCGGAATCGTATCGGACCAAAGTGGCGCCACCGTGGCCGGCGCCAGTATCGGGGTCCGCAACCTCGACACCAACCTGGCGCGATCGGCGTCCACCGAGGCCGACGGCCGCTACCGGTTCCCGGCCCTGCTTGTGGGCCGGTACGAATTGACGGTCGAGGTCAAAGGATTTGCCAAGTATGTTCGCGGCCCCATCAACCTGGTGCTGAACCAGGAAGCGGTGGTCAACGTTGAAATGCAGCCGGCGTCGGTGACGGAAACCATCGTGGTGACCGACGATGCCCCGATGCTCAACACCACCACCGCCGAGGTCGGCGTGCGCTTCGACGAGCGGCGTTTGTCCGACCTGCCTATCAGCGGGCAATTCGGCGGCGGCGGCGGATTCCGCGACGTCTTCGCCTCGGTGCTCTCGGCGCCCGGCGTCAGCCAGCTTAACTCCGGAAACAGCGCGTTCGCCACCGGCACCAGTTTCTCGGCCAACGGCATGCGCACGCGCGCCAACAATTTCATGGTGGACGGCCAGGACACCAACGAACCGGGCATCTCGGGACGTTCGGTGCCGATGAACAACCCCGATATCGTCAAGGAAGTCCAGCTCATCACCAACCAGTTCCTGGCCGAGTACGGCCGGTCGGCCGGTTCGGTGGTCAACGCCATCACCAAGAGCGGCACCAATTCCCTGCACGGCACGGCCTTCGAGTTCTACAACGGGAACCGGCTCAACTCGCTCAGCAATCTCAACAAGGCATCGGGATTCACCAAGGCGCCGTTCTTCATCGAGCACCAGTTCGGCGGGACCATCGGCGGGCCGATCCGCAAGGACAAGACCTTTTTCTTTGGGTCTTTCCAGCGTTGGACCCAGCGCCAGCTCGGCTCGGGCGTCACCATCCGGGGGGTCCCGACCGACCAGGGCAAGCAGGTGCTTCAGCAGTTGGCCGGCAGCCGCCCGCAGGTCGCCGCGCTGCTGAAGTTTATGCCGGCCGCGCAGGCGCCCATCGGAACCAACGCCCGCCTGACGGTGGGGGGCCAGGCTGTCCAGATCCCGCTGGGCTCGCTCACCAGCTCCACGGCGGCCTACGTGAACAACTACCAACTATCCGGGCGCGTCGACCACCAGTTGACCTCGAGTCACAGCCTGGGCGGACGCTACCTGCTGAACAACAACTTCAGCGGCGGCGGCGGACAGGCGACTCCGCCCGGCCTGACGACACAGACGCCCACGCGGCAGCAGGCATTCTCCGTGTGGCTTACCAGCACCCTTTCACCGCGGACGTTGAATGAAGTCCGGCTGTCCTATCAGCGGTACGCCACGACCACGACCGCTTCGGATCCGGCGTCTGAGACCATTCCCTCGGTGGAGATTCCCGAACTCGGGCTTACGGGCTTCAACGCCGCCAGCGACCGCACGGCCATCGGCCTGGCCGTGAATCTGCCGCAGTTCCGCTTCAACAACATCTACCAGATCCAGGAGTCTCTGACCCACACGCGCGGGTCGCATAACCTGAAGTTCGGCATCGACCTGCGCCGCAGCCAGATCAAGAGCCTGTTCGTTCCCCAGATCCGCGGGCGCCTGGTGTACGACACGCTCCAGACCTTCGTCGACGACGTGGCCTCGGTCGCCAACGTCAACAAGCCGCTGCCGGGGGGCGAACTGATCGCCTACTACAATTGGGACGACTACTACATGTTCGTCCAAGATACCTGGCGGGTGAACCGCAGCCTGACCCTCAACTATGGCTTGCGCTACGAATTGCCCGGCAACTCGTTCACCAGCCTGTACAATCTGAACGATAGGATCGTGACCAACAACAACAACCAGCCCGTGTTCAAGCTCACGCCGCGGCCGGGGCGCGATGCCAACAATTTTCAGCCCCGCATCGGCTTCAGTTGGAACCCGCAGGCCAGCAAGGACGGCCTGCTTGGACGGCTCACGGGCGGTGATCGCCTGGTGTTTCGCGGCGGTTACTCCCGCACCAACGACTATGGGTTCATCAACATCAACCTGAACATCTTCAGCTCCTTTCCCTTCGTGCTGGCGACCGGCGCCAGCAACCTGCAAAACGCCTGGACGGCGATGCCCAGACTGTTTCCGGATCTGAGAGATCCGGCCGCGCTGAATCTGCTGACGAGGACCATTGTGGGCTCCGACTTCCGGGCGCCCATCGCCGAGCAGTTTGCCTTCGAGACCCAGCGGGAACTGGGAGGCTCGTCGGTGCTCCGTGTCGGCTACGTGGGGACCAAGGGTACGGGGCTGTTCCAGACCCTCGACGGGAACCCTCGCGCCCAGTGCGCGCCGATTCCGACCAATGCCGCCGGCACGGTGACCGGCTGCTCCCGCTTGGATACCGCCGCGGGCATCATCCGGCTGCGGGCCAACGCCGCCTCGTCCGTCTATCACTCGCTGCAAGTGAGCTTCGACAAGCGCTTCTCCCGAGGGTTTGGCGCCGGGGCGCACTACACCTGGAGCGCGTTCATCGACGACGCCTCGGAGATCTTCAATCCGTCGTCGCGCGGCGAAGTCGCCGTGCCCCAGGATTCGTTCAACCGGCGCGCCGACCGGGGACGCTCGACCTACGACCGGCCGCACCGCTTTGCGACCAACTTCGTTTATGAACTCCCCGGCAGTCAGATGACCCACCCGGCCGCCAAACGCATCCTGGGCGGCTGGCAAGTCGGGGCATTCGTTACGCTGCAAGCGGGATCCCCGTTCAGCCCGCTGAACGGAAGCGATCCCTCGCTGGCGCTGGGCGGCATCGACGGCCTGGTGGGCAGCGCCATCCGGCCCAACCTGAACACCAACCTCGATGTTTCGAGAATGTCGGTGGAGGAGATCTGGGGCACCGGCGGCCGCTCTCTGTTCAAGACCTTAACGCCCTGCCAGCGCATCACCGGCACGAACACCTGCACGCCGGTGGAGCGCTTCGGCAGCATCGGCCGCAACGTGTTGCGCAGCGACGGAATCGCCCAGGTCGACCTGAACATCGTGAAGAATACGAAGATCACCGAGCGGCACCGGCTTCAGTTCCGCGCCGAGTTCTTCAATTTCAGCAACACGCGCAACTTCGGCATCCCCGAGGCGCGCGTCAGCAACGCCGGCTTCGCCAACCAGTGGGGCACCGATGGCGGCAATCGGCGCATCTTCCTTTCGCTGAAGTATATTTTCTGAACGGCCGCCGCTGGCGCGCTTGTAACTCGACTGTGACGGGGCTATACTCTCGGTGATCTGGGGTACTCCACCCGCTCCCTGACGGTCGCGACTGGGTAACGCGTTTCCGAGCCGCGACCGTCAGGGAGCGGTTGGAAGCTCCGCTGAGGAGGGAGTATGAGGCTTCGAAAGGTTTTTGTTTCGCTCTGCCTGGGCTTGTGTCTGGCCGGGCTGCTCGCGCCATCCGTACAGGCGCAGGAGTACCGCGGCAGGATTCAGGGAATCGTCACCGACGCCAGCCAGGCGGTCGTGGCGGGCGCCGCCATCACGCTGCTGAACGTCAACACCGGCGTGCGCGCCGCGCGGCAAACCAATGAAACCGGATTGTACCTGTTCGACTATGTCGATCCGGGATCGTACACC
>JACQZT010000054.1 GCA_016213755.1 Acidobacteriota bacterium | reverse complement strand
TCGGCACGCCGCTGGTTTCGAGCACGCGCAGGGAACCGTCCTTGTGAAGATTGGTGTTCTCCAGGGCCTGAAACGGGGCCGGGTTGCGCAATAGTTCGTCGATGCCGGGACGCAACCGGGCCGCTTCTTCGGGCGGCATGAAGTCCCAGGGGGTTTTGCCCAGCGCCTCCTCTGGCGTATACCCGAGAAGCTCGGTGATCTTGGGGCTGGCGTAGACGTAGCGTAATTCGGCGTCCACTTCCCAGATCCAGTCGCTGGTGTTCTCGATCAGATCCCGAACGCGCGCCTCAACCCGCGGATCCACCCGTGCCAGCGGAGGCATGTCGCTCATAGCTTGAATTGTGGCACGAACCGGGGCCGGGGAGAACCGGCAGGCTACTTGATTTCGAGAATTTCTTTCTCTTTGCCCTTGACCGCCTGGTCGAGCTTGGCGATGTGCGCGTCGGTGAGCTTCTGGGTCTCGTCGAGCGCCCGGCGCTCGTCGTCCTCGCTGATGAGCTTGTCTTTGAGCGCCTTCTTGAGCTGCTCGTTGGCTTCGCGCCGGAGGTTGCGCAGGGACACGCGGTGGTCTTCGGCCAGGTGATGCAGGCGCTTGACCAGTTCCTTGCGCCGCTCCTCGGTGAGCTGCGGGATGGGAACGCGGATGACCTTGCCGTCGTTCATCGGGTTTAGGCCGAGGTCCGAGCCGCGGATCGCCTTTTCGATCATCCCGATCATCGAAACGTCATACGGCTGGAGGGTCACCATCGAGGGCTCGGGCACGTGCAGGGTGGCCACGTGGTTGAGCGGCGAAGGTGTGCCGTAGTAGTCGACGCGGATCGAATCGAACAGGTTGATCGAAGCACGCCCGGTGCGGATGCCGGCCATGGCGTGCTGCAGGTCGTTCAGAACCTTCTCCATGCGGCTCTTGGCGCCGGCTTCGAGATCCTTTACCGACGTAAACGCGTTGTTGGTTGCTTCGGTTTGCTGTCCTGGTTTCATCGTTGGCTCCGTCCAAGGATGTCGCGATTGTCTCAGTGAATCAGGGTGCCGACGGATTCGCCCATCGACATACGCATTATATTGCCTCGCTGGTTGAGATTGAAAACCAGAATGGGCATCTGGTTGTCCTGGCACATGGCCACCGCCGAGGCGTCGATGACGCCCAGTTGTTTGGCCAGCACGTCGCGGTAGGAAATCTCCCGGTACAGCGTGGCGTCCGGATGCTGGAGCGGGTCCCGGTCGTAGACTCCGTCGACGCGCGTGGCTTTGGCGACCACTTCGGCGCGGATCTCCAGGGCCCGCAGCGTGGCCGCCGTGTCGGTGGAGAAGTAAGGGTTGGAGGTGCCGGCGGCGAAAACCACGACGCGGCCCTTTTCCAGGTGCCGGATGGCCCGTCGCCGGATGTACGGCTCGGCCACCTGGCGCATCTCGATGGCGGTCATGACGCGGGTGGGGATGCCCTGCTTTTCGAGCGCGTCCTGCAAGGCCAGGGCGTTGATGACGGTGGCCAGCATGCCCATGTGGTCGGCCGAAACGCGGTCCATCTGGCGCGCCGCCGCGGCCACGCCGCGGAAAAAGTTGCCGCCCCCCACCACCAGCCCGAGCTCGACCCCCGTGCGGGCCACCTCGGCCACTTCCTCGGCCAGAGCGCGCACGCGCTCGGAATCGATGCCGAAGGCCCCGCCGCCGGCCATCACTTCGCCGCTGAGTTTCAGGAGAATGCGCTTGTATGCCATTTCGGCGAACCGGCGGGTCCGGGCGGCCGGCTACTCTTTCTCGGCCGTCTCGCCGATCTTGAAGCGGACGAAACGGGCGACACTGATATTCTCGCCCAGCTTGGCGATCTTCTGCTTGATCAGGTCTCCGACGGTGGTGGCGTTGTCCTTGATGAAGGGCTGTTCGAGCAGGCAGACCTCTTCGTAATACTTGGACATGCGGCCCTCGACCACTTTGTCGGCGATCTTCTCGGGCTTGCCCTCGGCCAGCGCCCGGGCCCGCTGGATCTCCCGCTCCTGGTCCAGCGCCCCGGCCGTGACCTCTTCCCTGCGGACGAAAGCGGGGCTGGCCGCGGCCACCTGCATGGCGATGTCGTGGACTAACTGCTGGAAGTCCTCGGTGCGCGCCACGAAATCGGACTCGCAGTTGATCTCCACCAGCACGCCCAGTTGCGCGCCGGTGTGGATGTAGCTGCCGATGACGCCCTGCTTGGTGGCGCGCGCGGACTTTTTGGCCGCGGCCGCGATGCCGCGCTTGCGCAGTATGACTTCGGCTTCGGCCAGGTCGCCCTTGGCCTCGTCCAGCGCCTTCTTGCATTCCATCATGCCGGCGCCGGTGCGCTCACGGAGTTGTTTGACTAGCTGCGGGGTAACATCCGCCATGGTATTCTTCCCTCTTAACCGCGACCGTAAGGGAGCGGCGTGAATTCTCAGCTCGCCACGTCGGTCGCCGTTTCGGCGGCCTTGTGGGGCAGCGAAACCGACGGCAGATCCTCTTCGGGCATGCCTTCGGCCATCAGTTGCTCGGCGTACTGCGGGTCGAAGTACCGGGTGGCCTCGGGGATCTCGTCGAGCGGGGTTTCGTCGGTGATGATCTTCTCCGCCACGAAGTCCTGCTCGCTGGCCAGCGCGCGGCCTTCCATCACCGCCTCGGCGATCTTGTTGGTGAACAGGCGGATGGCGCGCAGCGCGTCGTCGTTGCCCGGAATCACGCAGTCGACTTCGTCCGGGTCGCAGTTGGTGTCCACCACCGCTACCACCGGAATGCCCAGTTTGCGCGCTTCCTTGACCGCGATGGATTCCTTGTTGGAATCGATGACGAACAGCAAATCCGGCAGGCCGGGCATGTCCCGGATGCCCGCCAGGTTCTGCTGCAAGTGCTTGCGCTCGCGCTCCAGGCGCCCGACTTCCTTCTTGGCGCGCCCGGCGTAGGCCGTGTCGTTGGCCATCGCGTCGAGCTCCTTCAGCCGCTTGATGGAGCGCTGCACGGTCATCCAGTTGGTGAGCAGGCCGCCCAGCCAGCGCTGGTTGACGTAGTATTGCCCGCAGCGCACGGCCTCTTCGGCCACCGCTTCCTGGGCCTGGCGCTTGGTGCCCACGAACAGGACGTTCTTGCCCTGCTTGGCCATCTCGCCGACGTACAGCATGGCGTCTTTGAACAGCTTCAACGTCTTCTGCAGGTCGATGATGTAGATTCCGTTACGTTCCCCGAAGATGTATTCTTTCATCTTCGGATTCCAGCGCTTGGTCTGGTGCCCGAAGTGAACGCCGGCTTCGAGCAATTCCTTCATTGAAATTGACGGCAAACTGCCTCCTTAGTGCCCCGGCGCGGTCCAAAGCGGGATTTGCGCCGGGGTTGAAACAAAGACCCGTGGCGGATGCTGGACGGCGCCGCGGCGCCGTCCAGGACCGGTTAACGTTTGGAGAACTGGAACCGCTTCCGCGCGCCCTTTTGGCCGTACTTCTTGCGCTCGTGCTTGCGCGGGTCGCGGGTCAGGAATCCGAACTGCTTCAGTTTGCCGCGCAGTTCGGAGTTGAATTCGCACAGCGCGCGGGCGATGCCCAGGCGGGCCGCGCCGGCCTGTCCGATCACCCCGCCGCCGTCGGCCAGAATCAGGATGTCGAACTTGTCCGCCGTTTCGGTGGCCAGCAGCGGCTGGCGCACCTGCGCGCGGGCCGTTTCGTTGACGAAATACTGTTCCACCGGACGGCCGTTGACCGTGATTTGACCTTTGCCGGGACGCAGGAAAATGCGCGCCACCGAACATTTGCGGCGCCCCGTTCCCAAATACTGCACCAAACCTGCTGCCACTCGCTTACCTCGCCTTTCTCAATCCCTAGTTGGCCGGCATGGCTGCCGGTTGTTGCGCCTGGTGCGGATGTTTGTCGCCGGCGTAGACCTTAAGCTTGGTCGCCATCTGCTTGCCGAGCTTGGTTTTCGGCAGCATGCCCTTGACGGCCTCCTCCACCATGCGCACGGGTCTCGTGGCCCGCACCTTGCGAGCCGCGACTTCCTTGAGACCGCCGGGGTAGCCCGAGTGCGTGCGGTAGATCTTCTGGTCCTCTTTCTTGCCGGTTAACCGGACCTTGGCGGCGTTAATCACCACCACATGATCGCCTGTGTCCAGGAAAGGGGTGTAGGAAGCCTTATGCTTTCCCATCAGCATCATGGCCACCTTGCTCGCCACCCGGCCGAGGACCTGGTCCTGGGCGTCAATCAAGTGCCACTTGCGCATGATTGCCTTCCCGGACGGAAATTCTGTATTCATGGACAGACCTTCTCCGTTCGAGTTCTTCAATATCCGAGCTTAGCGGACCCGCCCCCTCCCTGTCAAACCCCCCAATTCGGTGACGGGCTACTCAATCCCCAATTTCGGGGCAATTCGGTGACAGGCTACTCTTTCCCCAATTTCAGACCAAAGGTTTTCAGCGGAGTTCTCCGCTCGGGCGGGGCTGAAACTGGGGAAAGAGTAGCCTGTCACCGAATTAGGTGGAAGGGGGAGAGGCGGCCGGTGAGGCGGAGTTCTTTCTTGCCGCTGGTCAGGTCGATGGACAGGCGGCCGTCGGGCAGCGAGGCGCCCTGGCCTTCCCAGGTTTCCTCGCCCAACGCGGCCTCGATGTCCATAAGCTTCAGCAGCGGCAGGCCGCGGCGCATGGCGAATTCGACGCGGCCCTGGGCGCGGCGACATTCGAGGTCTTCCGACAGGGTCAGCCCGGCGGCCGACCAAGCGCCGTCCAGGCGGAGATTCTGAAGCAGTTCCTCCCCCGCGCCGGCGCTTTCGGCCCGGCCCTCGAAACCGATGCTGGCGGCGTGCCAGTCCAGGCCGCTCAGACTCCCCTGCAAGCGGTATACAGGCGCCGCCGAGGCAAGGGAAACCGAACCTTTGGCCCGCAGGCGGCCCTCGCCCCACGCGGCTCCGAATTCCGCGATGTCGACCGTGGTCCCGTTCCACACCAGGCGCGCTTTCACGTTTTCCCAGCGCAGGTCCCCGGCGGTCAGAGCGCCAATCGCCACCACCCCCTCCGCGCGCCGCGCCCGCAGCCACTCCGGGACGCCGCCGCGCACCAGCCGCAGCGTCCGCGCCAGCAGGCCGCGCTGGCGCAACAAGGCCGGCGCAAAGACCTGCTCCAATTCCGCGGCATCGGCTTCGGCCGCCTCCAGGCGGAAGTGCCCGCTGGGATCCTTGCCGCCTTCCTGGCGGAACTCGCCCTGGAAGGCGATTCGGCCCGCCTGCGCCTGGATGCGTTTCAGCACGGCCTTGTCACCGTCGATCTGCACCTGCGCCGACCGCACCGCGAGCGGCGAGGCCAAGCCCTCCACCGCCAGCCGCGCTTCCTGCAATTCGACCAAACCGCTCCAGTTGCCGGCGCCTTCGCCTATGCGCCGGTAACGCACCCAGCCTTTCCAGAGGCCCGAGCTGCAAGCCTCCAGCACAGGCACCGCCGGGCCGCCCAGCGCCTTGGTCACCGTGGCGTTGAGGTCGGCGGCGGGCAGACCGCGCGTGGCCGCCAAGACGTCCAGCGTCTGCTCCGGGAGGTGAAACTCGGCCTCCACCTGGACCGCGCGGCCGGCCGGCGCGAGCACGGTCGCGGGATGGGCGCGGATCCGCGACCGGTCGACCTCGATGCGCGCGCGCTCGATGCGCAGCGCCGGCGATTCGGGCGCCGCCACGGACACGTCCCGCAGCAGGAACAAGCCTTGCAGGCCGGTCTCTCCCGAGTAGCCGATGGCCCCCTCGACAAGGCCTTCCAGCGCCAGCGGACTGGCGGGCACCGCGCCGAAGTGCCGGGCCACCTCCACCACGTTGGCTACCGGGAGGTCCCGCACGGTGAACACCGTGGCCCAGCGCGGCCGGGCCAAAAGCTCCGCCGCCCGGAAGCGGACCGAGACCGGCAGCGTCTGTCCCGGCGGCGCCAGGGTCTCCAGTTCCACCCGCTGGCCTTCCAGATCGATGCGGCCGCGGAAGTCCACCGGCCAGGCCTGTCCGTGATGCGGCATCAGGTCCCAACGGTGGATGTCTTCGATGTCCAGGCGCCCGGCCACGCGGATGTCCGACAGCGGCCCGGTCAGTTTCGCGCGGGAGGCCACCATCCCGTGCAGGCCGATGTCGCGGCCGTGGAACAGGCGCACGATCTCGCCGATGTTGCTGCGTTCCAGGCTCAGATCGAGTTCGAACTGCCGGTCCGAGGGAGCTTGCGGCCGCCACCGCCCGCGTCCGGCGAGCCGGCCGAATCCTTGCGCGCCGCGGTCCGTGCGCGCCGGTTCGCCCTCGAAACGGAATTCAATCGCCTCGGCCGAGGGGCGGAAGTCTACGTCCGCGTTTGAGAGATAGAAGACGCTCTTCACGTCGCCGAACTTGAAGTTGACCCGGCCGCCGCGAATCTGGAGGGCGGGCGGACGGGCGCCCTGCGACCGCGCCGTGGCCGCGGCCCGCGACAGCAGCGGTTGGAGGTTCCACCCGCCGGTGTGCGGCTTCGCCAGGTTGACGCTGGGCTCCAGCAGGCGCAAGTTGGAGAACTCCAGCCGGCCCGTCACCAGGCTCCACCAGTCCGCGCGGGCATCCATTTCCGCCACGTAGGCCAGCGGTTCCAGGCCCGCCGCCGGGTCTTCGTAGATGACCACGTTGCGCACCGTGAAGCCCGGTCCGGTGAAGAGGTTGAACCGCACCTCGCCGATCTCCACTTGGCGGCCCAAACCCTGTTCCAGGGCGCTGCGAATCCGTACCGCGAACCGGTCGGCGCGGAAGAAGGGCGCCGCCAGGCCGGCTGCCACCAGCAGGATCGCCACGAGCAGGAGGATGCGCCGGGCCGGCTTCATCCGCGCGTCTCCGCTTCTCGCAGGCGCGCGTAGGATTCCGGATCGTCGATGTCCTCCAGAATTCCCGGATCGGCCACTTCCACCAGCACGGCTTGATCGAGGTGGCGATGGATCGCTTCCCGCGGCTGTGCGCCGGCGGGCAGGGCCAGGATCTCCTCGATCAGGGCGCGCCGGATGGCCACCGGGTGCCCGCGCCGGCCCCCGCACACGGGCAGCGCCAGCGGCGCCGGGGACGCGCGCAGGGCGGCGGCTAGGGCCTCGACCGTGTGTGGCTGGATGCCCGGGTAGTCCACCGGCGTGAAGAAGACGGCGTCCGCCTCCCCCGGCACGGCCCGCAAACCGCACTGGAGCGAACTCAACATGCCTTGCTCGGGGTTTGGATTGAGCACTCGAATTGCCCGGCCGGCGGCGGCGCCGACGTCCTCGGCGTGATAGCCCAGCACCACAATCAGCGGCTCGCACACCGCGCCCAGCAGGCCGGTCATGCGGCCCAGCACCGTATCGCCCCGCCAATCGAGCAAGGCCTTGGGCCGTCCCATGCGGCGCGATTGGCCGGCGGCCAGGATAACGCCCGCGATCTTCACTTGAGCACGGCTCGCGAGGCCTCGGTGGCGAAAATGGACTTGGAAACCGAGCGCCAGCCGGGCGCGGCGTTGCGCCGCACGGCGATCATCTCCGCCACCACCGAGACGGCGATCTCCTCCGGCGTCTGTGCGCCGATTTCCAGGCCCATGGGCGCGAAGATCCGCTCCAGCGCCGCCCGCGGGAGGCCTTCCTTTTCCAGTTCCTGGACCACGGCGATCACCTTGCGGCGGCTGCCGATCATGGCGATGTAGCGGGCCGGGGACCCGGCCGCCCACCGCAGCACGCGCATGTCGTCGCGGTGCCCGCGGGTGACGATGATCAGGTAACTGGATTCGTTCACCGACAGCTTCGGGAACACCGTCTCATACTCTTCGGCGAACACCTCTTCGGCTTCCGGGAAGCGCTCGCGGTTGGCGAACGCGTCGCGGTCGTCGACGATCACCGTGGCGAAGCCGGCCGTGGCGGCGATGCGGGAAAGACTGCGCGAAATGTGTCCCGCGCCGAAAACGACCGCCCGCGGCTGGGGCAGCACCGGTTCGACGTATACGTCCAATTGGCCTCCGCAAATCAGCCCGTTGTCGTAGGCGGCCTCCTGACCCAGGCTGAAACTCAACTGGCGCGGCTTTTCCGCCGCCATGACCTCCCGCGCCGCGGCCCACACCTCGGCCTCCACGCATCCGCCGCCGATGGTGCCCAGCATCGAGCCGTCCTCGCGCACCAGCAGCTTGGCGCTCTGGAAACTCGGGATCGAGCCGTTCACCTGAATGATGGTCGCCAGCGCGCACTTCTTCCCCAGGCGCCGCAGGCGCACCAATTCCTCGAAAACGTCGCCGCGGGGCTGGTCCGGTTCCGGCATGAAACTCCATTTTAGCGGTAAGTGAGCCGCCGGCGAACTTCCATTCGCGTTAGTCTGGATGTTTGGGCACGCAATTCTTTCTTTTTGATCTGGACGGAGTCATCGTGAACTCCATGCCGCTGCACACCGAGAGCTGGATCGTCTACTTGAACCGCCTGGGTGTCGATCCCGACGGCTTGGTGGAGCGGATGCACGGCAAGCGCAACGACGAAATCGTGCGCGATCTGTTTGGAGACGGGCTTTCCGAGGAGCAGGTTTTCGAGCACGGCGCGGCCAAGGAGCGCTTGTTTCGGGAGAGGATGGCGCCCCGGCTGAACGAGTTTCTGGTGCCGGGCGTGGTGGAGTTCCTGGAGCGGCACGGTGGCGCTCACAAGGCGGTGGCGTCCAACGCCGAGCCGGCCAACATCCGCTTCGTGCTGGAGGGCGCCGGGTTGCGGCGGCATTTCGAAACCCTGGTGGACGGCCACCAAGTGGCGCGGCCCAAGCCCGCGCCGGACATCTATCTGCGCGCCGCGGAGCTGTTGGGCGCACGGCCGGCCGACTGCGTCGTCTTCGAAGATTCTCCCGCCGGCCTGGCGGCCGCCCGGACCGCCGGCGCACGCGTGGGGGCGGTGAACACGGCGCGGGTCGAGTTGCCCGCGGCCGATCTTGAGGTGCGGGACTTTTTGGATCCCCGACTGGAGCCATGGCTTCAGCAGTTCAATTCGCGCTGATTTCTTCCGGGGCGCTGGCCGGCGCTTGGGCGGTGTGGCGGCTGCGGGAACGCCGCATGTTCCGCCGAAGAAAGGCCGCGCGCGCCCTGCACGCGCTTATCGAGGAAGTGGTTTCCAGTTCCGCGGCGGAGGAGATTCTTAGCCGGCTAAACGCAGCCTTGCCCGGCATCTTCCGGATCACCGATGTGCGCGTGTACCTGTACGATCGCGCGGAACGAGCGCTGCGTCCGGCGGCGGGCGCCGACTCAGCCGTCTCGCTCTGTTTCCGCAACCGCACGCCGCTGGCCGCCTCGGACCTGCTCCGCCGCCCGGAGGCGCTGGGCGCCGCCGTGGCGGGTCCGGCGCGCGCGGTCCTGCTGGCGCCCATGCTGAGGCGCGGCGAGGCGGCCGGCGTGCTGGAAATGATGCACGCTTCCGAGCCGCGCAAGTTCTCGTCCGCGGAGCGGGCCGCGGTCCAGCACTTGGCCAACCTGGTGGCCGCGACCCTGAGGCGCATCGAGCAGCAGTCGATCCGCGAACAGGTGCTGCTCAGCGAGAGGCTGGGCGGCGAGACGATCGGCCGGCTCTTGTCGGTCGCTCGCGCCGACTCGGACGCCGGCGAGCCGGCCGCCGTGGTGCAAGGCAGCGCGCCGGCGCGGCCGCTCACGCTGCTGCTGATCGAGTCGGACGAGACCGAGGCGCGGCGGATTCTGTCGCTGGTGGCCGGGCGCGGTCACCGGGTCGTGCCCGTGGCCAGCGGGGAAGAGGCGATGGAGCTGAGCCGACGCTTCGGCTTCGATGCGGTGATGTGCGACCCGCGGCTGCTCTGCATGAACGAGGAGTTGAATCGCGCGGTGGCGGCCGCCGGCGGGCAGGTGCTGGCCAAGTCGGCGGCCGCCGAGGATCTGGACCGCGCGCTATCGGTCGCCGCCTCCCGGCTGGTCGTAGAATAGGAAGCAGGATGCTTCGAACGCTGGTTCTGACTCTGACTGTCCTTTCCGCGGCGGACAAGTACCAGGGGCCGCGGCCCCCCAAGCCGGACGTCCCCTATCTGCTCCACGCCGGCAACCTCGTGGAAACCGAAACCGCCGAAGCGAGCGAAGAGAAGCGTAAGGACAACACCGTTTATGCCGTGGCCGGCGCCGCGTCGCCGGCGCGAACGCCGCTGGCCGAGCCTATCTTCCTGATCGAGACCGCCAAGCTCCAGGCGGAACGGATCGAACTCTACAAACTGGAGGTGCGCAACGGCCGGCGCGAGGTCGTGTTTGCGGAGAAGCGACGCCGCGACGGTCCGCGCGCGGTCCGCGTTTCCGTCACCCGTATCGAGCCGAACCTCTACCGCATCGAAGCCGCCGTGGGCCTGGAAAACGGCGAGTACTCGCTTACCCCCGCCGGCTCCAACCAAGTCTTCTGCTTCCAGGTCTACTGACCCCTCTCCGACCTAGCGGCGTTTGGCGGGGGTCATGATGTCCAGGAGCAGGGATTCCTGGACGCGATGGACGCGCGCGCGGGTCTTTTCGGCCGGTTCGCGCTCGTCCACGCTCAGGTCGTTGATTAAGCTGTCGAGACGGCGCAGCAGGTTGCGCGCCGCGAGTTCCGCGCGCTTGAAGTGTTTGGGGCTTTTGGATGCCTTCTTGCCGGTCTGTTTCAGCGAAAGCTGGGCCAGTTCCACGGCGTCCCCGATCTCCTGCAACGCCGCGGCCATCTCGGCCGGCTTGCCCGCCTGCCAGGCCTCCCGGGCGGTGTCGACGCGATGAGAGGCGAAATCCATCGCCAGTCCGGCGCGCTTCTCCAGATTCTTTTCGGTCCGGATCGAGGCCAGATCCGGCGGGGCGGCCGCGAAGGAAAAGAGAATCGACAGCCAGAGTACACCCATCATTTTTTCCCCAGCTCCTTCCGGATGACGCGGATGCGCTGCCGCGCCTTGAACTCTTCGTCCGGGTTCTGGTCCCGGCTCACGGCCAAAAACTGCTGGTAAGCTTCCAGCGCCGGCTTGTACTGCTTGCCGCGGTCCAGCACGATGGCGCGGAAGTACAGGTGCGCCGCCTTCTCGCCGCCCAGCGCCTTCACGCGGTCCAGGGCCGCCAGGGCCTGCGGGTAGTTCTCGGTCAGGATGAGCACGCCGGCCAGCTCGCTCCAGGCCTCCACCGAATCCGGCCGGATCTGGGCGGCCCCGAAAAACTCGCGCGCGGCGTTGGGGAACTGCCGCAGGTCGCGCAAGGCGCGGCCGAAGGTCAAGCGCAGGTCGAAATTCCGCGGCTCGGAAGCCACCGCCTGCTCCAGCAGCGGCGCGGCCTTGGCCGGCTGGCTGCTGCGCATGTACGCCGCCGCGAGCGCGAAGCGGTTGGCCGTGGTGGGCGATTTCGCCACCGCCTCCTCGAGCTGCGGAATCGCGTCGGCGGCCTGGCCGCCTTCGAGCAGCAACCCTCCCATGCGCTCGCGCGCCGCCGGAGAGTCGGGAAACTCGCGGTAAAGCGCGATTGCCTCGGCGGGGCGCTTCGCCTTTTCGTAAAAAGACGCGAGTTCCAGCAAGCCGTCCCGGAACGACGCGTCTAGTTCGGCCGCCTTGTGCAGGCTCGGGGCGGCCTCGTCCAGCTTGCCCTGGAGCGCCCGCGCGCGGCCCAGGCCGAAGTGCGCGGCGGCGGACTTGGGGCGGATCTCGGATGCGCGCTCGAAATGGGCCTCCGCCGCCGGCGCCTGATTCTGGCGCAACAGTACGTTGCCCAGGTTCAATTCAGCTTCGAACAAGCCCGGTTTGAGCTCCAGGACCTTCTCGTATCCGGCGATGGCCTCGGCGTCGCGCTTCAACATGCTCAGCGCCAGCGCGCGGTGGAAGGGCGCCGAGTAGTCCTTGGGATCGGCCTCGGCCGCCTTCTGGAACGCCTGCGCCGCGGCCTCCCAGCGCCGCTCTTCCAGGGCCTTCATTCCGTCGGCGGTGTAATCGGGGTTCTGGAGAAAGAGAAGCAGCGCCGCGGCGAGCATCCGCATACTTCTATTCTATAGACGTATGCGCCGTGCGATGCTGCTGGTTTCGATTACGTGTGCCGTCTGGGGTCAGTGCGGCGCGCCGCTCGTGGAGCCGACGGCGGACTTCGCGTGGCTGATCGGCGGCCTGCCGGACGGCGCGGCGGCGCAATCCTACCGCTGGCTGCGCAACGGGCAACTCCTTGCCGCCGGTTCGGTCCCGCAACGGTTCTTGCTGCGCGCCGACGAATCGGCGCGAACTTCGGCGGGCGCGATGCCGCTGGCCGAAAGCCGCGTGGCGTTCGCACCCGGCCGCTGGGGCTCGGCGCTGGCGGTGGCGAGCGGCGGCTCGCTGGCCTATGCGCGGCAGGGCCATCTCGACCTCAACGAGGGCGCCATCGAGATGTGGGTGGCCGCGCGCGCCCCCGGCACGGACCCGGTCTACGCCGACCGCGATCACGTCCTGTTTCAGTACCGCGCGGCCAACGGCGACGAGCTGCGCGTGGCGCAGTCGCGCACCATAGGAGTGATGTACGGCGGCGGCAACGTGCGCGGTCAGTGGCAGAGCGCTTACGGGTCGCAAGCCTCGACGCGAGCTTGGGCGGCCGGCGAATGGCATCACGTCGTGTTCACCTGGTCGGCGGCGGAGAACTTCATGCGCTTTTATGTGGACGGCGTGCGCACGGCCGACACCAACGAGCGCCATTACTGGCCGCCCGAGGCGACTGCGGACCGCTTCCTGCTCGGCGCCGAGCAATACCTGATCGACGAGGTGCGCATCTTCTCGCGGCCGCTTTCGCCCGAGGAGATCCGCCTGAACGCGCAACGCGCCGAGGCGCCGCGCCACAACGAGGTGTGGCTGTCCCTGGCCCAGATGGCGGCCGGCGACCGCCTGGCGCTCGAATACGAGGGCTGCGCGCCGGCCGCGTACCGCTTCACCGGCATTCCCATCGTCGGCGCCGATCCGCCCAGCACGCTGCTGCCGCCGGGGACGACGGACCTCGAGTTTCGCCTGCGCACCACCGCGTCGGCTGCCTGCCGCTGGTCGCTGGGCGAGTTGCGCGAGTTCGAACGCATGACGCCGTTCGAGTCCGGCAAAGGCAGTTCCGATCACCGCACGCGCATCGCGGGCCTGGCGGCCGATACCACCGTGGTGAACGACGTCTGGGTGCGCTGCGACAACGAGCCTTCCTACGCCCTGCGCCGGCAGTACCGCAGTCTGCCGGAAGTAAGCCCGCGTTTCCCGCGCAAGGGCAACCTGTGGGGCACCGGCCAGTTGATGCCCCAGGGCCTGGAACACGCGGCGCGCATCGACTTGCACCTGGGCGCCAGTTTCACGCCGGCCGAGATTCGCCGCCTGCGCGCGCTCAACCCCAACGTCCTGGTGCTCACCAGCATCAACGTGGTGGAGAACTCTGGCCTGCCCGAGGACTATTACCTGCACGACACCACCGGGAGCCGGATCGAAGTCTGGCCGGGCACCTACCGGCTGAATCTGACCAAGCAATACGTGGCCGAATACCAGGCGCGTTACGCTTACGAGCGCATCCTCGAAAGCGGCCTGATGGTGGACGGCTGCTTCTTCGACAACTTCTTCACCACGCAATCGTGGCTCAAGGCCGACATTCACGGCCGCCAGTTATCCGTGGACGCCGACGAAGACGGCCGGCCGGACGACCCGGCGTGGCTGGATCGGGTGTGGAAGGAAGGCGTGTATCACGAGCTGCGCACGTGGCGCGCGCTGATGCCGCACGCGCTGGCCTCGGGTCACCTGCCGCGGCCGCCCGCGGCGGAGTTCGCCGAGATCTTCAACGGGGACTCCATCGGCTTCATGACCGCGGATGCCATCGAAGGCAAACGCCCGTTCGCCGACCTGTGGAGGGCGTACCACGACTGGTGGCGCATCGGACGGCCGCCGGCCCTGGTGATGGTGGAATCCTCGCCGCACGACCAGATCGCCTACGGCTACGACTACAGCCCGCTGCAAAAGACCCCGCCCTCGACGCTCGAGTTCGCGCGCACCTACTATCCCAACGTGCGCTTCGGCCTGGCCTTTACCCTCATGAACGACGGCTTTTTCGCGCACGAGTTCGGCGACACCTGGCACGGCAACGACTGGTGGTACGACGAACTGGACTTCGACCTCGGCTACCCGCTGGGCGCCGCGCGGCGCGTGGAGGTGGACGGCTTCACCCAGCGCGACCGCATCGACAACGGCGGCTTCGAGATGCCGCTGGAAGGCTCCTGGGGTCTGTCCTTGAACACCACCCAGGGCGCGGCGGCGACCCTGGCGCGGGACGCGACCGAAGCCGCCGAAGGCACGGCCAGCGCGCGCATCACCATCACCAACGCCGGCAACGGAACCAACTGGCACATCGATTTCAGCCAGCGCGGCCGCTCGCTCACGGCCGGGCAATCCTATGATCTCGAGTTCTGGGCCAAGGCCGGCGCGCCGCGGCCCATCTCGCTCAGTTCGCAGAAGGGCAGCCCGGACTGGCGCAACTACGGCCTCACCGGGACCGTCACCGCCACCGCCGAGTGGCAGCGCTTCGTGGTCCCCTTCGAGGCTCGCGAGACGGTGGACGACTCGCGCATCCAGTTCTTCCTGGGCGCGCAAACCGGCACGGTGTGGATCGACGGCGTGCGCCTGGTGGAGCACGCACCGGACGTGTACCGGCGCGACTTCGACCACGGCGTCGCGCTGTTGAACGGTTCGCGCCAGCGGCTCACCATCGCCGTTGGCCCCGGCTTTCGCCGGCTGACGGGCGAGCAGGCGCCGCGCCACGAATACCTGCTCGACGACAGCGGCCCGGAGTTTTCGGCCACTCCCGAGTGGAAGCCGGCGGCCTACGACAGCGGTGAATGGAAGTCCGCCGGCCCGTTCTTTCACGATTGGGGCCAGGGTTGCCGGCGCAACGATTCCACCGCCGGCGAAGCGCGCTGGGACCTGGCGCTGCGCGGCGACGACACCTACACCATCACGGCTTGGTGGCCCGCCGCACCCGAGGCCCGCAACTGGAGCCGGCGCGTGGTCTGCGAAGTCGTCTCCGGCGGCAAGCTGGTCGCCTCGACGGTCTTCGATCAGACCACCGGCGGCGACGAATGGCACACCCTGGCCACCCTGCCGCTCACGGCCGCCGACAAGCCCTTTGTGCGGGTTCGAAACGAAGGCACCGGCGCGGCCATCGCCGACGCCCTGCACGTCCGCTCGGCCGCCCGCTACAACGACGGCTCGCCGGTCGAGAGTGTCACGTTGGAGCCGATGGACGGCATCGTGCTGCGGCGGGCGAATTGACGCGCCGGCACGCAACCAGATCATCAGTTGTAGGATTTCTCCCGGCGGAGTGTTTCAGCCGGGAGCGCATCTCCCGTTCGCTTGGGCAGCCGGGCCACCCAGTCGCGGAAGGTGCGAGCCCGCTGGTCGGGCGGCAGGGTCTCCCAGAGGGACTGCGGCGACTCGGGAATCAAGCGCAGCGCCTGTCCGTCCTGCTCCAGCCGGAAGCGCGTGCCTGGACCGGCGCCCAAGACTCCGGCAGGAATCCGGAGTTCGCCGCTTGAGTTCGTTTCCAGGGTGATAGCCTCAGCCATGGTCGCCGATTGCAGGCTAGCACAGCAGCACGCGAGCTTGAGTGCCGGGCAGCGCTTGGCATACAGTATTCCTCGTGAGACGGATTGGCTCGATATGTCTGCTGGGGGCGCTGCTGGCCGGTTGCTCCGCCCCGCGGGAGAAGAAACAGGCGCCCGCCGCGCCGGCCAAGCTGGAACGGGCGCCGGAGCGGTTTCGTGCGAAGTTCGCGACTTCGCGAGGGGATTTCGTCATCGAGGTCACGCGCGCGTGGGCGCCGCGCGGCGCGGACCGGTTTTACGAGCTGGTGGCGGACGGGTTCTACAACAACCAGCGGTTCTATCGCGTGCGGCCCGCGTTCGTGGTGCAGTGGGGCATCAACGGGAATCCCAAGATCTCGCAGTTGTGGGCCAACATGCGGATTCTCGACGACCCGGTGAAAGAGGAGAACCGGCGCGGCACGGTGGCCTTCGCCAAGTCCGGCCCGGCCTCGCGCACGACGCAGGTCTTCATCAACATGGCCGACAACTCGAAGACTCTGGATTCGACCGGCTTCGCTGTTTTCGGCCGAGTGGTTTCGGGGTTGGACGACGTGGTCGCCAGGCTCTACTCGGCCTACGGCGAAATGGCGCCGCGCGGCATGGGCCCGGACCCGAACAAGATCGAAACGGAAGGCAACGCCTACCTGGAGGCCCGCTTCCCGCGCCTGGACTACATTAAGAAGGCGACCATTGAATAGCGGCCGCGAATGAACGCGAATGAACGCGAATGGAAATGTCATCTTATTCGCGTTTATTCGCGTTCATTCGCGGCCAAAAATAGGAACACCAATGCCTCGTTGTGGAATACTCCTGGTTCTAGTTTCATTCGCGGCTTCCGCCGCCGACTCCGGCCGTCCCGGTCTCTTCTTCCGGGAGGACTTCAAAGAGACGCCGGCCGAGACGCCCGCCACGCAGGGGCACATCGCCAACCCCAACCTGGTCCTCTCCCTCTACGGTCCGGGCAAGGACGGGGTCAAGAAGAGCCATCACGACCAGCCCGCCGACGACCCTTACTACATTTGGACCGGAACCTGCGCGGGCAACTGCGCCGTCACGCTGCGGCACAAGGCCTCTCTTGTCTATCTCACCGGCCAGGCCAAGCTGCGCTGGCGCAGCAAGCAGGCGGGCTTTCGCTTCCTGCGCATCGTTCTCAAACTCGCCGGCGGCAAATGGCTGGTGAGCGACCAGTACGACGACGCCTCCGAAGACTGGCGCGTGCGCGAGTTCAACTTCTCCGAGTTGCGCTGGCGCAGGCTGGACATCAAGACCGTCACCGAAGGCGCCTGGGAACCCAAGCCGGACCTGGCCCGGGTGGACGAGATCGGTTTCACCGACCTGACGACCGGCGGCCAGAGCGCGGCCTGCTCGCGGGTGGATTGGGTCGAGGTCGACGGCCGGCCCGTCAAACGCTAGAATTGGGTACGTGAAGAGACTTTTCTGTATCCTTGGGGGAATGTTGTGTCTGGCGGGGTGTAGCACGGAGAAGGACCCGCGCGAGTTCCCGGCGCTGGTGGACGAGTTCGTTTATGGCAGCCTGGCGCTGGCGCCGGCATCGGCCACCGCAACCGGCTATCACCAGCACGAGAGTGTCGCGCTGGACGCGCAACTGGACGACTGGAGCGAGGCCGGCGTCGAGCGCCAGCGGCGCTTCTACCGCGACATCAACCTGCGTCTGGACCGCTTCAGCGCCGCCAAGCTCGCGCCGGAGGACCAGGCCGACCGCGCGGTGATGAAAGACCAGGTCGAGCTCGCGCTGCTGGAACTCGACACCATCCAGGACTGGCGCCACAAACCCACCGTTTACGTCGAGCTGGCGGGCAACGCTCTGTTCAGCCCGTTCGTGTTCGAGTACGCGCCCAAGGCCGCGCGCTACCGGCACATTGTCGCGCGCCTGGACAGGATTCCGGCGCTGATGGAGCAGGCCCGCAAAAACCTGGCCGATGCGCCCGAGATTTGGATTCAGGTGGCGCGGGAAGAGAACGACGGGACCATCGGTCTGATCGACAAGCCCATGCGCGAAGCGGCGCCGGCCGAGTTGCGCGCCGAATACGACCGCGCCGCGGCGCAGGCCATCGGCGCCCTGAAGTCCTTTGACGAATTCCTGAAGAACGACCTGGCCCGGCGGCCGGCGGACTGGCGGCTGGGCTCGGAAAAATACGCCCGCAAGTTCCGCCACGCGCTGGGGACCGCCACGCCCCCCGCGCAGTTGCTGGCCGCGGCCGCGGCCGAGCTTAAAGCCGTGCGCAAGCGGATGTGGGACCTGGCGCTGCCGCTGCACCACAAGTTCTACCCGTCCCACAGGGACCCGGTGGACCTGAACCTGATTGTCGGCGAGACGCTGACCAAAATCGGCGCGCGCCACTCCAGCCCGGCCAGCTACTTCGCCGACGCCCGGCGCGACCTGGCCGAAGCGCGCGAATTCGTGAAGAAGAGGAACCTGCTCGCCCTGCCCCCGCGAGACAACCTGCAAGTGATCGAAACGCCGGAGTTCATGCGCGGCATCTACTCGGTGGGCGGATTTAACTCGGCGCCCGCGCTGGAGCCGCAACTGGGGGCGTTTTACTGGCTGACGCCGATTCCCAAGCAGTGGTCCAAGGAACGCGTCGAATCCAAGCTGCGCGAGTACAACTTTTACGGATTGAAGCTGCTCACCATCCACGAGGCGATGCCCGGCCACTACGTGCAACTCGAATACGCCAACGACGTGCAGCCGAAAAGCCGGCGCCTGCTGCGGTCGGTCTTCGGCAATGGCGCCTATGTCGAGGGCTGGGCGGTGTACGTCACCGAGACGATGCTGGACGAGGGCTACCTGGATGGCAGCGCCGAACTGCGCCTGACATTCCTCAAGCAGCAGTTGCGCATGATCGCCAACACGATTCTCGATATCCGCCTGCAAACCATGAACATGAGCGACCAGGAAGCGCTGGACCTCATGACTGCACAGTGCTTCCAGGAGCAGGAGGAAGCGGCGGGCAAACTGCGGCGGGCGAAACTCTCGGCGACTCAGTTGCCGACTTACTACGCGGGCTGGCGCGACTGGCGCCGGCTGCGCGCCCAGTACCAGAAACAGAAGGGCGGAGACTTCCGCCTGGCGGAGTTCCACGAGCGCATGCTGCGGCCCAGTGCGTTACCTCTGGACGTTTTGGCGCGTCTAACAATGGGGAGTCCGCTGCCTGCGCTATGAGCACTGAATCCAAGGGCCGTTCGGCGTTACGCGTCGCGCTGTACTGGTCGCGCGACCTGGTTCTGTCGGTGGTCATCGCCGTGGTGGTGATCCTGTTTCTGTACCAGCCCGTGAAAGTCGAGGGCACCAGCATGATGCCGGCGCTGGTGGACCAGGAGCGGATTTTCATCAACAAGTTCACCTATCGTTTCGGCATCGCCAACGTGGAGCGCGGGGACACGGTGGTGTTCTGGTTCCCGGGCGACCCGTCGAAGTCCTACATCAAGCGGGTCATCGGCCTGCCCGGCGACGCGGTGGAGGTGAATCGCGGGACCGTGCTCGTCAACGGCAGGCCGCTCCAGGAAGACTACGTTCCCCAGGACTATCGCGACCGCCAGTCCTCCGCGCGCCAGACGATTCCGCAAGACCACTTCTTCGTGCTGGGCGACCACCGCTCCTCGTCCAACGACAGCCGCGCCTGGGGCCCGCTGCACCGCCGCCACATTTACGGCAAAGCGGTTTTCGTCTACTGGCCCCCGGAACGCTTCGGCCCGGTGCGCTAGCGCCTTCCGAACAGCCAGACGAGCAGCGACAGCAGCACGCTGATCAGCGCGCAGGTGGCCAGCGGAAAGTAGAACACCGAGTTCTTCCCGCGGATCGCGATGTCGCCCGGCAGGCGGCCCAGACGGAACGGAAGCCGCTCGCCGAGCGTCAGAAGCAGGCCTGCTCCCAAAAGGACTAACCCGAGCACTACCAGTGTCTTGCCGGCGGTCATTCCATTGACATCATAGCCCGGCGTGATAAACTGCGGTCATGAGCGCGCTGCCGGCCCTCGGCCCCATCACGGAAGAGCAGTACCTCACCGATCCCGCGTTCAAGCACTGCGAATACGTAGATGGAATCATCGTGGAGCGCAACTTGGGCACAAAGCCACACGCACGAATTCAGTCCAAATGCTCGCGCAAACTCGACGAGTATTTGGATACCCACCCGGGCGGCTACGTCGTGGTGGAGCTTCACTGCCGTCTCCAGGTTCGTGGACGCCTGCGCTTTCGCCTTCCGGATGTGGCGGTGGTCTTGGCCGACGATGCCGCCGAGCAGCGCTACCTGGAGCGCTCGCCCGACCTGGTGGTGGAAGTCCGGTCGCCCGACGATTCTCTCACCTCTCAGCTTCGCAAAATGGACGACTACTTCGAGAACGGGTGCCGGCTGGCCTGGCTGGTGCTTCCCGAAGAAAAGAGCGTGGTGATCCTGACCCCCGGCGGCGCGCCGCGCACCGCCACTGCCGGCGAGACCCTGGACGGCGGCGGCGTATTGCCGGGGCTGAGCATCCCCGTGGACGACCTGTTTGCCTGATTTTTCTTTCGAACTCCAGGCGGTTTGCCCGGTCACCGGCGCGCGCGCCGGCCTGCTGCACACCGCGCACGGGGTAGTGGAAACCCCGGTCTTCATGCCCGTCGGTACGCAGGCCACGGTGAAGGGCGTGCTGCCGCGCGACCTGGCGGGGGAAATCGACGCGCGCATCATCCTGGCCAACACCTACCACCTGTTTCTCCGGCCGGGGCACGAGCTGATTCGCCGCCTGGGCGGGCTGCACCGCTTCATGGGCTGGGACCGCGCGATTCTAACCGACTCGGGCGGCTTTCAGGTGTTCAGCCTGGACGGCCTGCGCAAGGTGACCGAAGAAGGGGTGCTGTTCCGCTCGCACCTGAACGGCGACGCGCACCTGTTCACGCCCGAATCGACCGTGGATGTGCAACTCGCCCTGGGCAGCGACATCCTGATGGTTCTGGACGAGTGCCTGGCGTATCCGGCCAGCCACGAAGCGGCCAAAAGCTCGATGGAGCGGACCGTGCGCTGGGCGCGGTCGGGTTTCGCGCATTTCCGGCGGCGCCGGGAAGAAGGAGTCGGGGGGCATGCCCTGTTCCCCATCGTGCAGGGTTCGATGCACGCCGATCTGCGGCAGGCCTGCGCGCGGGAGCTGATCGAACTCGATGCGCCGGGCTACGCGATGGGCGGCCTCTCGGTGGGCGAGCCGCGCGCCTTGAGCCTGGAAATGACCGAAGCCACCACGCCGCTGCTGCCGGCCGGCCGGCCGCGCTACGTGATGGGCGTGGGCTTGCCCGAGGAGCTCGCCGAGTACATCGCCCGCGGCGTGGACATGATGGACTGCGTGATGCCCTCGCGCAACGCGCGCAACGGCTGCCTGTTCACCCGCCGCGGCCGCGTGAACATCAAGCAGGCGCGCTACCGGGACGACGGCGGGCCGGCGGACCCCGGCTGCGGCTGCACCACCTGCCGGAACTTCTCGCGCGCGTATCTCCGGCACCTGTTTCAGGCCGGTGAAATGCTGTTCGCGACCCTGGCCACGATCCACAATCTGCGCTACTACCTTGACATCACGCGGGAAATCAGACAAGCTATACAGCTTGGGACATTTCCCGAGGTTTTGAAGGCAGTCCGAGCCCTGCCGGCTGTCGAGGAGTAGTCTTTCGCTCCCGATTTTTCCCCGCCGATCCCAGGCTGGCGCAAGCCGGCATTGGGGGGTTGAATTGTTGTATTGAGGTATATCGTGTATCCGAGCTTTTTTCTTCAGACCGCGCCATCGGCATCGAACCCGATCCTGAGCTTTCTGCCGATTCTGCTGATCTTCGGCATCTTCTACTTCCTGCTGTTTCTGCCCATGCAGAGACAGAAGAAACAGCAGCAGAAGCTGCTGGCCGCTCTCGAGCCGGGCAACACGGTAGTCACCAGCGGGGGCATCCTGGGCACCATCACGGCGATCAACGAAGATGATACTCTGATAATTCGGGTCAAACCGGACAACATCAAGATCCAGGTCGCCCGCAGCGCCGTGTCGGGTCTGGCGCCGGGCGGGAAGAAGTGAACCTAAGGACCGGCTCGGGGATCGAAATCGTCGTATGAACAGAAATCTGAAAATCAAGTGGGCAGTGATCTTTGCGGTCCTGCTGATCTGCATTTACGGGATCATCGGCGTGCCGAAGTCCTGGGACCAGTTGGTGGCCAACTGGAAGCAGAACATCAAGCTCGGCCTGGACCTGCGCGGCGGCAGCCACCTGGTCTTGCAGGTGCAGGTGCAGGACGCCTTCAAGGCGGAAGCCGATCAGACCATCGGGCACCTGAAAGACGATCTGCGAAAAGCCGGCGTGGATTACACCGAAATCGAGCGGAACGATCCGCAGTCGCTCGCCGACGCGGACCAGATCCAGATCAACATCAAGGGCGTCCCGCTAGACAAGGCCGGCCTGCTGCGGACCACCGCCGCCGAACGGGTTCCCACCTGGATCCTGACGGCGGCCAGCCCGACCGACTACCGGCTGAACCTGCGGCCGACCGAGGCGCTGTCGCTGCGGCGCGACACGGTGATCCGTTCCGTCCACACCATCGAGAACCGCATTAACGGTCTCGGGCTGGCCGAAGCCGGCGTGCGCCAGCGCGGGCGCAGCGAAGCCGAAGCGGAGATTCTGGTCGAGATGCCGGGCGTCGACGATCCGGCGCGCGTGAAGCAGATTTTGCAGACCGCGGCGCTGCTGGAGATCTGTGAAGTCAAGGACGGGCCTTTTCCCAGCCGCGATGCGGCCCTGGCCAAGCACGGCGGCGTGCTGCCACTGAACACGCGCTTGGTGCGCATGGGCGCGCGCGGCGCCGACGCCGCCGAAAGCTGGTACCTTTTGCCGCGCACCGCGGTGATCACCGGGCGCGACCTGCGCAACGCCCGGGCCGGACGCGACGAGTTCCAGAAGTGGGAAACCGACTTTACGCTCAACCAGGACGGCGCCCGGCGTTTCGGCCGGTTTACGGAAGCCAATATCGGCAACCGCTTGGCGGTGGTTTTGGACAACCAGATTCGCAGCGTGGCCACCATTCAGAACCGGATCGAAGACAGCGGCCGCATCACCGGTCAGGCCAACGAGCAGGAATCCTCGGACCTGTCCCTGGTGCTGCGCGCCGGCTCGCTCCCGGCGGGGGTGGTCTACCTGGAGGAACGCACGGTCGGGCCGTCGCTGGGCGCCGATTCGATTCGCGACGGGATGATCGCGGGCTTGGTGGGCATTGCCGCCGTGCTCCTGGTGATGCTGGTGTATTACAAGAAGAGCGGCGTGAACGCCACCGTCGCGCTGGCGCTGAACGCGCTGGTGCTGATTGCGGCCCTGAGCTACTTTGGCGCTGTGCTGACGCTGCCGGGCATTGCCGGCATCATTCTGACGATCGGCATCGCGGTGGATTCCAACGTGCTGATCTTCGAGAGGATTCGGGAGGAACTGCGGACCGGGAAGGCGGTCATTTCGGCGGTCGACACCGGGTTTGCACGGGCGTTTCTGACCATCATCGACACGCACGTTACGACCGTGGTTTCCTGCGCGTTCCTGTTCATGTTCGGCACTACCGCGGTGAAGGGCTTTGCGGTAACGCTGGTGATTGGCCTGGTGGCTAACATCTTTACGGCGGTTTTTGTGTCCAAAGCGATTTTCGATTGGGAGTTCTCGCGCCGGCAGCAAGTCACGAGTTTGAGTATTTGAACGGCTTGTGGTATTTTTTGTCGTCGGACGGGAACATCAAGGAATACGCCGGTGTCCATTAAGGGTGAGCACCGGCAGAGACGATCTGCATGGAGATTTTTAGAAACACAAACTTCGATTTTCTGGGCAAGAAGTGGCCCTTCATCATCTTCTCGCTGGTGCTGACGGCGGCTGGTCTGGGCAGCCTCTGGCTCAAGGGCGGGCCGGCCTACGGCATTGATTTCAAAGGCGGGACGTTGATGTATGTGAAATTTATCGGCCGTCCCCCGGTGGATAAGATCCGCTCGGCCATCTCCGCCCGGATCGCGGGCGAAGTCTCCGTGCAGGAGATCACCGGCACCAACGAGGTGATCATCGGCACCGAACTGAAGGACGAGAAGACCCTCGATTTGCACCGCCGCCTGCTGATCGAAACCCTCAGCGCCACTTTCGGCGTGCGGGGCGGAAAGCCGGACTTCAACAACCTGGGCGCGCAAACGCTGGCCGAACGGCTGCGGGATCCACTGCAGCGCGCCTCGGTGGCGCTGAGCGACCAGCAATTGCAGGACCTGGCCAAGCGGCTGGTCGAGTTCCGCGACACTCCGCCGCGCTCGGGCCTGCTGGCCAGTTTCGACGCGGTGGCCCCAGTCGCGGGCGTCACGCCGGCGGTGACCGGCGTTCTGAAGCAGGACTTCGCGCTGTTTCCCTACTCGATCCGGAACGTCGAGATCGTGGGGCCGAAGGTGGGCGCGGAGTTGCGCAACCAGGCGCTTCTGGCTACGCTGTACGCGCTGGGCGGAATGCTGGTTTACATTGCGTTCCGGTTCGAGTGGATCTACGGCCTGGGCGCGGTGATCGCCGTGTTCCACGACACCTTGATCACGATCGGCCTGTTCTCGATCTTCAACAAGGAGATCTCGCTGACGGTGGTGGCCGCGATCCTGACCCTGGTGGGCTACTCGATGAACGACACGATCGTCGTTTTCGACCGGATGCGGGAGAACCTGAAGATCCTGCGCCGGGAGCCGCTGGAGTCGCTGATGAACCGAAGCGTCAACCAGACGCTGAGCCGAACCATCCTGAGTTCCGGCCTGACGGGTCTGACGGCGCTGGCGTTGTGGCTGTTTGGCGGGCCGGTCCTGAACGGCTTTTCGCTGGCCCTGGTAATTGGTATTCTGGTCGGAACGTATTCGTCGGTGTTCGTCGCGAGCCCGATCGTGCTGTTCTGGAACAATTTCGCGGAAAGCCGGGGAAAGCGGCGGCGGCCGGCGCCGCCGGCGGCCCCGGCGGCGGCGCCGTCGGAAGGCGCCCGGAAGAATTCGAAAGCGGTCAAGTGACCGCGAACGATTGGTAGTGCATCTGCCGGCGGCCGGCTGCCCAAGGGCGGGCCGCAGGGCATGGAAAGGAGAGATCGCGCATGTTTGAACAGACCTTCATCGAAGGCACGGGCAGGACGCGCAAGACTTGGACGGTGTTTGTGTCGTTTACCGTCCAGTGTCTGCTGATCGGCGTCGCCATTCTGATACCCCTGATCTACACCGACTCATTGCCGAGGACGCAATTGACCAGCTTCCTGGTTGCGCCCCCGCCTCCTCCGCCTCCGCCTCCTCCTCCCGCGGCCGCTCCCGTCAAGGTGGTCAAGACCATCCCCCGGCAGTTTGACGCCGGCCGCCTGATGGCGCCCAAGGTGATCCCGAAAGAGATTGCCATGATTAAGGAAGAGGAACTTCCTCCTCCCATGGCGGGCGGTGCGGGCGTGGTCGGCGGCATTCCGGGCGGCGTGCCCGGCGGCAGCCCCGGCGGCGTCATTGGCGGCATCATCAGTTCCGTGCCGGTGGCCGCCCCTCCGCCGCCTCCTCCGGTCAAGGAAGCGCCAAAACCGGTAGCGCCGCAGCGCATCCGCGTGGGCGGCAACGTGCAGCAGGCCCGCCTGGTCAACCAGCCCAAGCCGGTCTATCCGCCGCTGGCCAAGCAGGCGCGCATTCAGGGCGTGGTCCGTTTCAACGCCATTATCGGCCGGGACGGATCGATTATGAACCTTCAGGTGGTCAGCGGCCACCCGCTGCTGGTGCCGTCGGCCCTGGAGGCGGTGCGGCAGTGGAAATACCAGCCGACGCTGCTCAACGGCGAGCCGGTGGAAGTGGTGACACAGATCGACGTGAATTTCACGTTGCAGTAAGGAAAGCCGAGAGAATCTAACTCAACTCGCAGGAGAACAACACGATGCTATTACAGATGCAAGTATGGGCGTTTCTGCTGTTGCAGGAAGCCGGTCCCGCAATTTCGATGGATCCCCGTGCCATGTGGGCCCAGATGGGCTGGATGGCGCGCGTGGTCGTCATTATCCTGTTCATGATGTCGGCGTGGTCCATCGGCGTCATGATCGACCGCTGGCTGGCGTACAACGCGGCCCGCAAGCAGTCGCGCCTGTTCGCTCCGGCCGTGGCCGGCGCGCTGCGCGAAGGCAAGCTGGACGAAGCAATCAAGATCGCCGACCGCTACAAGAAGAGCCATCTGGCCAAGGTTGTGGTGGCCGGGTTGCAGGAATTCCGGGCGCACCAGATGTCGAACGAAATTCCGGGCGAAGAGATTGAAGCCTCCAAGCGCGCTTTGGAGCGCGCCGAAGCCATCGCGCACGCCGAACTGAAGCGCGGCGTTTCGGGTCTGGCCACCATCGGTTCCACGGCTCCATTCGTGGGACTGTTCGGAACGGTGGTCGGCATCATCAACGCGTTCAAAGGCATTTCGACCGAGAAGTCGACCGGTCTGGGCGCCGTGGCCGGCGGTATCGCCGAAGCCCTGGTAGCCACGGCTATCGGCCTGTTCGTGGCCATTCCGGCGGTGTGGGTGTTCAACTACTTCACCAACCAGTTGGAGTCCTTCGACGTCGAAATGGGCAACTCGAGCTCGGAGCTGATCGACTACTTCATCAAGCGGTCGCAGGCGAAGGCCGCCAAGTAAGCTTTCGCTCCGGTTGCTGAATCGAAGCTCGGCGAGTTGAGGCGCGGCCGGGCGGCGCACCACAGGGTGCTCCGCCCGGCGCGGCGGCCCGCGCCGGGCGGAGGAGGGACTGAATATGAAAAAGAAAACGACGGCCCCGCCGGTGTCGGACATCAACGTGACGCCGATGGTGGACGTGATGCTGGTGATGCTGATCATCTTCATGGTCATCACGCCCATGCTCTCCAAGGGCGTCAGCGTGGACATGGCCAAGACCAACAATCCGATCGCCATGCAGGCGGCCGACAAGGAAGACGCGGTGCTGGTGGCCGTGACCAAGGACGGGAAAGTTTGGGTCGGCAGCACGATGGTTCCAGTGGATCAGGTGCCCGGCAAGGTCAAGGACATGCTGTCCAGCAAGCTGGACAAGACCTGCTACCTGAAAAGCGACGCG
>JACQZT010000428.1 GCA_016213755.1 Acidobacteriota bacterium | reverse complement strand
GCCGCGCTCCCGTAACAGGGCCAGACACATCTGCCGCAGCCAACCTTCCGCTTGTCGCAAGCGGTTCAGCAGGGTCACATCCGACACTTGCGCCAAGCCGGCCAATTCTGCGCGCACAGCGGTTTCCCGCAAGGAATAGCCTCAGCCGGCGTGTAACAACAAGCAACGCAACAACGACTCGACTGTGTCGAAGCCGCGCAAGCGGGCCACAGCGCTGCAACTTTTCGCCTGATGGAGCCAGTCTTCAGGCAGCAAGCCCACCAGACTCTCCCAATTGCGGTCGATGTCATCCATCTTGGGAATAGACTACACCAACAGTGCCCCTAATGCAAGCCTTATCTTAGCGCTTATGGGACACTCAATACACCATTTTCCGGCAAACCAAGCGGGGCGAGAAACGGTGTACTGAGTGTACTGTCCCCGGTTTTAGGGGCGGCGCCACAGGCGCAGGGCCAGGGTCCAGGCCAGCAGCGGGAGCAGGACCACCGCGCCGGTGCCGAGCGCCACGGTGCGCGTGGATATGCCCAGGTCGACGAAGACGCCCGAAAGGTAGCTGACGGTGGACATACTCAGCATGTGAAAGGCGAACTCGGCCGAAAAGACGCGGCCGCGGAAGCGGTCGTCGGTCTGCGCTTGCAGCAGGGTGGTGGAGAAGACCCAGATGGTGGAGCCGCCGGCGTGGGCCAGCACCACGGCGGCGCAGGCCAGAAGGAGCGTCGGCGCGATACCCAGGGCGAAGTAGCCCGCCGAGGCGAGGAGAAACCCGTACCAGATGCCCTGCCGGAGCCGCGCGGGCTCGTGACCGGCCCACAGACCCGCGATAAGCGGCCCGAGCAGGGAGCCGACGCCGCGCGAACCCATGAGCAGGCTCATCCCCAGCATGCCGCCGGCGCTGGCGTGCAGACCCTCCAGATGCACGGGGAAAACCCGCTCGCCCAGCAGCGGAAGAATCACCCAGTTGGCGCCCATCAGGCCCAGTCCGCACTTGACGAACAGGGTGACCAGCATGCGTGCATCCTGGCGCACGTACCGTATGCCCTCGACGATGGGCGTGAAGTCGGCCAGATCGCGCGCGCGCAGCGGCTCGCCGGCGGTGGCGTGGGGTTCGTCGACCCGCAAACGCTTCACCAGCAAGGCCGAAACCACAAAGGAGAGGGCGTTGACCACGAACACCACGTCGCGGCCGAACAGGGCCGCCACCACCCCGCCGAGCGCCGACCCGATGGCCAGGTTGAACGACCAGGTGGCGGAAGAAAGCGTGTTGGCCACCACCAGCTCGTCCCGGCTGGCGATGTTTGGCACCAGGGCGTTGCGGCCGGGCTCGAACAGCGCCCACATGACGGTTTCCAGGGCCAGCAGGATGTACAGAAACCAGACCATGCCGGGCACGCGGACCAGCAGCATGCCGGTGACGATCAGCGCCCGCGCCCAGTCGGCGAAGATCATGACCCGCTTGCGGCTCATGCGGTCGTTGATGACGCCCGTCGCCGGCGCCACGAAGAATTGCGGCAGCACCTGCAAAACAAAGGCGAGGGCGATGCTCTTGGCGCTGCCCGTGAACTCCAGCAAAAGGCTGTAGACGGCCACCGTGTACAGCCAGTCGCCGATCTCGCTGACGCTCTGCGCAAACCACAGCAGGCGGAAATTCCGGTTCCCTCGCAGCAACCTGGAATACGCGGAGAGGGAGACCGGCTTGTTATTCATGTTCCGGGAACGCGTCGCTTTTTCACGCGCGCCGTGCTTTCATGGAAAGAGACGGCGACCCTCTATCGTACGCGATGAAACCCGATCAAACCAACCCGCCCGCTTCGCGCGAGACCGAAATCGTGGTCGAGAAACTGGTCTACGGCGGCGACGGACTGGGGCGCGAGGACGGGCGCGTGGTTCTGGTTCCCTATGTCCTGCCCGGAGAGCGCGTGCGGGTGAGCCTGCGGCAGGAGAAGGCCGACGTGGCCCACGGCGAGCTGCGCGCGGTGATCGAGGCCGCGCCGGAACGCGTCCCGCCGGCCTGCCCCCACTTTGCCCGCTGCGGCGGGTGCCACTATCAGCACCAGGACTACGCCGGCGAACTGCGGCACAAGGAAGCCATTCTGCGCGAGACACTGCGGCGCGTGGGGCGCATCCACGCGCCCCCGGACATCGAGGTGGTGGCCGGACCCGACTACGGCTACCGCAATCGCATCCAGCTCCATTTCGACCGCCGCCGGATGGGCTTCATGGCCGCCGGGTCGCACGACGTCTGGCCAGTGGATGTCTGCCCGGTCTCCTCGCCCCGCCTGAACCAGGCCCTGGCGGCGCTCGGCGAGATGGCCGGAGACCGCCGCTTTCCGGCCTTTCTGCATTCGCTCGAACTGTTCACCAACGAGACCGCGGTCCAGTTGAACGTGCGCTCCTCCGAGCGCGGCGTAGCCCGGGCCTTCTTTGACTGGTGCGCCGAACAAATTCCGGGCGCCACCACCGGGGCGGTGGAATACCCCGCGGCGGGCGAGATGTTCCGCGTCGGCCGGCGGTCGTTCTTCCAGGTCAACCGCTTCCTGGCGGACCGGCTGGTGGAAACCGCGCTGGGCGGCGCGCAGGGAGAGACGGCGGTGGACCTGTTCGCCGGCGCCGGTCTGTTCACCCTGCCCCTGGCGCGGCGCTTCGGAAAAGTGGAAGCCGTGGAAGCCGGCGAGAGCGCCGCCCGCGACCTGGCCTTCAATGCCGCCCGGGCCGGTCTGAAAGTCGGGGTCCACCGCGCCATGGCCGATGCCTACCTGGGAGGGTTGAGCGAAGCGCCCGACCTGGTGCTGGCCGACACGCCGCGCGTTGGATTGTGGCGCGACGTGGTGCGCCGTCTGCTGGCCCTGTGCCCGGCGACCCTGATCGTCGTTTCCTGCGATCCCGCCACGCTGGCGCGCGACCTGGCCGCACTGCTTGGGGGCGGCTACAGCCTGACCCGCCTGGCACTGGTCGACTTGTTCCCGCGCACCTGCCACCTGGAGTCGGTGGCGGAGCTGAAATTCCAGTCCGCGGCGGCGTAAGTCGCCACGAACTTCCTCGCGCCGCCTGTGTTTATATAGGGTTTGAACCCTGTGAGGAGGTGTTTTGTGCGTTTTGCGCGCTGGGCCGCCGCTGGCCTGTTATCCGCAGTGTTTTCCATCGCTTACGCTCAGCAACCGGCCTGTACCAGCGTGACCCTTTCGCCCGCGAGTGTTACTGTGGGGGGTTCGGGAACCAGCGGCACCATTACCGTGTCGGGGGTTCAGCCGGCCGGCTGCCGCTGGACCGCATCGTCGGCCACCTCCTGGATCACTCTTTCCTTCGGCACTTCCGGCGTTCTGGGCGGCACCGTTGGATACACCATCGGACCGAACTCCAGCATCAACCAGCGGGCAGGTTCTATCGTCGTTTCCGGGACCACGTTTCCGGTGACGCAATCGGGCGCCAGTTGCACCACCAGTCTCTCCCCTGGTTCCACCACCATCTCCGCCCAGGGCGGAACGGGAACGGTAACCGTGCTGGCCCCGGAAGGCTGCGCCTGGAATCCGGCGCCCAATGCGCCCTGGATCACCATCACCTCCTCCACCGGAACGGGCAACGGTTTCGCCGGATATAGCGTGGCGCCGAACACCAGCCCGGTCTCCCGCATCAGCACCATCACCATCGGGACGGCGAACTTCACCATCACGCAGAGCGGTTTCAGTTGCAGCTACTCGCTCTCGCCATCGAGTGCGAGCCTGGGCGTGGCCGGCGGCGCCGGAACCTTCACCGTCAACACGGGGGAAACCTGCCAGTGGACGGCGACCCCGAACAACCCCGAGTGGTTAACCGTCACCGCGAACTCGAGCGGACCCGGTCCCAAAGCGGTGAGCTATAACGTGCTTCCCAACCCCAACGCTTCCTCGCGTACCGGGACCATCAGTGTGGGTTCGGCAACCTTTACGGTGACCCAGTCGGCCAGTTGCGGCATTACCCTTTCCCCCTCGCAGACCTCGGTCACCTACACCGCCACCAGCGGAACGATTCGCGTCACGACCAATCTAAACTCCTGCGAATGGGCGGCCGCTTCGGACTCGACGTGGCTGACCATCAGCGGCACGGCCAGCGGTGTCGGCAGCGGCGAAGTCCGCTACAGCGTGGCCGCCAATACCGCTTCCACGCCCCGCACCGGGACGATCGCCATCGGGAACCAGGTGTTTGTCGTGACGCAGTTGGCGTCGAATTGCTCCACGACGCTGAGCACCTACGTGGTCGGCGTGCCCGCCGCCGGCGGACCGGGGCGGATCGACGTGGTCTCCAATTGCGCCTGGACCGCGACCACCAACGTGAACTGGCTGAACATCACCTCCGGCGCCAGCGGCGCCACCAACGGGTCGGTGATCTACAGCGTGGCGCGGAACCCGGAGCCGAACTTCCGGTCGGCCATCATCACCATTGGCGGCGTGACCGCAACCATCCGGCAGGATGGGACTCCCCCAACCGGCGGCTGCACCTTGGCGCTAAGCCCGGCATCGACCGGCATGGGGTCGGCGGGAGGATCGGGCACGGTAAGGGTCCTGACCGACGACGGGTGCGCCTGGGCCGCCACGCCGGCGGTAACCTGGATCGCAATTACCACCGGAACCAGCGGAACGGGCAACGGCGACGTGGCCTTCACCGCGGCGGCGAACCCCACCCCGAACCAGCGCAGCGGCACTATTACCATCGGCGGCCAGACCTTCACGGTGATTCAGGAAGGCACGGCCTGCACCTACTCCATCGCCCCGCGCAGCGCCGATTTTCCGGCCGCCGGCGGCGGTGGAACCATTGACGTCACGTCCGCGTGCAACTGGAGCGCGAGCAGCAACCGCACCTGGATCCTCATCACCGGGGGCGCCTCTGGCACGGGCAATGGGTCGGTGACCTACACCGTGTCCGCGAACAACTCCGTGCAGCCGCGCAGCGGCATCGTCACGGCGGCCGGACAGACCTTCAACGTGACCCAGAACGGGGTGGCGTGCACCGTGACCCTGTCCGGCAAGGCCGCGAGCCTCCCGGTCCAGGGCGGCTCCGGCACGTTTGCCGTCACCGGAACCAGCGGCTGCGATTGGTCCGCCACCACCGATGCGTCCTGGCTCAAAGTGACTTGGGCCGCGGCCGGCGGCAGCGGGACGGTCTATTACACCGGAGACCCCAATGCCGCTCCGGGCGCGCGCACCGCGCAGATCAACGTCGCCGGCCAGTACTTCGCCGTGGAGCAGGCGTTCGGCCCCCTGGTCGCAACCGGCGGTGTAGTGAATGCCGCCAGTTACACGGCTCCACCAGTCTCCCCAGGCCTGATCGTGACCGTCTTCGGCACCGTGATGGGGCCCGCCACGCTGGCCACGCTCCAGTTGACGCCGGACCAGACCGGCATCACCAAGGAACTGGAAGGCACGCGAATTCTGTTCGACGACACGCCGGCGCCGATGGTCTACACCTCCGCCGGGCAGGTGAGCGCCGTTGTGCCGTATTCGGTGGCGGGCAAGACTTCGACTGTCATGACCGTTGAGTACAAGGGCGTGAAATCGAACGCCGTGCAACTGCCGGTGGCCGCGGCCGCGCCCGCGATCTTTACGCTGAACGCTTCCGGTTCCGGGCCGGGAGCGATCCTGAACCAGAACAACACAGTTAACTCCACCGCAAACCCCGCGGCCCGCAACCAGGTGATTCAGATTTTCGCCACCGGCGAGGGCGAAACGACTCCCGAGGGGGTCGACGGCCGGCTCATGCCCGGCAACGCGCTGGCCAGGCCAAAGCTGCCGGTGACGGTGCGCATCGGCAACATCGACGCGCCGGTGACCTACGCGGGCTCGGCGCCCGGCCTGGTGGCGGGGGTCATTCAGATCAACGCCCGCATCGCGAGCAACGCACCCCTGGGCGACGCCGTCCCGGTAGTGCTCACCATCGGCGGGGTGCAGAGCCCGGCCGGCGTGACTCTGGTCATCCGCTAGGGTTTCGGAGACAGACCGGCATGAGGCGCCGCGCCGCCCGCCCAGGAGAATCGGGGAGCCGTGTGGACAGGACGATGCCGGTGAATTGCAGGGCGGGATCTGTTTTCCGAAACGCCGTTTGGGGTCTGGAATCGCTCACGGGACACCGACTCGCCGCACGAGACCGGCGAAGCGGGGGTCGGACCGCAGCGGATCCCACCATTCGTGTGCCTTCAGCATCACCAGCGTGACTTCGCGCTCTTCACAGGCCTGCTCCAGGCACCGAATCGCCTCATCAAACTCGCCGAGCCGCGCGTGGTTCTTGGCCCGAAAATACGGTCTCTCGCCGAGGACGCGGGGCATGCGTGGCCCGCCTCCCGGAGAACTCCCCATAGGGGGCCGTCCGCCGAACCGCGCGGTCACCGCCCAACGATGGTACCCGGCGGCCCCGCCTTGCCGCAGAGCGCGGCGCGCGGCTGCGGCGATCCCCGCTGTGATCATTCCAGCGCGCTCATGTTCGCCGATTGCTTCATCGATTCTTCCTTGTGCTTCAAAGACGCGACCGAGAACGAAATGAGCGCGAGCATAAGACGGATCGAGATCGAGGGCCTCGGTTGCGTACTTGACGGCTTGCGAATAGTCCCGCACCCAGCAGCAGCACTCCGCCGCCTGAGATCGAACGTCCAGACTCACTGGGTCGAGCTCGATGGCGCGGCGCAGCTCCGCAAGGGTTGTTGTGCGGTCCAGCCTCATGCCCGCGAGGGCGGCACGGTAGGTATGGGCATAGCACAGGTTCGGTTCCAGTTCCAGCGCGCGCTCCGCCTCTCGGCCGGCTTCACGCCAGTTCCAGTCGAGGAATAGAAGAGCCCCGCCGATTGCGATATGCGCCAGAGCCGCCGTTTCGTCGATAGCCAGGGCCCGCGTGGCGGCCGCCCTGGACTTGGTGAGCAATTCCCTCTGCTCCGCGACGCTCAAACCCGCTCCGAGTTGCACGGCGCGGACAAAGCAGGCGTGCGCCAGGCTGGCGTGAGCTCCGGCGAACGACGGGTCCCGGTCAACCGCCTGTTCGAAAAGGGCAATAGCCCGCTCGACATCCGGAGGGGTGAGTTTCGCGAAAAAGTGCCGGGCTCGCAAATCCGCCTCATGCGCCACCGGATCCACCCAACGGCGCTCTCCGAGCCGTACCCGCTCTTCCGGCGTGACCACGGCACGGACCTCCCGAGCAATGGATCTCGCGATGTCGGCGTGCAACTGGAGGACATCTCCAAGGTCGCGATCATAACTTTCGGCCCACAGGTGCTCGTCAGTTGCGGCGAAAACCAACTGCGCGCTGACGCGCACACGCCCTCCAGCCAGGAGCACTGTGCCTTCGATGACCGCGTCCACGCCCAACTCGCGCGCAATCTGGGGCAGGCGCCTGTCGGCATGCTTGTAGTGCATGACCGAAGTTCGCGAGATCACCTTGAGGGCTCGGATCCTGGCCAGAGCCGAGATCAGCGTTTCGGTCATTCCGTCGGCAAAGTACTCCTGTTCGGGATCTCCCGTGAGGTTAGCCAACGGCAGCACAGCCAAGGCGCGAATCGGCGCTTTCCGATTCTCCAGCCGCTCGACAGGTGCGACGATCTTGTAGCCCCATCCTCGAAGCGAAGCGACGTAGCGCGGTTCCCCGCTCACATCCTCGAGCGCTTCCCGCAGCAGCCGCACCCGCTGTGAGAGGGTATCCTCGCTGACAAACTCATTCGGCCAGACCGCCGCCAGCAGTTCGTGGCGGCGCACGACGTGTGGCGCGCGACGGACGAGTGTTACCAGGAGGTCAAAGGTAAGGGGTGACAGGCTGACGGTCTCTTTCCCGCGCGTGACCATCCCCGCGCCGGCATCCACTACAAGGTCGGCAACCCGATAGCGTTCCGCCACCATGTGCTCGCCCGCGTCCCACAGGCGGGCCCCTGCTCAGAGCGGATCCATCACTCTTCCGCCCCGCGTCGTTCGAGCATCAGCCAGGATTCAGCCAAGTTTCAGCGTGCCTTCCTGCCGTCACGCTCGAATTATCGCACTCTGCAAGGGGCGGGACAAGGTTGCGGAATTCTTACAGAATCCGGATCGCGGTCTGCGGGCTCGGCTTTCTTTTCGGGTGCCGAATCGCTCGTGCCGCGGAGCAATCCTGGGAGCAGTGGATGAGCCGCGCCGGACAGCTTCAGCAGCAAGGAAACCATGCGGAAGCCGAAACCGCGCTGCTGAATGCCCTCAAGCAGGCGGAGACATTCGCGCCGGGAGATGTTCGCCGGGCGGTTACCCTCGGCAATTTGGGCTCGGTCTGTGTTGACCTGGGCAGACCCGCCCAGGCCGAGAAGTTCTACCGGTTGTCACTAGCCGACTTGGAAAAGAGCGCGGGCATTGACCATCCGAGCCTGCTCCAGCCGCTGAGCAGCCTGGTGGCACTCTATCTCGAGAACGGCCAGTACGAAAAGGCGGGGCGGCTCCAGCGCCGGTGCCTGGCGGTCGGCAGGCAGGCGCTCGCCGCCAATGACGCCGAGGCGGTTTGGCTCCTGCACAGTGTCGCTGCTCGCTACCACGCCGTTGGCAGGTACTCCCAAGCCGAACCCTTGTACCGCCAGGCGCTGGCGGAGCTCGAGAAGAAGTACGGTCCGGAGGACCGCGAACTGGCGCTGCTCCTGAACAACCTGGGGATGCTTTGCGCGGACATGAACCGGCACACGGAGGCCATCTCCTATCTGGAACGGGCCCTGGCGATATGGGAAAAGTCACTGGGACCCAACCATCCCAACGCGGCGCGCGCACTGACCAACCTGGCGCGGCTTTATTGCTTCCGGGGCCGGCAGGCCGAAGCGGAACTTCTGTTCCAGCGAGCGGTGGCCATCGCCGAAACCAGCCTTGGGCAGGAGAACCCGCTGGTAGGCAAGATCCTCGCGGAGTATGCGGTTTTGCTGCGGAAGACGAAACGAAAGGCGGAAGCGATTTCGTTGGAGAGACGCTCGCAAGCCATTCGCGAAAGTCACGCCCACGAAGCTCTGGGCCGCCATACGGTCGACGCCGGTGATCTGCGCGCGCCACGGGACAATCGAAGTGGCGGAAACCGCTTTTCAAGAGAATAAGCCGGCTACGTTCGGCAACGCGAAGAGCATTGGGCCATCGCGGATCTGGGCGGAGAAGGCGGTCCGGTTGGCACGATTCCAGCCCCCGTTTTCATCCGGGCGGGTGAGGCGCCGCTTCATGAGAAGCCGTAAGAGAATCGCCGGCGCCGCTCCCTTACGGTTGCGGTTCGGTAACTTGACGTTGAAGCTGAAACAGTTACCGAGCCGCGCGCGTCAGCAAGCGCTAGAAACCTTGAATCTTGTACAGCTCCGGGTCCTCACCGGGTTTCCAAGTGCCAGATTCCGCTGACACTGTCAGCCGGTTCTTGCGCCGAAGGGGCCCGGTGGCGGCTCCCGCATTCGGCAAACCGCCTGTTTATGAGCAACTTCCAGCGTTCTGCTTTTTGGAGGCCCAAGTGCACATAGAGCCTTGTACAAGGAGCTGCTCAAGTAATGACACACGGCTTTCAAAACGCGAAGAGAGTGCAAACGAGCCTGCTCTCGGGGGTTGAGAAGAAAGCCCTGATCTGGATGGCGGAGAGGATGCCATCCTGCATCAACTCAGACCACCTTACGCTGGTTGGGCTGCTGTCGATGCTCGGAGCGGGCGCGGGTTACTGGCTGTCGAGCGGGAACACCGCCTGGCTCTGGATGGTGAACGGGATGATCCTGCTCAACTGGGCCGGGGACAGCCTCGACGGCACGCTGGCCAGAGTGAGGAACCGGCAGAGACCGCGCTACGGGTTTTACGTCGACCACGTGGTCGACGCGGTCTCGGCGGTGTTTCTTCTGGGCGGCCTGGCGCTGTCGGGCTACATGAGCGCGACCGTGGCCGCCGGTCTTCTGGTGGCGTTCCTGCTGCTGGCGGTGGAGTCGTACCTGGCCACCTGCACGCTGGGGACGTTCCGCCTCTCGCACGGGCTGTTCAGCCCGACCGAGCTGCGGCTGCTGCTGATGATCGGCAACGCCGCACTCTCCACAAGAACCGAAGCGACGATCCTCGGCGGGCGTTATCTGTTGTTCGACGCGGGCGGCGTGATCGGCGTCGCCGGGATGCTGCTGTTGTTCGCCTGGGCGGCGATCCGGAACACGACCGCGCTGTATTGCCAGGAGAGGCTCCCATGAGGACCGGGCTGGGCGGCCGGTGGCTCAGGTTCCTGGCCACTGGCGCGGCCGGTATTGGCGTGCAAACGTGCAGCCTGGTGTTCTTGCGCGAGGCGCTGGGGATGAGCGTGATGCCGGTCTCCGCGGCCGCCGTCGAGATCGCCGTCCTGCACAACTTCTTCTGGCATCTGCGCTGGACCTGGGCAGTGCCGCGCGAGTGTCTCACACCCAAGTCGGTTTTCGAACGCCTGTGGCAGTTCAACCTGACCAACGGCATGGTCTCGATAACCACCAGTCTGGGCGTCACCCGCTTCTGCATGGAGGCCTTCGGCCTGCACTGCCTGGCCGCCAACCTGCTGGCCATCGGCGCCGGAACGCTGGCGAACTTCGCGGCGGCCGAGCTGATCGTATTCCGGCCGCATCCGGGAGAGAAGGCAGAGAGGATACCGTCATGATACTCAACGCCGCTGTCCGAACCAGCCTGGTTCTGCCGGTCTGCCTGTTTCTGGGCGCCGGTACCGCCAAACACAGCATCGACGCCGAGATTGGGAACTTCCTGCGTCTCAATGCCGGATTCGGAAACCGCGACCTGGCCGAGGCGAGATCCGGCCGGAGAGTGGTGAAGACGTTGGACCCCGGCATTCCTCAGGAGATGGTGACGGTGGGCGTGACGCACTTCCAGGTCCCGTTCGGTTATTACCTCGAGCGGGCCCGGACGGGAAACCTGTACCGCACCGGGCCGACGCTTCTGCAATTCGGCCGTTTCTCGTCCGCGCCGTCGGTGACCGACATGCAGGGGCTGACCCTGGATCCCAGCGATCTCGAACCGCTTCGCGAACTGGACCCCGCGGCAGGACAGTCCGAACGGGCGGGCAAGGAGATCCTGGTCCGCACGATCCGCGGCTACCAGAACAGCGGCATCCGCAGTCTGGAGCCTCTTCGGCAGGGGTCCAAGGGACTGATTGTCGCCCGGGAGGTGCGGGCATTGCTGGCGAACTCCCCCTATCTGCGGCATTACGGGGCGCACGTCGAGGAGTACGTAGCGAACTATCCGCTGGGGGAGGCCAACGGGGCGCGTGAATACTTTGCCTGGGCGAAGATCGACATCGGCCTGAAGAAGCTGATCCGGCTCACCAAGGTGACGGTGTGGGAACTGCAAAACGGGTCCCGCCGCGAGGCCGTGATGGTCACCGAGCAGGTTTACGCCAGCCGCTATTTTCAGGCCAGCCTGCAAGTGGACCACGTGATCTCCGGCGACTCCGGCGCGAAGACGCCGGCCGTGTACCTGGTGACGATCAACCGGGGCCGGTGCGACCTGTTGGATACGAGCATCGGGCGTTTTCTCCGCCCGGTGATCATGCACCGAACGCGGGCCTCGACGGCGCGCACCCTGGATATGGCGAAGGTCACGCTGGAAGGCGAGTACCAGCGGAGATGATCCGCGTTGCGCCCGGCGAGGTCTTAGGCATGACGAGGGACAAGTGAAACCCGATCCGGCGAACAACCCGCGCGTATCCGAGTGGATCCTGGCCGCCTACTTCACTTACACCACCGTCCTGGCGCTGGTTCTGACGATCGACCCGGCGATGAGCGGGCGCGCTCTTCTGGCGAACGCGGTGGCGGCGGTTTCCTACGCCCTGCTGCTGCGGGCGGTGAGGCGGGGCGGGAGCGAATGGCCGGGGGCGCTTCGCGACGCGGCGCCTCTCGCTCTCGCGCTGCTGGCCTACAAGCAGATGGGCTGGTTCGCCCCGTCCGGCCACGGGTACGCGCTGGAACGGAGCTGGATCGTGTGGGACCGCATGGTTCTGCGCCAATGGGGGCTGCGGAGCGCGATTGAGTCTCTGGGCGCGGTTGTGCCGTCGTTGCTGGAGCTCAGCTACCTGCTGGTGTACGCCTTCCCCGTCTTCTGCCTGGCCATGCTCCGCGCATTCAAGCGGCGAGAGCAAGCGGATGCCCTGCTGACGGTCTACCTGCTCGGGCTGTTCCTCGCTTACGCGCAGTTCCCGTTCTGGCCCTCGGAGCCGCCTCGGACGGTGTTCGCCGGGCAGGACCTGCCAGCCGTGGCCACCCTGGTACGCCGCATCAATCTCTCGCTGCTGGGCAGCCAGGGGATTCACACCAGTGTGTTCCCGAGCGCGCACGTGTCGGGCGCCTTCGCGGCCGCTTTTGCCATGCGCAAAGTGTTCGGCGACAAGCCGTGGCTCGGTTGGGGCACGCTGGCGTATGCGATTCTGGTCGCCCTGGCGACCGTGTACGGGCGCTACCACTATGCGGCGGACGCCCTGGCCGGCTTCGGCGTCGCCGTGGTCGCCGCCAGACTGGGCGCTCTTCTGCTCCGCCGGGAACGGCTATGCTCTGAACCAGCCGGTGCGGTAGGGCGGGGCGATCAGGGCGTTGGCTTCCACGTTGTTGGTGAAGCGGCCGGCAGCGGCATCCCATTCCAGGCGTTTTCCGATGCGGACGGCGATCGAGCCAAGCAGCGCGATCTCGGTCAACTGCGCGCCGAAGCCGAATTCGCAACTGGCGGGCTTGCCGCCTTTGCAGGCGGCGATCCACTCCTGGTAGTGGCCCGCCGTGCGCGGCAGCGTCTTGGCGGGCGGCGTGAACGACGGCGCCTCGGATAGCAGTTTGGGGCCGCCGGTGAAGCCGCTCAGCAGCAGGCCCTTGTCGCCGGCAAACAGGATGCCGGCGGCTGGCAGATCCACCGGGCTGGGCGGCTTGAGGCCGCCGTCGAACCAGGTGACGCGCACGCCGGGGAATTCCCAGGTGACGATGGAAGCGTCCGGAAACGTCTCGGGAAACACCGCCGGGCGGAAAGGACGCGCGGTGCGCACCTGGCGCGACGAGGTGGCCGAGACGGCGGCCGGCAGGCCCAGCTCGAGCGCGCGCACGATAACGTGCAGCGTGTGGCAGCCCATGTCGCCCAGCGCGCCGGTGCCGAAATCGTACCAGCCGCGCCACGCGAAGGGGTGATAACAGGGATGGTAGGGCCGCGCCGGCGCCGGACCGAGGAAGAGGTCCCAGTTCAGCGTCGAGGGCGCGGGCACGGTTTCTGCCGGCCGCGCCACCGCCTGCGGCCAGATGGGCCGGTCCGACCAGACGTGGACCTCGCGCACCTTGCCCACCGCCCCCGCGCGGACCCACTCGGCGGTCGCGCAGGCCGCCTCCGAGGCGCAGGACTGCACGCTCATCTGCGTGGCCACGCGCTTATCGGCCGCCGTCCTGGCCAGCAGGCGGGCTTCCTGGATGGTGCGGGTCATGGGTTTGGCGCAGTAGACGTGCTTGCCCAGTTGCATGGCCGCCAGGGCCACAGCGGCGTGGGTATGGTCGGGCGTGCCGACGACCACCGCGTCGATGTTCTTCTCCTTGTCGAGCATCGCGCGGAAGTCGCGGTAGCGCCGCGCGTCCGGGTATTTCGCGAACGTCTTCGCCGCGACCGCATCGTCCACGTCGCACAGAACGGCGATGTTCTCGCTCTCCATGTTGGAGAGGTAGTTGGCGCCCATGCCGCCCACACCGACGCCGGCGATGTTCAGCCTGTCGCCCGGTGCAACGAAGGAGAATCCCGCGGCCGCCGCCAGTTCGCGGCGCGTCAAACCACTCATGCGTCACCTCCCGCTCAGCCGCCGATGATATCAGAATCGTGCGATTTTTGATAAGCTAGCGGCTTCCTGGAGTGTGCATGCATAGACTGATCCCGCTGATTCTCGCCGGCCTGCTGGCCGCGGCCCCGGCGGCGCAAAAGAAGAACCGCACCTCGCCGCTCGGCTACACCGACACGCCGGTGCTGCCGGAGCAGAAGTGGAAGGTGCACGACATCGACCGGCCGCACCCGCCGCTGGTTACGCCGGGGACGCCGGCCGGGCAACCCCCGTCGGACGCCGTGGTGCTGTTCGACGGCCAGGACCTGTCGAAGTGGACCGCCCTGGGCAAGGGCCCCAATCGCGGCAAACCGGTCGCGCCGGGATGGAAGATCGAAAAGGGCTACATGGAGTGCGCCGGCGGCACGGGCGACCTGATCTCGAAAGAAAAGTTCGGCGACGCGCAGTACCACGTCGAGTGGGCCGCGCCGTCCGTGATCGACGGCACCAGCCAGTGGCGCGGCAACTCGGGCGTGCTCATCATGAGCCGCTACGAGATGCAGGTGCTGGATTCCTGGAACAACCCCACCTACGCCGACGGGCAGGCCGGCTCGATTTACGGCCAGTGGCCGCCGCTGGTCAACCCGGCGCGCAAGCCCGGCGAGTGGCAGACCTTCGATATCGCCTTCGAGGCGCCGAAATTCGAGAGCGGAAGGCTGACCAAACCGGCGTTCGTCACCCTCTTCTACAACGGCGTGCTGGTGCATCACCACAAGGAGATCACCGGCCGCATGGCGCACCGCGCGGTGGGCACGTATGCGCCGCACGAACCCGAAGAACCGCTGATGCTTCAGGATCACGATACCGCCGTGCGCTACCGCAATATCTGGGTGCGCCGGCTCAAGGGATACGATCAACCGTAAACGCTACCCGCACAGGAGGCACTGATGAGCAAACGCAGCTCGATTGGCACGTGGGCCTACACCATCGGCCCGTACGGCAGCAACCCGATTCCGTTCGGCACGGTTTGCGACAAATTGAAAGAACTTGGCTTCGACGGCGTTGAGTTGGGCGCCTTTCCGCCGCACCCGAACCCGGGCAACCCGAGCGGCTCCAACGAGGGCTGGGGCGGGGCTATGCCCGAAAAGTCGCAGCGCGAGGAATTGAAGGCCCAGATGGCCGCCAAGGGACTCGGCTTCAGCGGCATCGCCGCCAACTTGTGGGGCGAGAAACTGATCAACACCGGCGACTCATCCAAGTACATCGCCGAGTTCCGCAAGAACTCCGAGTTTTCGCGCGATGT